>CAYNIG010000014.1:0-36732 GCA_964396995.1 uncultured Saprospiraceae bacterium | reverse complement strand
CCCCCACGGCCCACGGTCCCCACCCTCACCCCCTCCCTCTCGTTTTCTGCGACGAATTTCATGAGTAAATTTTCAAAATGAAAAATATTTTCTTTAATCAACCCTATTTTAAGTCTATGTATTTGAGGTTCAGTATTATATTTACCCCATCTGCCCAGTACCAAATCGGTGTTTCCAATATCTAGTAACCAATCAATCATGAGTATGAAAATAGAGAGTCTTGGGCAAATTTGAGTAATTTTGTGCTTTACCATAAAACTGAAAGTGTGGAATTACTTGATTTACAAATTGAAAGCCTGATTTTTGTTTCATCAGAGCCATTAAAACCGGATGACCTCATTGCATGTCTTGAAGCCTACCACAAGGAAAAAATAGACAGATCCCTGGTATTGGAATCGATCGAGAATATTAAATTAAAATATGGATCAGAGGATTTTGCCTTTGAGCTTCAGGAAATTGCTGAAGGTTATCAGTTTATGACGAAAGGAGCTTACCACCCGATAATCAAAACGTATCTCAATCAAATGAATCAGAAAAGATTGAGCCGAACTGCTTTGGAGACATTGGCTATTATTGCCTACAAGCAACCGGTTTCTAAACCGGATATAGAAAGAATTCGTGGGGTAAACTGTGACCATACCATTCAGAAATTATTGGAAAAAGAATTGATTTCCATTTCAGGCAGGGGAGAAGGAGCCGGGAAACCAATCCTGTACATCACCAGTGAAAAATTTATGAACTATTTTGGATTAAAAAGCATTGATCAATTACCCACCATCAAAGAATTTGATAGTGGATTTAATGAAATCGGCGAAGAGATCCCAATTGAAAGGATGATTATGGATCTCGATCAGGATGGAAGTTCAAATTAACTTAAACAATGTTATCAGAAACCACATTAATCAATCGGGTAGCAGAAAGTGATCTTCAGACTATTGCACTGGATGAATATTTGGCGGATAGTGAAATAGTGGAATTTGATCTAAAAGATTATTTATTCCAGGGTTTAATCTTGCGGGAAAAAGATTTTCGGGAAGCCTTACGGAATTTGGATTGGTCTGCCTATACCGGTAAATACCTGGCCGTGTATTGCAGTACAGATGCCATCATTCCTATGTGGGCATATATGTTAATTTCATCGCAAGCAAATAAGTTTGCCAGAGGCATTTATTTCGGTACTAAGGCTGAAACATCTGTCGCTATCCTGGTAGACTTCATAGAAACTAAAGATTGGTCCTATCTTCAAGATAAACGGGTTGTAATAAAAGGTTGTAGCGACCAGGAAATACCTGCTGCTGCTTACCTCGCTATTGCCAAAAAACTACAACCGTATGTACAAAGTATGATGTATGGTGAACCATGTAGTACTGTACCGATTTTTAAGAGGCCACGGGAAATGAAAAGTTAGTCACGGCTTATCAAATTTTTCATTACTAGTCAACGGCGGTTCGAGTTTTATTCAATTGGAAAAATGGAATACTCGAGATTACTCCACTTTTAATGAACGTGTAGGATTAGCCAATGCAGCCCTTACCGTTTGAAAACTTACCGTAAGCAAAGCAGTAAACAAGGCAAGGGCACCGGCCACAAGAAAATACCAAAGTTGTATTCCATCCCGGTAAGGATATTTTTGCAACCATTGATTGAGAAAATAATATGCTACAGGAAATGCAAGAATAGTAGACAAAGCTACGAGTATTAAAAAGTCACGAGATAACAGGGTAACCAGGTTGCCTACTCCAGCGCCCAATACTTTTCTTATTCCTATTTCTTTTATTCGCTGCTCTGCTGTAAAGGTGGCTAAACCAAACAGTCCGAGGCATGAGATAAATATGGCCAGAAAGGCAAAATATTTTGATAGTTTTCCTACGGTTTGCTCAGATTTGTAATTCTTCCCTATTTCTTCATCCGTAAAATGAAATTTGAATGGAAATGCCGGATTCAATGACCGATAAAGTTTTTCAATATTAGATATGGCTTGCTTGGTCTGATCCGCTTCTGTTCGAATTACGAAATTCCCCCAGATATCATCACCTCTATACATTCTCAAAATCAAAGGTTCGATAGGGACATGAAGAGAGTTATGATGAAAATCTTTCATCAATCCGATGATTTGGCCTTTATCCCCCCACATAGTGAGTTCCTTGCCTATTGGGTCGTCATAGCCGATCTTTCGGGCGGCAGCCTCATTGATGAGGTAATTGACGGTATCGGTGCCAAAGGCGGGATCATAATCCCTGCCATCCATTAATTTAATGTCCATTGTCTTTACATAATCGTACGACACAATATTATTGCTGAATAATACCAGTTTGGTAGTATCCTTACCAGGCCATCGAACACCTTGAGTAGAACTACCTACTTCCAAAGGGCTATGACTGCTGATGGTAACTCCTTTGACACCGGCTTGTTTTAATAATTCTTCTTTAAATAATTTGTACTTTTTATTTAATTCCCCTTCGATAGGAATATAAATCAGATTTTCTTTATCAAACCCGAGATGCTTATTATTTATAAATGAGATTTGTTTATAAATCACTATCATTCCGATGATGAGAAATATAGATAATGCAAACTGGAATACCACTAAACCTTTGCGGAGTAAGACCCCTTCGGGGTTGATACGAAGTAAACCTTTTAATACTGTGATTGGCTTCATGGCTGACATAAAAAAGGCAGGATAGGAGCCGGCTATCAATCCAGTGATGAGGGTCAGTGACAATAATAAAATCCAAAAACCTGGCTGACCAAAAGGTATATGTAATGATTTACCTGTGGCTTCATTAAATGAGGGTAAAAAGAAATATAGAATCCCCATGGCAAAGGCCGAAGCAAACAAACTAATAAGTATGGATTCACTTATGAATTGACCTATTAATTGAATTTTTCTTGCGCCGACTACTTTGCGTACCCCTACTTCACGAGCCCTTTTCATCGATCTGGCAGTAGCCAGGTTCATAAAATTGATACAAGCAATTAATAAAATGATAATGGCTACGATGGAAAATATTCTTACATATTCGATCCTTCCTCCATCCGGCTTACCTGCTTTCCAATTGCCATATAGATACGATTCACCATAATTTTGTATAAAGAGTTCAACATTGCTTTCTTTGTTTTTTGTCTTTATATACCCTTTGATTTTTTCATTTACTTTATCCAATTTGGCATTTTCTGCGAGCATGACCAGGCATCGGGGGCCATTATTACCCCATTCTTTAGCCCAATTATTTGTTTTTAGCCATTTATCGAATGTCATCAGGAAATCAAATTTTAAGGACGAAGTTTCCGGAATTTCATCCAGCACACCGGTTACGGTTACATAATCCCCATTATCTATGCGTATGGATTTCCCGATTGGATCTGCTCCAAAAAAATATTTGTTAGCAATTTTTTGACTTATTACGCATGCATCCGGTCGGTCTAGAGCTGTTTCAATATTACCTTTAACGAGTGGGAAAGTCATCATTTTTAAAAAATCCTTGCTTACATACCTTCCTTTTTCTTTATCTAATTTATCTCCTACCGTAAATAAGGGTTCCTCTTCCCATACCAATTGACTCGCCAATTGGATCTCAGGGATATCCTTTACGATATTTTCAGCCAGTATGCCCGGGGTAGATTCAAAGGTGGAAATATCCCCGGAATAATTTTGATTTTCCATTACCCGATACAGCCGTGCTCCATTTTTATGAAATTTATTCTTTGTGACTTCATCTTGCAACCAAAGTAATATCACCAGGCTACAAGCCAGGCCTAATGAGAGACCCAGGATATTAATAAATGAAAAGGTTTTATTAAATAGAATGTTTCTCCAGCCAATAAGGAAAAAATTGCGCAGCATAGGCCCAGTTAGAGGATTGAATTATAAATAAAGACTACTTTTAGTATACTTCAGTTGCATCAAAAAGTTACAGGAAAGAACTAAATTATAAATTCACCTTACCCGGTAGTAGAGAAATTTTCAACTACCCAAACTTGCTCATAATCTGTTCCGTAAAAAAAGTAAACAAAGCCGGTTTAAATAAAATCGTAATCACAAACCCGGTCACGGCTCCCCAAAAATGAGCTGAATGATCGATCATTCCATGTCCTTTCTTTGCGGCATAAGATGAGTACAGCAAATACAGTACAGAGGCTATCACTCCCGGAATAGGTATGATAAAAAAGAGCAGTAATTCTACCCAGGGATAAAAAATGATAAATGCAAACATAACTCCCGATACCGAGCCGGAAGCACCCACACTGGCAAAACCTGCATTGTCCTGATTTTTGTGATAGGTCATCATATTGGCTACTATGCCGCTGATGAGGTACATAAGCAGATAATTTATTCTGCCTGCTGTATTTCCAAATACTTCTATAAATTGGTTTTCCAGGATACTACCAAAAGTATATAAAGCATACATATTAAAAATCAAATGCATCATATCTCCATGCACAAAAGTGCCTGTCACCAAACGATAAAATTCCTTTCTTCTTTTTTCTATATAAGGCCAATGCTTTAATTTTTCAAGCAGATCGTGTTTTTGAAAGGCCTGATACGATATGAGAACATTAATGGCTATGAGGATTACAGTGATTGACATTGATTTTTATTATTCGTGATGATACGGTTCATTGCGCAAAATAGTAAAACCCCGATACAATTGCTCCAATAAAATCAGCCTCACCATGTCATGAGAAAAAGTAAGCTTTGAAAGCGATATTTTTTCATTTGCCCTCGTGTACAAAGATTCATCAAAACCAAAAGCCCCTCCGATCAGAAAAACAGCTCTTTTATTTGAATTAATCATTATTTTATTTAGGAAAACAGAAAACCCAATAGAAGTAAATTCCTTCCCTTTATCATCTAAGAGGATCAGATGGTCACCCGGCAGGAGCTTGGAAAGCATCAGATCAGACTGCAGTTTAATGGAATGTGACTTATCAGCAGTTCGCATGGATTTGGGCTCGGTAAATTCGGTGTACCCAAAAGAAGTATAATGCTTAAGTTTACTGCAGTATTGTTCTATACCGGAATTGAGATAATAGTGGGCGCATTTACCAATAGTCCAGACTTCAATTTTCATAGGTTAATTGGAGGAGTAAACCCGGTATTCCCATGGGTGGAGATTGATTTTCTGGTCTTTTTTGAAGGCTGAGGATTTTTGTGTAAATACTTCCGTCATTGCAGGAATATCTTCTTTCAAGATACCGGTTTGATTTTTGCCTGAGAGATTTAATATTACGACGACCGACTGACCTTCTTTTTCTTTTTTAAACGCATATATATCTTTATGATCCATGATTTTATGTAAAGCGGTTGCGGCATGGCCGTTGCCGAGTGCTTTACTTCGTTGCTTCAGATCAAACAGGGTTTTATAAAACGGAGCAAATGAATACGTATTCCACGGGATTGTATCTTTATCGAAAAATCTCAATCTCTTTTTTAAGGGTTCTTCCTGACCAGAGTAGAGTAGAGGCATTCCATCAAAGGTAAAATTGAGTACAGCCATAGTCTTCGCTGCCTCTTTCATTCGTTCAAATTCAGTACCCTGCCAGGAATTTTCATCATGATTGGAAGTGAAATAGATATGATATCCTTGCTGATTTTCTTTGGCATCTTGTGTAAGAAATGAATCAATTAAATAGGCTTGCTTTTTACCCTGGGCTATATCATTACACAAATGATGAAAATTCCAACCATAGTCCAGGTCCAGAGATCCTTCATTACGGAACTGGGGAGTTTGACTTTCTCCCAACAACAGTACCGGCTTCATTCTCCTCAGCGTATCCGAAACCGATCTCCAAAAATCAGCTGGTACATTGTGAGCCACATCATACCTGAATCCATCAATATCGAAGTCGGAAATCCAGTATTGCATAGCGTCTATTTGGGCTTGTCTCATTCCTGCATTACTGTAATTCAGATCAGCCACATCCGTCCATCCCCAGGATTTGCCGGTCTGTGGGTCTATTGGATCAATAATATTTCCTAAACTATCCTGGGTATAATATTCCGGATGTGATTTGATCCACACATGGCCCCATCCTGTGTGATTGGGCACCCAGTCGATGATCACTTTCATACTATTTGCATGTATTTTATCAACCAGTTTTTTAAAATCTTCTTTGGTCCCAAATTCAGGATTGGTTTCTAAAAAATCAGTTACGCTGTAATAACTACCCAGACTGCCTTTTCTTTTTTCAGCACTGATGGGAAATATCGGCATAAACCAGATAATATCTACCCCCATCTGAGATAACCTTTCAACGTGATTAGAAAATGCATTAAAAGTGCCTTCGGGTGTGTACTGCCTGATATTGACTTCATACATTACGGCATTATCATCCCAGGCCGGATTACCGTGTTTTATCATTTGATTTGGCAAAGTAGTGTCACTTAATGCTGTGTTGAATTTTGTTTCATTTTTACACGCAAAAAGCAAAAAGATAATACAGCCAACTGATAAGTACTTCATGGATAGAAAATTAATTGTATTGAATAATAAGATGAAATTATATGAGATTTAATTATCAAGTCTGGAAATTTGAAAACCCAAATAAAGAATATAACATATTACCAAAACTAAACCTTTTGCCCTGCCAATTCTCAATTTTCCCATATAGATACTGAAAAAGTACAACAGAATACTGGATCCGCAACAAACCAATAAATCAATGTTTGTAATGTTGCCCATCGGTAAAGGGTAAACAGTGCCGCTGACACCCAAAATAAAAAAAATATTAAAAATATTACTGCCAACCACATTACCAACAGCTATGTCCGAATTCTTCTTGTATGCTGCCACCACACTGGTAGCCAATTCAGGTAATGAAGTACCAAAAGCCACGATGGTGAGACCCAGAATGGATTGGCTGATCCCTATGGTTAATGCTATTTTTAAAATATGATCTACAAACAATTTTCCGCCAAAGACCAATGCTAAAATTCCAGCTAGTATCCATAAAATTGATTTGAGCTTTGACATCACTTTTATATTCAGTTGCTCCTCGTCTTGCGAATTTTGAATCAAATGGACTATATAATAAAGAAAAATGGAAAAAAGTAAAATAAAGACTATTGATTCGGACCTGGACAAAATATTCTTATCTCCATTTTGAAAAAAAACATCATTCACCAATAAAGTTAAGGTTAGTGCAGCCAGCAAACTCATCGGTATTTCTTTGAAAACAGTGTTTCGAAGGACAGTTAAAGGGAAAATCATGGCTGATATACCCAGTATTCCGAAAATATTGAAAATATTACTACCTATAACATTGCCGATGGCTATATCAGCATTTTTCGAAATAGCTGCATAAACGGAGACCACCAATTCTGGGGTAGAGGTGCCAAAAGCAACTACCGTAAGACCGATGACGATATTGGAAATATTATAATTCTTTGCTAAAGACGAAGATCCGTCCACTAAAAAATTAGCTCCAAGCATGACCAGTGCTAATCCTATAACACATATTATTATTGAGATGAACATAGGGTTTTACTAATTCCGAAAAGCTTGATTAATTGTATAAATAAACAAATTTAAACAAGAAAAAAGAATTCAATAAAAAATGGAGATAGTTTAAGAATCGAGATAGTTTAAGAATCTGCTTAACTCAAATTAAAAAATTTTAATCCTGATGCGGCAAATCCAGGACACTGATCATCGGTATTGCACTGCCGGCTATCCCTTTTACGCTACCATAAAACTGAGATGTATTGATCAATACTTTTTCAATTACTTTTTCACGCTGTGACCAGATCCGGTTCATAGCTATTTTTTCTTTTTGAAGATCTTCCTGCATTTGTTTAAATCCTTCCACTATGGCTTCTATTTGCATCTTAAAGTCATTGCCGGTGAGGTAATTGTACAGCATATTCAATTTGTCAGTACGATTTACTTGGGATTGAATGGCTTCACCCACCCTGATCAGGCCTTGTCTGAGAATCGGCACCAATGCTTTATATTCATCAAAACTGCATATCCATACCCCATTTTTTTCACCCATATATTCCATATCCTTAGGCATGGTCTGGGTGATGAGTACACCTATATCGGCCCCTACGAGACGCATATCTTCTTTGAGTTTTTCGATCCAATTTTGTTGAAAGTCCTTTGTGCGTTTGCTTTCATAATAAATAGTGCCGATATTTTCCATAGTACGGGTATGTACACGCTGGATACAATCGGCTCCCCGCGCTCCCTTACGCACTTCTTCTATTTCATCCATAGGAAAGTGTTCCTGCAGATATTCCTCTATCGCCAATTCCTGCACTTCACCTTGTAATTGCATAGAACCTTGTTGGGATTTACGCTGAAGTGTTTCTATAAGCTTCCGCTGATCGTCAAGCTGTTTTTCGTATTCTTTTTGGCTTAGTTCTGTTCGTTTTTGTTCCTCTTGCCTGATCTTTTCTTTTAGTAGCCGGGCCTCATCACTGAATTTTTCCTGCAGTTTTAGCTCTATTTCGGTTTGCAGGCTGTCCATTTTTCGTTTAAGCTGTTCATTTTCTATAGCAGCCCGTGTGAGTTTTTCGAGCCTTTCTGACAGTTCTTTGCGTTCGTTTTCAGCATTAAAAAGTTTAAGTTGGTACTCTTTATCTTGTTGATTTTTAAGCTGTTCCAGAATTTTTGACTTTTCTTTTTCCAGTCTTTCTATAAATAATTCATTTTCCCGCTGTTTTTTCTGATCCAACTCTTTTTTCTCTTTTTCTACTTCAATAAGCTTAGCCTTTACAAGGGCAAGCATTTTCTGCTCTTTTTCTTCAAATTGTTTTTCGAGATCCCGGGCCATCTGCCGGCCGATGCTTTCTTCGGCATTAAAACTATGGCCACAGGCCGGGCAAGCTATTTTTTGCATATTTTTAGACGATAAATTCGACTGCAATATATATATATTTTTTTTAATATCTTAGTTTTTTGCTTAATCTTCAAATTAAGTCTAATAAGAGGGTCGATTACCCTGATTTATCAAGGAAAAGTAATATATTTGTGCCGCTTTTTAACATTATATATACAAAAATTTTAATATGTTAGGTAAAGGTTTAGTGAAGTTTTTCTTTATACTTCTAGGTATCGTATGCCTTATGCAATATTTGTTCATGCTGCCTACCCGAAGTGTAGAAAGAAAAGCAGACAAATACGCAGAGGAATTCAGCTCAAAAGCAGACAGCATAGATCCTGCATTGGCTTTTCGTACTGCCAGAACTCAATATTTGGACTCTGTTTCGAATGATGTAATTTTTTCCATACCCGGTATCAAAAAGTATACGTATGAGGAATTGAAACGACAGCAACTTGCTTTGGGACTCGATCTTAAAGGAGGTATGCAAAGCATACTCAATGTAGATCTCAAGGATGCGCTCATAAGGCTTTCCCGGGATAGTAAAGACCCTGAATTCTTATTGGCTTTGGAAAATGCTGAAAAGGCAATGGCTTCGGACAATAGAAATTACATTACTTTATTTGGTGAGGCATATGAAAAAATAGCTCCAGGTAAAAAACTGGCTGTTATTTTTCAGCGAGACCCGGGCTTAAAAACCCAGATAAATAATGAGACTTCGAATTCGACTGTGCTCAATATTTTGCGATCAAAAGCAGATGAAACAGTAAAACTGACTTTTGACAGATTAAAAAACCGTATTGATAAATTTGGCGTAATCCAGCCTAACGTATCGTTGGATGCAGCTCGTGACCAGATTACGGTGGAGCTTCCGGGTATCGAAAATCCCGAAAGAGCACGAAGATTGCTCCAGACTACTGCCAAATTAGAGTTTTGGGATGTCTACAGAGCAGGTGATCCTGCTGTGACATCTCCGAGTATTTTGAATGCTTTGGTTGAGGCCGATGATAAGTTAAAGAAAATAATGGGGGAGGATACATTAACTGTTGGATCTGCTAATGATTCTATTGTGAGAATAGATACGGTATACGCTTCCTCTCTCGACACGACTGGAAATACCGTAATTGATTCTTCTAAAGTGACCTTAGATACCACTTTTGCTTCAGAGGACCCCCTGGCTTCTCGGGGACCATTGTTGAGAGTTTTTACGCCAAACTTTGTAAATCAGGATCGCACCAGTTTTACATTTTCACCTTCGGTAATGGGTGTAGCGGAAGAAAAAAACAAAAATCAAGTTTTGGCTATGTTAAACCTGCCAGAGATCAAGCAGGCCTTTCCTAAAGAACTTGAATTCAAATGGGCAGCAAAGCCAGTCACGCTGACTGATAATACCAGCGGTGATGAAACAGCCATGTATTTTTTACATGCCATAAAACATAAAAAAGGCACCGATGTTGCCCCTATAGAAGGTGATCGAATCACCAATGCTCAGCCTTCCAGTAACAGAAACGGTCAAACTACCGTAACTCTGAAAATGGACAATGCAGGCTCAAAAGTTTGGGCAGACATGACCACCAAAGCGGCCCAGGACAATAACAGAGAAATAGCCATTACCCTTGATGATGAAGTTGTCTCCTGTCCATCCGTAAATGGTCCGATCACAGGGGGAGATACTGAAATCACAGGATCCTTCACTGTGCAGGAAGCTACCGATCTTGCCAATATTCTGCAGGTAGGTAAACTGCCGGCACGTACTAAAATTATCCAGGAGTCTTTAATTGGTCCCTCATTGGGTCGCGAGAATATTCAAAAATCATTGTGGGCAATGGGCCTTGGATTTTTGATCGTATTGATATTTATGGTGGTGTATTATGGTAAAGGAGGTTGGATAGCAATCATTGCCCTTATCGCTAACCTGTTCTTTATTATCGGGGCTTTGGCTTCATTAGGTACAGTGCTCACATTACCGGGTATAGCCGGTATCGTACTCACGATGGGTATGGCAGTAGATGCCAACGTGATTGTGTATGAAAGAATTCGTGAAGAATTAAGGGAAGGTAAATCGTTGCTTACATCTATTGCAGAAGGATTTAAACATTCTATGTCAGCCATTCTTGACTCTAATGCCACTACCTTATTGATAGGCTTGGTGCTTATATATTTTGGTTTAGGCCCGATAAAAGGCTTTGGTACTGTACTTATTGTAGGTATCATATTTACTGTATTTACTGCTTTATTGATGAGCCGGTTGATCATTGACTGGTGGGTAGGCCGTGGCGGTGAAATAAATTTCTGGACTAGCAAGAGCAAAAATTTGTTTAGCCATTTTAAGTACGATTGGATCGGAATGCGGAAAAAAGCCTATATGATCTCTGGTGCCTTACTCTTGATTGGATTGATTGCCGTGCTTACCAGAGGCTTTGACTATGGGGTTGATTTTACAGGTGGTTATTCATATAATATCAACATGGGAGCTACGCCTGTGAGTTCTGATCAGTTAAGAACATCGCTAACCTCATTGTTAGAAGGGGAGCCTGTGATCAAAGCGGTTGACGCGGCCAACACCTATAATGTTACTACAAAATATTTGATAAACGATCTTACTGCGGAAGCACCTGATAAAGTAATGGCTAAAATGCTGGAGGGTATCAAAACTCTGCCAGGAGCCGAAAATACCTCGATGGAAAATTTCAAAAACCCGGAAGGATCAGGTATTCACATCACCAGTTTTACAAAAGTGAATCCTACGATTGCCGACGATATACGCAGCAGTTCTATCTGGGCTACCGTCATCGGATTAATAGTTATTTTCTTTTATATTTTAGTCAGATTTAACAAATGGCAATACAGCCTTGGTGCGGTAATAGCTTTGGCCCATGATGTATTGATTACGGTGGGTTTATTTGCGTTACTGCATGGTATACTTCCCATTCCGCTGGAGATAGACTCTGCTTTCATTGCGGCTATACTTACCCTTATCGGGTATTCCATTAACGATACCGTGATCGTATTTGATCGTATTCGCGAGTACATGAGTACATACTCTACGCTTACTGTAGAAGAGATTGTTAATAAAGCAGTAAACAGCACCTTGACACGTACTATTATTACTTCTCTGACTGTGTTCTTTACCATCTTCATTTTATTGATATTTGGTGGAAGTTCTATCAAAGGATTTGCATTTGCCATGACCGTAGGTGTAGTGGTAGGTACCTATTCTTCTATTTTCATTGCATCGCCTATCTTGGTTGATTTTGCCACAAAGAAAGCAAAAGAGATCCAAGCTAAAAATGTAAAACCAGCCGTTGGCAACATTGCTAAAAATGTAGCTGTTAAAGCAAAGTAATATAGTAAAAGATTATTTTACAAGAGCTCACCTGGAACCAGGTGGGCTCTTTTTATTCTGGCCAAATGGTGTTTAGTTATAGTGAAATGTAAAACTATTGGACTATAATTGTTTATCAGGTATATTTGTTTAAACAATTCAATGTTAAGAGTAGGTTATAGCTTTTTTTTAATTTCAATTCTGATGTTGATTTCTTTTTGTAAAGTGGTACAAAAAGCAAGGACAGGAGCGGATGCATTTGATCGAAAGCAATTTTTTTTAGCTGCCAATTTGTATGAAAAAGAATTTGAAACCTATACCGATAAAGCATTCCGGGCTAAAGTAGCTTATGGTGCCGGCATGTCTTATTTGAAAATGAATGAGACTGCCCTGGCAGCCCAGTGGTTTAAACAGGCTAGTGATTTGGATTTTGGAGATGTAGCCTGGAAAGAATACAGTAATGCCTTGATTCAATTGGGGCAATATGAGGCTGCTATCCAAGTATTGGAAACGCTTCTGAATCGAAAAGGCAATAGTGAAGAAATTCGATTGCTTATTTCGAATGCAAAACAGTCTGCCTCTATAGCAAGAGAAAATCTGAATTTTTATTCAGTTAGCTCATTAGATTTTAATACAGCCTCCGCTGAATATGCACCCAGTATCAATCCGCAAGGGGAACTGGTATTTACTTCTGATCGTCCTTCTGCCTCGGCAGGAGAAGTATACAAATGGACGGGTAGGAATTTTTCAGATCTATTTATTGGCAATCCAAATTCAATTGACACCAGGGCTTTTGATCTGATTATCAATAGTCAGGCCAATGAAGGAACAGCTACCTTTAACACAGCAGGAAATGTAATGATATTTACCCGATGTGGTTCCACTATTAATGTACCCGACGCCTATTGTAAGCTAATGATGTCTCAATACGACCAGGGTAAATGGAACGAACCCGTGCAACTTGATTTTCAAAAAGATAATATTAACTACCGCAATCCTTGTTTTGCAGCAAATGACTCGGTGATATTTTTTGATAGCGACGATGAAAAAGGAGAAGGTAAATTCGATATTTATTATACGGAATGGCTGGAGAATAAATGGGCTGGCCCGGAGCGCTTGGGCAACAGGGTAAATACAAAACATGAAGAAAAATTTCCCTTTATGTATAATGATACACTCTATTTTGCTTCAGACAGACCAGGAGGTTTAGGCGGCTTGGATATTTACAAGACCTTTGTTGATGAAGATGGGGAATGGCAGTCTCCCATAAACCTAAAAGCGCCGATAAATAGTAATGAGGATGATTTTGGTCTGGTAATTGATACCCGCACCAATGGAAATGAACTAAAAGGATATTTTTCTTCCTCTCGTAAAGGTGGAGCAGGTAAAGACGACATCTATGCCTTTGTCAGAACAAAAACAGATGAGTCCGTTTTTGTTAGTACCATCAAACCAATAGACACTATTGTAAAAAAGAAAGAACCGGTTTATAAAATATTCGTGAATGTAAGAGTAAATCAAATACTGCGTTCCAATCCTGATGACCCGAATAGCCCCATAACGCAGAAAAAACCTTTACCCGATGTTTCTGTGCTTTTAAAAGAAGAAAATACGCCGATTCAATTGCGCACGAATGCCAATGGTAATGCATACCGTGAAATTGCCTATGATAAAAATTATTTTGCCATAGCGGTATCACCGCCACTGCTCAATTCAAGTGCCACTTTTAACACCATCGACAAAAAAGATGCAGACAATCCCATCAAGACAATTAATATTGAAATAAACCTTGATAAGTCTTATTCGGGTAAAGAAATCCTACTGTCCGATATATATTATGATTTGGATAAATGGGATATCCGGAAAGATGCCGAAATACCACTGAACTCCCTTGCGCAACTGCTCAAAGACAATCCCCGCATTCGAATTCAATTATCATCGCATACAGATTGCAGAAGCAGTGATTCTTATAATCTGGATCTTTCCAATAAAAGAGCCAAATCAGCAGTGGACTATCTTATTCGAAATGGCATTGCACAGGAAAGATTGATACCTAAAGGATTTGGAGAGTCAGAATTAATAAAAAAATGTATCTGTGAACAATGTACAGAAGAGGAACACCAGGCCAATAGAAGAACTACTTTTACTATTTTAAATTAAATTTGGTATTCCAGAAATTATATTATTTTATAATCACAGTTACCAGTTGTTTTAGTTAATCTTATCCCTATCTTCCCTGTATTTATCCGTTGTTTTATAAGGCCAAAAAACATATTAAAAAAATTTTCATATCCAATAAATAATGATACATTTGCCGGATCATTCATGCTGAATGTAATATATTCATTTAACAACCTGGAATTTTAATTTTTTATGCCTTATCTTTTTACTTCTGAGTCTGTATCTGAAGGACATCCTGATAAAGTAGCAGACCAGATCTCAGACGCCCTTATTGATCATTTTCTTGCATTTGATCCTGAATCCAAAGTCGCCTGTGAAACATTAGTGACGACCGGACAGGTAGTGCTTGCCGGAGAAGTAAAATCAAAAACTTATCTGGATGTACAGGAGATAGCACGCGAAGTGATTCGTAAAATCGGTTATACCAAAAGCGAATATATGTTTGAGGCAAACTCCTGTGGTATATTTTCAGCCATACATGAACAGTCAGCAGATATTAATAGGGGTGTAGACAAAAAGAATCGTGAAGAACAGGGAGCCGGGGATCAGGGTATGATGTTTGGCTATGCCAGTCGTGAGACCGAAGATTTTATGCCATTACCATTAGATTTGGCGCATAAACTGTTAATTGAATTAGCGCAACTCAGAAGAGAGTGCAAACAAATAAAATACCTTCGCCCGGATGCAAAGAGCCAAGTTACAATAGAATACGATGATAATAACAAACCCATAAGAATAGACGCAATAGTCATATCCACTCAGCACGATGATTTTGATACCGACGAAGCAATGGCTCAAAAAATCAGAAAAGATATGATTGAGATATTGGTGCCCAGATTGAAAAAGAAATTATCACCCAATATACAGAAGCTATTCACCAATAACATCACCTATCATATCAATCCCACAGGGAAATTCGTAATCGGAGGTCCACACGGTGATACTGGACTTACAGGTCGAAAAATAATAGTAGATACTTACGGAGGCAAAGGTGCACACGGTGGCGGAGCCTTTTCAGGAAAAGACCCGTCTAAAGTAGACCGTTCCGCAGCGTATGCTACCAGGCATATTGCTAAAAATATAGTAGCTGCTGGACTATGTGATGAAGTATTGGTCCAGGTATCCTATGCCATCGGTGTTGCAAATCCAATGGGATTGTATATAAATACTTATAATACGGCAAAGGTTGCCATGACTGACGGTGATATTGCAGCCCGTATTTTGAATATATTTGACATGAGACCTTATGCTATCGAAAAAAGACTAAAACTTCGTACTCCGATATATTCAGAGACCGCTTCCTATGGTCATATGGGCAGAAAACCGGAGGTGATAGAAAAAACTTTTAAATCCCCTGACGGTAAAGTAAAAAAAATAAAGGCAGAACTTTTTACATGGGAAAAACTGGATAAGGTAAAAGAGATTAAAAAAGCTTTTGGGCTAAAATAGAACACTTCATTCATTAAAATAAGAAAACTCAACAGGCAAATAACAGGGACTTCATCGGTGGAGTCCCTTTTTCAATTAATAAAAGAATATTATGGCTCACCTGCCTTGAGAATGTAGTACTGCTTTTTATTATTTGAGTTCAATTTTATATCTTTTCAGGCGAGAATTTCATCAACCACTCTTTCATTTCGCTATTTTACAGTGTATCTTTAGGGGACTATTCTAAACTATTTCAAAATTCTGTGGAAATATGTCAGTCTTTAAACTCAATGTAAATGGTCAGTCAGTATCGGTAGATGTGGCTGATGATACCCCGCTATTGTGGGTATTACGGGATCATCTGAATCTCACCGGCACTAAATATGGTTGTGGAATAACAGCTTGCGGCGCATGTACAGTACATGTAAACGGCAATGCCACTAAGTCGTGCACGCTTCCTGTTTCTGTCATTGGCAATGGGAAAATTGTGACTATTGAAGGACTGTCTAAAAACGGGGATCATCCGGTGCAGAAAGCATGGGATACAGTGGATGTACCTCAGTGTGGATATTGTCAGGCTGGTCAAATCATGACGGCGGCAGCATTACTGAATAGGAAGTCCAATCCAAGTGATAAAGACATCGCTGATGCTATGAACGGAAATATATGCAGATGCGGTACCTATCACAGGATAAAAGATGCTGTAAAACTGGCATCTAAAAATATGAAAAAATAAATTCCTATTGATTCATCCATAAAATCTGAAATTAATCATGGCTTCAAATACAATACTTCCAAATACAAATAGAAGGCAATTCCTGAAAACATCCGCAATTGCTTCAAGCGGTCTTGTTCTCAGCTTTCAAATTATGGGTAAAGCAAAGGACGAGCAAGGAAATCAAATAGATAAAGCAGAAGGCGACGGGGTGGTATTTAATTCTTATCTCACTATAAACCCCGATGGCACAGCCACTATATATTCACCGAATCCTGAAACCGGACAAGGCATAAAAACTGCTTTTCCTATGATAGTAGCAGAAGAGTTGGACATGGACTGGAACAAGATAAATGTAGTACAGGCACCGCTGGATACCAAGCGGTTTGAAAGGCAGGTTGCCGGAGGTTCCCGTTCTACCCCTCATTCTTGGAAAAGGCTGAGAGAAGCAGGGGCTACTGCCAAATACATGCTTGTTCAGGCTGCGGCCCGCACATGGAATGTACCTGTCGGCGAATTAACCACAGCCAATGGTAAAATACTTCATAAAGCTTCAGGTAAGTCTGAGCATTACGGCAAATTTGTAACTGAGGCGAAAAATGTTGAAGTCCCCACTGAAATTAAATTGAAAGATCCTTCTCAATTTCATACCATTGGCCGATTTATAAAAGCAGTCGATAATAATGAGGTATTCACTGGCAAATCAATCTACGGTATGGATTATAGCCGTCCGGATATGGTGAATGCAATGATTGTACGGCCTCCGGCATTTGGTATGAAATTTAAATCAGTAAATGCAGATGCAGTCAAAAACATGCCCGGTATTATGGATGTGGTGCCTTTTGCAAATAAAGTGGCTATAGTCGGCAAGACAACCTGGGAAATAATGAAAGCCAGGAAAGTTATCAAGGTAGAATGGGAGGCAACCAAAGAACTCGAAAGTACTGAAATGCACGATAGAATTTTAGCCGATATGATTAACTCAGGTAAAATGGATATAAAGAGAGCTGAAGGTGATGTGGAGGCGGCCTTTAAATCTGCTTTTAAAATTATCGAATCTGAGTTTCAGTGCCCGTTTATTCCGCATAATGCAATGGAGCCAATGAATTTTTTTGCACATGTAAAAGAAAATAGTGCAGAATTAGCCGGACCATCTCAAAACCCTGAATCCGCCAGAAATCAAGTTGCCAAATTATTGAATTTACCTCAGGAAAATGTATCTGTGGAACTCACAAAACTTGGCGGAGGGTTCGGGAGAAGATTAAATAGTGATTTTGCCTTAGAAGCTGCAGAATTATCAAAAATCATCCAAAAACCAGTTAAAGTAACCTGGACTCGTGAAGACGATATGACTGCAGGTATATACAGACCAGCTTGTAAATACAAATTTAAAGCGGCCATAGATGCAAGTGGAAACATGACTGCATATCAGGTACGCGCTGCAGGCATGAATAGCGGTAATCCTAATCGCGAAAACAATTTTCCCGTTGGGGCTATACCTAATGTATTGATGGAAGCTTCGGATTATAAATCTGATGTGACTACAGGTCCCTGGCGTGCTCCAATCACCAATTTCTTAGCTGGGGCGGAGCAAATATTCCTCGATGAAGTGGCCGAGGCTGGTGGGAAAGACCCTATATCACAAAGATTAGAATGGTTGGCAGCTGCCAAAGCAAATCCGGTAGGAAAAGTGCTTTACGAACCAGATCGTTTTAAAAACGTAATTGATCTTGTTGCAGAAAAATCAGGATGGTTTAAAAAGAAAAAAGGGGTGTTCAAAGGCTTTAGCACTTATTTTGCACACTCCACTTATGTAGCCATGGTAGCGGAGGTTGCCAAAATCAAAGGCAAAGCGGAACTTAAAAAAGTATATGTAGCTGTAGATTGTGGAATTCTCATCAATCCTTCCGGTGCTTTAAACCAAATAGTAGGTAGTGTAGTGGATGGTCTTGGTCACGCCATGTATGCCAGGCTAACCTTTAAGGATGGGGCTTCTGAGCAAAATAACTTCGACTCTTTCAGGCTTATTAAAATGAGTGAAATCCCTGATGTGGAGGTACATTTTTTTAAAAGTAATGTTGATCCAACCGGATTAGGAGAACCGGGAATCCCTCCAGTAAGTGGGGCGGTAAGCAATGCATTTTACAAAGCCACAGGGGTGCGCATGCGCAATCAACCCTATATAGATTACATTGATGATATGAAATCAGTCAGCGGTAAAAAGGAGATGATGGGTTAGTGCCAATGATATGCACTTTGGACTAGTTGTTCTTTGCTGAAATCTGATATTGGCATTTTCAATTCTGAGTTCAAAGGCATATTTTTTAGAATAAAAATGAAATTCTGATCTGCAACGTGTTTTGTTGGTGCATTGTAAATTCCATTATCTTTGTTCTCTCAACAAATCTTTTAGAATTTTATGTCGTCGTATAACATCAGAATCGAAAAAACAACGAAGTCAAATCTTGCAGATGTGGACATTGCAAATGCACCTTTTGGTAGAGTATTTACGGATCATATGTTTGTCGTCGATTATATTAATGGCCAATGGCGGGATGCCAGAGTAATCCCCGTACAGGAAATGGGTATGCACCCCGCAAACCTTTCACTTCATTATGGTCAGACCATATTCGAAGGGATGAAAGCCTTTAAGGATCATTCCGGACAGCCAGTATTATTCAGACCTGAAAAAAATGCAAAGCGATTAAATTTTTCAGCACGACGAATGTGTATGGCTGAGTTACCAGAAGCTTTGTTTTTGCAGGGATTGGAAGCAGTAATAAAAGTAGATGCTGCCTGGATTCCGGAAGGGGAAGATAGCTCACTCTACATCCGTCCGTATATGTATGCAATGGACAGTTTTATCGGAGTGGCACCATCAGAGACATACCGATTTGTTATATTATTGATGCCTGTTGGTCCCTATTTTACGGCTCCGGTGAAACTTTGGGTTGAGCGCAATTATATTCGTGCAGCAGTAGGGGGTACGGGTGAAGCCAAAGCAGGTGGCAACTACGGAGGTTCTCTCTACCCTGCAAAATTAGCCCGTCAAAAGGGGTATGATCAGATTCTTTGGCTGGATGCAAAAGAACATAAATTTATAGAAGAAAGTGGCACAATGAATGTCATTTTTATTATTGGTGATGTGGCTGTAACACCTAATCTTGGCGGGTCAATATTGCAGGGGATCACCCGGGAAAGTTGCCTCACTATATTAAAAGATAAAGGATACGAAGTGCAGGAAAGACCGGTAAGTATTGATGAGATTTTGGAAGCGCATGACAGAGGATTATTGAAAGAAGCATTCGGTGTAGGGACTGCAGTAGTAGTGATTCCCTTTAAATCGTTGACTGATGGAGATAAAACCATTCATTTGGATCCCGATCAGTTTCAAATAGCCCAGATGCTCAAAGCAGAAATCAATGGTATACGAAAAGGTACCTTGCCGGATAAATACCAATGGGTGCATCGTATAGGTATAGCTGAGGAAGTGATGGCATAATGAGGATGATTTTTAGCTAAAGTTTTAATTACATAGATGGTTTCAGTATTGCCAAATTCCTTGTATCAAAACCTGGAATTGGATAAGGTGGCTAATTTATTGAAGGAATATTGCCTTATTGACGATACCAGGCAAAAAAAATTTCCATTACAATTGGAGACCGATTTGAAAGTACTTGAACATACCTTAGACGAGGTTTTAGAGTTTAAGAGTACTTATGAAAAAAGTGAATTAATACCTGTACTTGCTTGTAATTCTATATCAGAACATCTGGAATATATTTCGATTGATGGTTACGTTTTGGAACAGGAAAGCTTGTTGGATATATTGAGGGTGATTCAAAACCTGGAAGAACTACAATTGTATTTCCAAGATCCGGGCAGGCGTGCTATGGCACCGCTGGCCTATACTGAATTCAAAACCATAGAATATAAATCGGATTTATATAAAGAATTTAAAGTGTTGTTTGATGATAAAGGTCAAATAAAACCCGATGCATCTCCTGCACTTAAAACGATTTCAAATGCAATAAAAGCAAAAGAATATGAAATAGACCAGGTATTTAAAAATCTCTTATTTGAATACAGAAAAAATGGTTGGCTTTCAGAAGCCGGTGAATCGGTAAGAAATAACAGGAGGGTGGTGGCAGTAGCATCTGAGCATAAAAGGAAAATCAAAGGCATCATCCATGACGAGTCCACTACAGGCCGTACTACTTTTATTGAACCGGAACAAATGATAGAAAAGAATAACGAACTCTTTTCATTGGAAATCGATTACCAGAATGAAATTTTACGATTATTTAAAGCTCTAAGTGCCTCTTGCCACAAGCATCACACGATGTTAACCCTTGGATGGAAAGTGATCTTGCATTTGGATTTTGTGCGGGCTAAAGCCTTTTTTGCAATTAAATATGACGGGCTAAGACCTGAAGTATTTAATAAACCCCAGTTAAAACTCAAAACGGCAAGACATCCTTTATTGTTTCTTAAAAACAAATCACATTCTAAAGCCACTGTTCCATTTGATTTAATTCTTCTAGGAGAAAACCGGATATTGATACTCAGTGGGCCAAATGCGGGAGGTAAATCTGTGGTGATGAAAGCCACTATGCTCATACAAATGATGTTGCAGGCAGGGATGCTGGTACCGGTACACGAAGCAAGTGAAATGGGTATATTTCACACTTTTTTAGGTGACATAGGTGATCACCAATCATTGGAAGAGGATCTTAGTACGTACAGTTCTCGGCTATTATTGATGAAACAATTTCTGGATGTAGCCGATCACAGGAGTCTCATGGTCATTGATGAATTTGGATCAGGTACGGATCCCAAGTTAGGGGCTGCTATTGCAGAATCCATTTTACTCGCACTTAATAAAAAGAAAGTATGTGGTGTGATTACTACCCACTATTCCAATCTCAAAGTACTGGCATTCAAAACGAAAGGATTGATCAATGGTGCCATGGTTTTTGATACGGAACACCTCAAACCCACTTTCCAGTTAAAAGTGGGAAGGCCTGGAAGTTCATATGCTTTTGAGGTGGCTTCCCGCTCAGGCCTGGATGAAGAGGTGATTGAGCATGCAAAAAAACGCACTCATCAGGATCAAAAAGAATTAGAAACTTTACTTATCGATCTCCAGCGAGATAAGCTCAATCTTGAAGAGCAACTGCAAAGAGTAAGGACTAAAGAAGATAACCTTGATAAACTTACGAAGTCCTACCAGCAAATGCATGATGATTACGAGATTAAAAAGAAAAAACTCAAGCTCGATCAAAAATCCTGGGAATTGAATGCTTCAAAAGAAATGGCACTCAAAGTATCAAGAGCGCTAAAAGAAATAAAAACCCTTCCGAAACATAATGAAGTTACATCCATAAAGCAAAAATTGGAACAGGTAAAAAGCGAAGTTGAATCACAAGAAAAAGAAGTGAATCAATTAGTTACTGAAGTACAGGTTCTGGAAAAAGCAAGTCAGAAATCAATTGAACCGGGAAGCTTCGTAAGGTTGAAGACCGGTACTGAAACGGGGCAGGTAAAGTCCATTAGAAAAAATCAAGCAGAGGTATCACTCGGCTCCATGATGATTTCTATTCCTTTGAAAGAACTGATCCTGATGCGGCAACCGGCAGCAGATACAACTGTCCCAACAAAAACAAAGACTATACTGGCAGAAGAAAAATCAGTAGATCCTACATTGGATATCAGGGGTATGAGTAAAGCGCAAGCTATCGAACTCCTGCAAAATTACCTCGATCGTGCCATGCTGAGTAATGTACATGAGGTAAAAATATTACATGGGAAAGGAAGTGGAATTCTGCGAGAGGTGGTGAAACAGCAGGCAAAAAAGTACAAAGGAATCGGTAAGATCAGTCATCCCCCTCAGGAAGCAGGAGGAGACGGGGTGAGCATTGTTAGCCTAAGTTAAATAAAAATGGAGATTTTTTTCGAAAAAGTATCCTTATGCTAACTCATTACTTCTAATCCGGCCAGTTTACTCTTCTTATACCCGTATCTAAAATAGATTAATATCCCGATACCAAACCAAATAAAAAACCAAAACCAGTTTGAGCCTGCCATACCAGTAAGCAAATAAAGGCATGATGCCATACCCATCAATGGAATCAATGAGAATTTTTTTGTATACGTAAAGACAGATAATATAACCATGATCATCCAAAATAGGATGGTAGATGTACGCACCGATGCCGATGAGAAGAGTTTTGAATCTGTGCCCCATGAAAACAAATCAGAAAAATAAGCGGAACCATTCAATGACAATCCTATGACAATGCCGAATATCAATAACGGAAAGATAAACTGACCATTGATATAGGGCAAGTGAAATTTACCGGCTTCCTTTTTCTTTTCAGGCAATACTAAAACGCCACCACATACCAATACAAAGGCAAATAGGGTTCCTATGCTGGTAAAATCAAGTACAAAAGTTTTATCAGTAAATAATATGGGTATACCCACTACCAAACCAGTAACAATAGTGGCAAAGGAAGGTGTCCGAAAAGCAGGGTGGATTTTTTGAAATGCATCGGGTAATAAACCATCTCTGCTCATCGCCATCCAGATTCTAGGCTGGCCAAGCTGAAATACAAGTAATACGCTGGTCATGGCTATCACAGCACATATAGCCACAAGAATTACCATCCAGGGTTGATTGAGATTTTCTGCCTCGAATATAAAAGCCAACGGATCACCTATTCCTTCAAATTTGGTATACACCACTGCTCCGGTAAGGACCAAGGTAAGTATGATATATATAATGGTGCAAATAATCAAGGACCAAATCATTCCTTTGGGCAAATCCCGCTGTGGATCTTTACTTTCTTCAGCCAGAACACTTACGGCATCGAAGCCAATATAAGCAAAGAAAACACCACTCACCGCCGCCATTACTCCTCCGAACCCATTCGGCATAAATGAATGGACTCCGCTGGAATTAGCGGGGGTCCAATTGTCATAGCTACCAAGATTTAGGACAAAAGCACCACCTACCAAGATCACCAATGCAATCACGGCTAATTTTAAGATCACCATTGCATTGCTAAAATTTCGACTTTCTTTTACTCCCCGGTATACGAGGTAAGTGATCAAAATATTTATAATAAAAGCGGGCAGATCCAATATCATTCTTAATCCCGCAATTTTAGGCGCCTGGCTCCAGGCATCATTTAATTCTTTAAGGGCAGTACCTGATGCGATTCCATGAGCCGCCTCTCTGTAACTACAAGTAAAGTAAGCAGGTAATTGGATATTGAATTTTTCCAAAAGGGTTGTGAAATAATCGCTCCAGGAGAAGGCAACATAGATATTGCCAATGCTGTATTCCATAAGTAAAGCCCATCCGATAATCCATGCCATTAGCTCTCCAAATGATGCATAGGCATAGGTATACGCACTTCCTGCCACTGGCACTCTGCTGGCAAATTCTGCATAGCAAAATGCAGTGAAGCCACATGCAATTCCACAGAGTATATATAATATTACGACACCTGGCCCCCCGTTGAATACGGCGGCTCCTAAACTGCTGAAACTGCCGGCACCCAGTACGGCTGCAATACCAAAAAAAGTGAGATCTCTCGCAGAAAGTACTTTCTTAAGTCCGCTGTGTCCTTCTGCTTCCGCATATGCTCTGCTTTGGCTCATAATGTCCTGAATGGATTTGGTACGGGTAACTGACTTAAAAAATGAGCTCATGGCTTTAATTTAAAAGACTAAACCTAATAAAATAATCGGTGATATTAAAGATCTGAGGAAAATTATAGGTAAGCCTGTTCACAAAAAGTCACAAGCAATTGTAAATATGGACCGAAATACACGGATATTTATTTATCTAAACAGTTGATCAAAGCCTGTGGCTAATCCAAATCTGAATTGAACATCTTTGTAAACCCGATTTTCCCAGGTAGTTACTGCTTCCAATCTCAAAAATCTGAATAGATAATTTATACTGTAACCTAACTCAGCATAGTCACCATGTTCTTTGGTCCAGAGGCCATTAGCCAGGATATTTTCCCTAATACCTTTTCTTCGCAAATAAGGTATAGTGGTAAATATGAATTTTCTGAATTGATAGTTGCTTAAAAAACTGATGTTGCTTTTCTGGGTACTATAGGAAAAATAGGGTAGTGTCCTGAAAAATTTGATGGGATCTGATGGGGAAAAAATAAATTGATTTCCATTAAAATGTTTGAAATCCTGAAAATATTCCGGTTTATCAATGAATGTTCCATAACTCAGTTCCACATCCCAATCATCACCTGCACCAATTTTTACATGTTGCCTGATAGAGGCATTCAGGTGGCTAAACTTACTTTCTCCAGCTACACTTCCTTTTAGGCTAACTGTGAATTTTGGTGAATTAGATCTATCCTTGGCTTTAAATCCATTTGAGACCACATATTTATAAAAAGGGGTCCAGCTAAAAGTGGATTGAATCATGAAGGCATCATGAGCATCCAATTCCTTCAGGTCAATACCTATACCGGTATTTTCAGGCACATTGCTGGAATAGGATCTTGATTTATCAGCTAGGCTAAAATGGCTGTTATTTACCAACGGGTCTCTTTGTTGGTATTCAACCCAAGCTCGCAAATCAGTTGATTGGGATGGGTTGATATTGAATTCAGCCCCAAGCATTTTTTTATTATACAACTTTAGGTAATTCTTTTTAAAAAAAATGGAATAAACATCATTGAGCACTGATCCTCTTTCAATGGCTGGATTAAATGAAGCCGGCAGGTCTCCTCCTTTTATCCTTAGACTCCATGGAATATGGTCCACTGACTTTGGCTTCTCAACATTATTTAATTTATATTCCAGTTGATAATTGACTTTTTTCATTGCAAATGAATATCCTACTGATGGAATTATCTCCCACCGGTATTTGGTATCCTTTAATTTATTATTTCCCAATCCGACTTTGAATGTACCCTGATATCCTTCCACAGTATTAAAATGAATATAACTAAGAGTAGGGTAAAGGTTGAAAAAGTTTTTCTTATTATTAAAATTATACTTTGCTCCTGTCAACAAGTGCGTTAGTTTAAAAACTGAGGTATTTCTGGAGAGATTCATTTCTGTACCTTCAGATCCCAGGTTAATATTGAGCACCGTGCTGTCTTTCTTTTTCTTTGCTTCTTCTTTCTTTTTCTCCATTTTGGCCAGGCTATCAAATCTTGAATACCCTTTTATTTCATGCTCGGTGAGTGCGACGGGCCGGATTTCCATCCAATAAATTGAATCACGTGTCTTGGCAGTAGAATCCATATATTGTTTACTCTCTGCAAAAGAGGACCCCATTTCTTCTATTTGCTTTGCCTCAGGTATACTATCCATTTCTTTTTTCTTGTACTCTTTCATCATTTTTCGCAATTGTTTCGCACTCAATTCCTGGCCTGCATTTAAATCTTGAAAGGATGGATTGGATCTTTTGGTAGTAATTATTGAATTTGCTTTTTCAGATTCCATTTTATCTCTTTTGTCATCCAATACCACCAGCGGTATGCTGATCTCAGGATTGGGGGTAATTTTATAGTCTGTAATATGGGCGAGATATTTGTAATCAAAGCCAAATCCAAATACATTGCCACCCACATCAAAAATCTGATCTATCGGCATCCATATATTATCTTTTACAGGAGCGTAAACTTGTTTCATTGAAAATTCGATGCCCCATACATAAGTGGTGAGCTGGAGGCTGTGGATATTCCAAAGTTGGTCAGCAATATAAAGGCTGCCTTCAAATACCTGATCCCCTCGGCTTTTAGGCGTAACCTTTATTTTGTTAATAATGGTTCCCTGGTCTTCGATGAACCCCATATACTCAAAATTGTAGATGGAAAACGAATTGGGTGCCAGGGGTGAGACTGCTCCTGCAACTTTAGGCTCATAAAAACTGGAAGAAATAAAATTCATAGGGCTGGTGTTATTATCATCACCGGACGACCGGATAGATATCACGGTGTCTCTATATTGGCCTGGTCTTTTATAACTCAATCTTGATACTGATTCCTGAGTAAAGGCTACAGTGGAATCTATGCCTTCTTTGGCCAGCTCTTTTTTAATTCTTTTTCTGAACAGGAAAGGAACTTTTAATAATCTACCGCTCCCCTTGATGTAGACTCGGGCACTGAATCTATCTATTTGATTGGCATGATAAGGGGCTTTTGCAATGGTGCGTCGCATGATCGTGTACGCCGGGTCTTCATTATCACCCGTGATTACCGCGGTGGGTAATGTAACTGCTTCAGGCTTGAGTGAAATATTTATTGTCTTATCCGAATTCACCAGGTTTAGGGTGGTGTCTTTTGTTTTATAGCCAACGAATTGAAACCGGATTCTGTAGCTGCCTGGGTCAAGACGAAGTGAATAATATCCGTCGGCATTGGTAACCGCACCAAGGCCTGTGCCGGTTACCTGTACTGTAGCAAAAGGTAATTCAATACCCCGGTCATCAGTCACCATCCCTTTAATGTTCTGACTATTACTTTGCAAAAAGCTAAAAACATAGATTAAAACAAGGAATAGGCGCATTCTATACATTAGGCAAAAATAACCATTGACTCACTGAGGATTCAAAAGGAAATTTTAAATTCGACAGAAAGCAGTTTTTTCAGTACAAACTTCCATTTACTGATCGGCATGAGTTCATGCAGATAGGAGTTTTGGAACAGGAATTAATCTTCATAGGTACACCAAAATTCGTTTTTTATTCATCTGACTAATGTGCCAAGATTTTTTTTAGCTTTATTAATAAGTCTTAATGTCAGCCTGTTTTATGCTCAGGTGCAGATTGACACGATTATTGACCTTTCCAGGGTAAAAAAGGTCAGCATCGGTAAGAAAGTAATGATAGACGGTGCTCACCACAATTTGCATAGAATTAATTCAGGATTCAGTCCAACTGCCATTCTTTTAAAGCACATGGGGTTTGATGTTACCGGTAATGACCGTAAATTTAATTCCCTAGAAAATTTACAAGGAATAGATATTTTGGTCATAGCCAATCCATTATCACACCTAAACAGAGGAAGACCTGTGAATCCCATTTTTTCTGCCTTTGAGCCTCAAGAAATTAAATGCATTGAAAATTGGGTAACCCAGGGCGGAAGCCTACTGCTCATTGCTGATCATATGCCTTTTGCCGGTGCAGCAGATAGTCTTGCACGATCATTTGGCATAAAATACGAAAATGGTTTTGTGGATGGCCAGACAGACCGCTGGCCGCCCCATACTTTTAGAAAAAAAGATCTGACTATCCGAACAGAAATATTTTCTAAAAAACAAATTGATTCAGTTGCATCATTTACAGGCTCTGCATTAAAGTTGCCGGTCTATGGAGAGCCCGTTTTAATTTTTACAGCTGCAGACACCATTATTTATCCCGATACGGCGTGGGTGTTTACACCGGGTTTGAAAAGAAATTCGTTGGAGGGATATGTGCAGGGTGGGATTGTGCATCACGGGAAAGGCAAAGTGGCAGCTTTTGGGGAAGCGGCAATGTTTACCGCGCAAAAGATTATGCCCGAAGGATTAAAAGCTGGATTTAATTCAGAATGGGCAGGGCAAAATATCGAATTTATTCAGGAACTGATGAGATATTTAGTCGGAAGATAAACTTAAATGCTAATGCATAAACTTGCCGGGCATTCAATTTTCTTTTATTATAATTCAAAACATTATCTCATACGCGCCAGGGATATGGGAATTTGATAGTGGCAATTACTTATTACCTTGTGCAGTATAATGAAGCCGAAAATAAAAACAAAAGAATCCTCTGGTTCACTTGTAAATAAAACCTGGTTGTGGATATGCCTTGCCTCAGCGTTTTTGTTAAATATTGGTACTTCTCAATTTGATTTTACACTTGATGATCCCCTGGTGGTGTCTCAAAACAGGTATGTTGACAATGGGTTCAATGGTTTAGCAGACATATGGACTCACACCAACAGGGAAGGATATGATGGTACCAAAGAATCCAATTATAGGCCTTTTTCTATCAGTTTGTTTGCAATAGAAAATGAGTTGTTTGGGAAAAAGCCATCCGTTCATCATTTTATTCATGTGTTGTATTATGTGGTTTCTGTAGCATTGGTTTTTATTTTCTTGTCTTTAATTAATAAAACACAGTCACCTCATATTGTTGGATTGATTACTTTATTATATGCTTTGCATCCTATCCATACGGAAGTAGTGGCTAACCTTAAGAGCAGAGATGAAATCACAGCGTTTATTGGAGTGCTGATGACATTGATAGCCTGCTTAAAATTTACAGATTTAAAGTCTTTTAAATGGCTTGCCCTTTATGTATTGGGTTTGATTATCAGTTTGTTTTCAAAAGAATCAGCTTTACCTTTAGTCGCTTTAATCCCCCTGACTTTATATTTTTTCAGGTCCGGTAAATCTAAAGAAGCCTATATTCTATATGGGTCAGGTGCAGGCATAGTATTATTTTATTTTTTTATGAGAATGGTGGTCGCAGATACCCCAGGACCCGATTTTACTTTATCGGAGAACGCATTCTTCCAATTTGCAATACCGGAACGTAACTTTGCCGCTTTTTCACTTATACCCCGTTATTTATTTCTTCTAATTTTTCCATACTGGCTCACAGCTGATTATTCTTTTAACCAATTGGCTATAGACGGATTTAAAGATCCTTTTACCTATTTGGGATTGGCAATAGCCACTGGTTTACTATTTATTATTTCGAATAGGATTAGAAAAAAAGATCTATGGTTATATGGCATATTGTTTTTTGTTGCATTTTACTCAGTCACTTCAAATATTTTTTTCCTGACCGGGGCTACATTGGCAGAAAGATTTATGTTCATCCCCTCATTGGGTTTTCTTATTGCTGTGGTTTATTTCCTGAATCAGTATTTTTTCATTGATAATCGAAAAGCATTCGGAATTTATATATTGGTTCCGGTATTTATATTTTTTATTTTTAAGACCCTTGATCGGAACCGGGATTATAAATCCAATGATAGTATATATAAAGCAACCGCTTTAACCAGCGATAAAAGTATACGTGCGTTGACCAAATATGCCAGGTTGCTTTATAATAAATCTTTAACAGCCAATTCAATTACCAAATTGAGGTTGATGGATGAAGCATTAAAACTGTGTATTCGATCAGAAGCTATTTCCACAGAATATGATCTTACCTACTATGTAAAAGGATTGATACATCTCCAGAAAGGAGAAAATGAAAATGCACTGCTTGCTTTTAATCAATGTCGTTACCTGGCACCGTTGAGATCCGAATATGTAGATCAGACCATAGTCACTCTGGCCAACTTAGGCAGGGAAGCCGAAATTGAAAAATTATTGACTGAGGCAAAGGAAAAGGATATAAAGTCTAAATTGATATACGACGCCATCGCAGACAGGTATAAGGTGAAAGGCGATTTTGGTAAAGCAGCAGAATTCTATGAAAAAATACTTAAGTTGGATGCTTATGATAAAATAGCTTTAAAAAACCTTACCTTATTGTATCGCGATGATATTAAAAATATAGAGAAGGCAAATATGTACAATGAAAGATTGGGAGCTGCTTCGAGAAATTCACAATAACCGGTGAAATATTTCCTGATCATGCATTTGTTCTGATCTTTCGGTCAGCGGCATTTCCACTTCTTCCATGATCGAAACCTTTTGATCTTTCCAGCTCGATCATGGCTTTAGGTCTGAAATTTATAATCCAGGCTCTTCGATTGCTATGGGTACTATTACCTCTGCTGTAATGTAAGGTATAGCCACCATGCAATACGCAAGAACCTGGTTTTAACGGTACAAAGACGGAGTTGTCTTCGGATCCGTCACATACCAAAGCTCCGCCTTGTTTCCCGGCAAAACGATGGGGTTTGATGGGGTACAAATGAGATTTTGGTGTATACCACATACATCCATTCTTAAGAGTAGCCTCATCCAGAGCCATCCAGCAACTTATCGCCCGCTTATCTGGCAGATCAACCCAATAAGCCGCATCCTGATGCCAGGGTGTAATGGTATTGGTCTTAGGCGCTTTATTTATCACCATATCAAAATCCATTTCCATATCCTCACCCAACAATTCCTTTACCAGCTGGAGCGATACCTTATGATACTCCTTTTCAAGAATGCCTGGTACAAAATCCGAAGGCCACATTATTTGAGTGATATTCTCTACATTTTTATTGGCACCTAATTCTGCTCCCAGATCTGAGCGGTTTTTACCGGTGTCGATTTTTCCTGATAATAAATCCTGGCATATGCTCAAGTATTCATTTACATTTTCAGGAGAGATCAGATTCTCTACTTTTACAAATCCATTTTCTTTAAATTCTTGTTTCTTCAATTCAATTTCCATTATCATTAAATATCAATTTTAATATATAATCACAAAAGTACAATGTGTAAGGATTATTCATCGTGCCATTTGATTTTAAAAGCCAAACTAACTATATTGTTTGCTGATCCTGTTAACAATTATTGATGGATAAAAAACCGATCACCATTAAGGTTATTGCTAAAAAGCTGAATATTTCTATTTCGGCAGTATCTAAAGCATTGCACGATGATCCAAGTATTGGATTGCGCACCAAGATGCGTGTTAAAAACCTGGCTAAAGAATTAAATTACGAACCGAATCAATTGGCAATTGACTTACAAAAAGGGAAATCCAATACCATTGGGGTAATATTACCTCATCTGTCTGAATCGTTTTTTGCCACTCTAATGAGCGGCATCGAAAAGGCAGCCAGCGAAAACAAATATATAGTATTGTTTGGCCAGTCCAATGAAGATCCCGAAAAGGAACGAATTTTATTGGAATCTATGCGGAGGCAGCGGGTGGACGGTGTGATCATGTCCATTACCAAGAATACCTTTTCATATGACCACCTGATAAAGTACAAAGAAACACTTCCTATTGTTTTTGTAGATCGTATTCCTGAAATAAATGAGATACATTACGTGGCTTGCAACATGGTTTCAGGTACGCTACAATTGGTAAATTATCTGTTGGATAAAAAACACCGGGTCATAGGAATGATTAATGGTCCTGAAAAACTATTTGTATCCCAGGAACGACTCATTGGATATAGGCAAGCCCTGGAAAAACACCGGCTCAAATACGATCCCACCCTGGTAATCAATTCAGATCTGTCAAAAGAGAGTATTGTAACTTCAGTTCAATCATTGATTTCAGGCAAAAGAAAATCAACTGCCATTATTGCGTTCCATGACGGAGCTGCAATGGAAATAATCAAATACCTGAAAGAAATTAAAAAGGACAAACAAATTACGGTAGTCGGATATGCTAATTTTCCAATCACTTCCCATTCTATTTACAAACTTGCAGCAACAGTAGAACAATACCCCTGGCTCCAGGGACAAAAATCGATGGAAATATTATTTGAAATTATGAACAAGAAAGAAAGTGAAGATAAGGCAAGCAAAGCCTATTTTAAGTTAATTTTAGACTCCACCCTGGTAATTTTATGAGGGCCGGAATCCTTTATCTTTTAATATCATCTTTTGCATCGGTGCCGGCTAAAATGAAGGCATTAATTCTGTATTTTTTGATATAGATAGCCTATAAAAAATTACTACAACGTTTTACTAAAACAGCTTTACAAATAAGTCGTATTTTGGGTGAATATCCTGATTAAACAAATATGTAAAACATGGAAAAACGGAAAAATTTATTAAATAACTTTCAAAACAATGACATAAAATCATTTGCTATGCTGGTTGGAATGTTATTCCTCACTGGTTTTTCACTAGCAACTGCGAAAAAAATAACAATAAGGCTGAAGTCACCAAGCTATACCTTTTTTAGGTTCGGGAGGTGATGAGGTCACTACACTATATGGTGAGATAAAACTAATCATACAAATCAAGTTTAATTTAAGAATAGGTCAATGTATTGCATTGGCCTTTTTTTTTGTGTTAACGAGGATTGCCATAAATTGAGATTAATAATGTCAATCCAGTGGGTTATAACGATAAATTTTATAGTGCTAATTTCTAACTTATTATTGTGATCAGGGAGGGATGATTGAATATAATTTATGAAAAAAATTATTTGTACTTTTTTTCTCTTCATTGCTCTTATCTCAGTTTAAAAGAGATAACCATCATATATATACCAATGTGGATCCTTCCAGCAGTGGAAAATTTAGAATCAAAGCTATGCTACTCTATTTTCAGGTTGCCCCTAATATATAGTAAGACTATAGAGGATTGTGATATAGGCGGGCATTTGGGTGCCATACTGGTGGGTAATTCTTATTCATTAGAGGTAATTACTTATACGGCTGATGCGGGTACAGGTATTTTTTTGAAAGGCAGTGGCACATCCCAATTTGAGGTTTTACCGATTACCAAACCTGGGTTTACGGCTGATTTAGATAGAAAGTCAATAGTTATATTGAACAGCAATGGTAAACAACTTTATATAATATCTAATGATAATGGTCAATTACAGGGTTACCAAAACAGGTAGCAAGGGAATACAATTATGGTAAAACCAACTGTTGATTTTATAATTAACACTCAACCTGATAAAAAAATATGAAAACAGGAGTTTTGTATTGGATCTGGATATCTATCTTTTGGATCCCGATCGTATTAAGTGTTTTCTTAGCATAAAAACCTACCTTATACTTAAGCAAAAAAATACCGTATAAAATGAATTATACGGTATTCGATTATAATTATTATTTGATTCGAACTAAGCTGGGACTATTTTTTATCCCACCATAGTTTGGTGGTTCCATTATCAGGCCCTCCCAGTAAGGTGCTTACAGCTGCATTTACTGCCGCTGTATTCGTAGTATACTCACTTACAGTATAAGTAACCCTTCTGGGAATAGAAGTTACTGGTATAGCAGGGTCATCAGTATTCAATCTAGGATATAAGATAGGGTACCCTGTACGCCTTCGTTCAGCCCATGCTTCCCAACTGTTAGGATATAGTGATATCCATTTTTGAGTGATGATTTGTTCCAATTTTTTTTCTGTGCTACCAGTTTCGTCAAAGGCTACTGGTACTTTTGATACTGCAGGATTAGTTGCATCCATCGCGGCAGGTATGTTGCTGCTGGTGGTATATTCTTTTCCAGATAGATCTGTAGTGGGTAAACCATATTCGCTGAATGAACTTTTGATGCCTTCTTCATAAAAAGACTTCGCGGTACCGCTTCCCATATTCCAACCCACCAGAGCACCTTCTGCCCTTAAAAAATAGACTTCGGATGCTTTGAGTAATGGCCAGTTAGGTCCTGCTGTTTCTGCGGCGATGTATATCGGAGCCATGTCAGAAGCCAGGTTATTAAATGCAATTCCTTGTTTAGCTTCTTTTGATTGGCCATTTCGCATTCCTTCATATGGAAATTTCACTCCAACTGGGTCATCACTATTATCAGGCGTTTTAGCAGCAGAAAAATATTTATCTACTCTTGGATCCTGATATCCTTTCAGTATACTTTCCATGTCAGCACTCATTCTAAATTCACCCCATTGGGTAATAGTAGTATATCCATTGCGCCAGTTGTTATTTGTTTTTACATAGGCATCTCCTGCTACTGCTTCGATAACGCCATCGGCTACCGCTTTCTCTGCATTTGTTTTTGCTAGTGCTGCATTAGCATATCGCACTCTTATGGCCAATCTTAGACGAAGGCTATTGGCAAATCTCAACCAATTGTTCACATTTCCTGCGAAAACTACATCATTTGCGCCCAAAATAGTTGATGTCTTACCTGCGTTGCCCTTTAAAACGGTGATGGCTTCCTCTAGTGTCTTGAAAAAATCATCGTAGATTTTATCTTGAGCGTCAAAAGCAACTGATTTTTCACCATTGCCAAAATTAGAGTAGGGTATAGGCCCCCAATAATCGGTAATGCGATGATATGCAAATACTCGCCATACTTTGAAAATAGCATTTTCAAGGGGCATATTGTTGGCTTTAGAAAAATCTTCTACGTACTTTATCTGAGGAGCAGCATCTCTGTAAAAATCGAGGTAAGCACCATTGAGCCAACCACCGACTAAAGTAAATTTATCAGAATCAAAATTGGGAGCCGTAGTAGCCATATAATTAGAATATACATCAGCAAAAAGCGAATGTGCTAATTGAAAGGAGCCCCTGTCATTTACTCCTATATGCACTGGGGTGTACAAAGCAGCGGCTGCTACAAGACCAAATGTACCCTGGTCTAATTTATCTACTGTTAGATTTTTTGGATCAGTATTGATTTCATCAAACTGATCAGTACATGCCGCTACCAGAAAAAGTGTCGGGATAAGGCATAAAAATATTTTTTTCATTTCTATTTAATATTTAATAATTAAAAATCAATTCCTAAGGATAATCCTATAGACCGGGTAGTAGGTAACGAGAAAGCCTCTTGTCCATCAACGTTATTTCCTGTCCCAACGGTTAACTCAGGATCTACATATTTTGCTTTATTGCTGAAGAAAAATAAATTTCTACCCACCAGTGAAATCCTGGCTTTGTACTTTGGTAATCTATAGCCCAAGACCATTTCCCGCAATCTTACATTGGATGCGTCTCTGACAAATGCCTCTCCGGTAGGCGCATTTCTTCCACCCACCAGGTTCCAAAACTTTTCAGCAGATGCCTTTATATCATTTGGAGTGCCGTCTTGCTTTACAGCTGTTTCATTTGAAAAAACATCTTTACCGAATACTACTCCTCCTTCTCTTCCAGGTAAGGTATAATCTAAAAATCCATCACCTGCTAATATTGCTTCGCTAAATGCAGTGATGGTACCACCTTGTCGGATATCTATCAGAAAACTAAAATTGAAATTTTTATAACTAATCTGATTGTTTATACCTCCCAGCCAATCAGGATTGAAATTAGCAATAGGTACATTTTTACCTGCGGTGATTAATGGTAGACCATTGGCGCCCACTATTACCCTGCCTTGTGCATCTCGCTGGAAACCTCTGGATTGTATATCGCCAAAGGGAAATCCTTTCCTCAATACAAAATCACTGATAAAGCCTGTGGGGCCACCACGATTGAGCTCATTTAAGCCTTCTGCCAGATCCAGAATCTTACTATTGTTTTTGGCAAAATTTAAATTTATATCCCAAGTTAGGTTTTTGCTGGATACCGGAGTGAATCCCAATACAGCCTCTATACCTTGATTTTGTACATCTGCACCATTTAGAAATCTTTGGTTTATGCCTGAGGCGACAGGAACTGATATTGCAAACAACTGATCAAATGTGTTAGTTTTGTAATAAGATAAGTCTAATCTGAGGTTATTCTTGAAAAAGCGGGCATCCAATCCTATTTCGGTAGATTGAGTGGTTTCTGGCAATAAATCTGCATTTGGTAAAGTTGAGTTTAAGCTTACCGTACCATTAAATACGATGGCTCTTCGAGATAACTGATAAGGATCGGTATCGCTTCCTACTTCTGCCCAAGAAGCTCTTGCTTTCAAAAAGGAAATATACGTGGGTAATTTAAACAAATCACTAAATACAGCTGAGACTCCAAAAGATGGATAAAAATAAGATCTATTGGCAGCAGGCAGAGTAGAGCTCCAATCATTTCTTCCAGAAAATTCCAGATAAATACTATTAAAGAAACCTATAGATCCAAAGCCGTATAATGATTGCACTTCTTTTTTACTAAATGATTCACCGGGTCTTGGATCGGCAGTGTTGCCCAATGCAAATATATTTTCAACATTAAAATTCACACCAGCACCTGAGACCTGATCAAATAAGGAAGTTCTAAGATTACCACCTCCATTGAGATCCAATGATATTTTTTCAGTCAACGATTTATTAAAGTTGAGCAAGAAATCAGTATTCCATTCATATCCGTAGTTAAATGTTTTTGAATAAGAGCCACCTTGCGCCACTGTATAAGAATCAGTCTTTCTGGTAAAATCAGTAAAATTATTTACTCTATCCAAGGCGGACCTCCCTAATATTGAAAGGTTTTTAAATATTTGATACTTAAGTGATACCAGACCAGTGACTCTCTCACGTAGGCTGGGTTGTAAAATATTATTCAAAGTCCAATAAGGATTACCACCTCCATTAAATCTTGGTATCCAATAATGTTGTCTGTTTTGTCCAGCAGCATTTATAAATTCGTATTCTTCGATATCGGCAGTGCGAATATTTCTGGGTAATACATATAGATATCTAAGAGGATTGTCATAGCCTTCCCCTTGACTTAATATATTTGAAAAATTAT
>CAYNIG010000013.1:0-37144 GCA_964396995.1 uncultured Saprospiraceae bacterium | reverse complement strand
AATTTTTTTTATAATCATCCTGGTTGGCATCCAGTTGATCCTGGTGGCTCAGGTCGGACCCGGCTATCAGTTTGAGTCCATTCGTTTTTAAATAGTCTTCGTCAATATTATTCCCTCTTGTGTTTATAGCCTGATCACTTGTTTGATCACCACGATACATTACATAGCCTCCCGGAATATTAACTGGTGTAAAATTAGCCATGGTCACTGCTAAAATATGGCTATTGGTTTTTAATTCAGTTTTGAATAAATTCATTTTATCCCGTATTTTCTGATCAATCTTGGTGAGGACTACGTGATCGCGATCGTAGCCCAGGTTTTTATTTTGAATATAATGCAATTGTTTACTTATGACAATAGTGGAAGTAAGTAGGAACAGGGAAATTACGAACTGAAATACGATCAATGATTTTCTCAAAAAAGCACCGGATGAGGTGTTTTTAAAAGCTCCTTTTAATACCGTGATGGGTTCAAAACCAGCTAAAATCAATGCCGGATAACTTCCAGCCAGTAATGAAACAATAGCGATAATCAATATTGAAACAGAAAGTATAGCGGGTTTAAAAATTTCAGAAATTTCCATGTGTTTTTCAGTCAGCTGATTAAAATAAGGAATAGTTAGAGCCAACAGTCCAATACTCAGGATACACGCAAATATGGAAATCAATACGGATTCAGTGATAAATTGCCAAAATACCTGGCTTTTAAGTGCACCGGAAACTTTACGTATGCCTACCTCGCGGGCTCTTTCCATGGATCTTGCTGTACTTAAGTTGACATAAGTAAAACAAGCAATCATCAGTACAAATAAGGCTATTGCTCCGATGATATAAATATATCTGATATTGCTATTGGGAGTGATCGCATCGTAAGGAGAATATAAATGCACTTGGGTATAGGGCTCCAGAATATAATTGATGTAAACCCCTTTTTCTTCTTTCAACTCCTCTTTCATAAAGGATTCCATTTTTTGTTGCATTGATGCTATGGCCTTATTGTCCTTCAACAGAAGGTAAGTGGTATAGTTTGCTTCAAAATAGGATTCTTCCTGCGGGTTTTTCACAAGTGATGTAAACGGTGCTATCATTGTAAACACAAGTTGTGAGTTGGCCGGGCAATCTTCGGTAATACCGGTGACTGTAAAGTCATCCTGACCACTACCCACTTTTAGTATTTTTCCGATCGGATTTTCATTCCCAAAATATTTTTTAGCAGTGGATTGAGTCAATACGATTTGATTGATTCCATTCAACACTTTTTTAGGGTCACCCTGGATCAATTTAAAATCAAATAATTGAAAAAAAGATGAATCCGAGTATAAAAACCCTTCTTCGTCAAACGTGATGTCGTTGTATTTAACCAATCTCTGCAAGGGAGAAAGGCGGACACCATCCAACACTTCAGGAAAATTCTTCCTGAAGGAGGGTAAGACTTTGGTGCTGGTAAAATTTCCACTTGTCAATTCGCTTTCATTAAAACGATACTGCATGATCACTCTGGCAATTCGATCACCTTTAGAGTGAAATTGATCAAAACTGAGTTCATGCTGAATATACAGTACCATCATCAGGCAACAGGTCAATCCTGCGGAGAGGCCCACCAGATTAATAATGGAAGATGATTTGTTTTTTAGTAAACTTCGCCAGGCGATTTTGAGATAATTTGAAAACATGTTTTTATCAGTTTAATCTTCAGGAACGATAAGCAAAGTTGCCTTTGTTACTAGTAACCAGAAGCTTGAATTCTTTATTCCATCCGCAACGTTTTAACAGGGTTACTAACTGCCGCTTTGAAAGCCTGAATACTAATGGTAAAAAGAGCTACCATTACTACAATTATAGCAGCAATGGCAAATGCCCAATAGGGAATATTAATTTTAAAAACAAAGCTCTGCAGCCATTTGTTTAAGGCCCAATAGGTGATGGGGGCAGAAATGATATTTCCCAACACAATTAATACTAAAAATTCTTTTGAAATCAATATCAATATAGATCCTACTTCTGCACCCAAAACTCTTCGTATACCAATCTCTTTCATTCTATGTACTACGGCTAAGGTAGCCAATCCAAACAAGCCCAGGCAGGCAATGAATAAGGCAAGAAAAGAAGCTATTCGTACTATACTGTTCAGCCTTTTCTCTTCTCGATATTGGTTATTTAGTGATTCATCCAGAAATTTAAAATCAAAATCCTGATTACCGGCCACTTTTTTCCAACTCTGCTCCAATGATGATATTTGATCCTTTACAGCGCCTGCCTTTAATTTTATACTAATGCGGTGGCGGGGCGCATCCATCATAGCTACATCTGCCGCCGTATTGAATACTGAATCCGGTTGCATGACAATCATGATTGGTTTAATGGGGTTATGCAATGATTCAAAATTAAAATCCTTTACGACACCAATAACCCGCTGATTAAACCTGCCTGGCAATTTTTTTCCTATAGGTTCCTTCCAGCCGTACTCTCTGACCAAGGCTTCATTGATGAGCATAGACCCTGAAAAATCCGCTGAATTATTCACATCAAAATTTCGGCCTTGTACAATTTGTAAATCCATGGTACTGGTAAAATCCGATTCCCATGAATTCATACTCAGGTTTCTATACACTTTATTTTCATCAGTATAACCAATCGTTACCCAACCCGGTTCGGCGAAACTAAACAATGAGATACCGCTATGAATCACGTTCGTATTTTGAAGTAATTCTGTTTTGAATTTCTCAGCCAGGGGGTAACCTTCTCCCCGAGGTTTGTTTGTATTCACCACTACGATTTTTTCTTTATCAAAACCCAAATTTTTATTTTGCAGGTAGTTCAATTGCCTTCCAATTACTATAGTACCTATGATCAGTATTATTGAAGCCGTAAACTGGCCCACTAACAAGCTTTTCCTGAAAATTCCTATATTCAATGAACCGGACATTTTATTTTTTAAAGCATTTACAGGACTAAAAGCAGATAAAATCAATGCAGGATACAAACCGGCTAAACATCCGATAAAGACTACTAACAAAAAGATAAATAGGATATTAAAACCGGAAAAAGTTAAATTCAACTCCCTATTTGAGATTTGGTTAAATGCAGGTAAAATGGAATAAGTGATCGTCCATGATAACAGGCTGGCGATGCCCACTTGTATTATAGATTCACCCCAAAACTGGCTGATTAAAGATTGCTTTTCAGCTCCCAAGGCTTTTCTGACACCCACTTCCCGGGCTCTTGTGGTTGATCTTCCAATTGAAAGTGAAACAAAATTTATACAAGCGATAAGCAGGATAAGAATGGCAATGGTTGCCAAAATAAAAGAATAGGCCGGATCACTGGTGGGCTGATTCCCGGCAGGCATTGATTTATTAAGGTGAATATCGGCTATTGGCTGCAAAAAAACATTATATTGATTTTCTTTGTAATTATCTCCTGCAATCTTCTTTGCGAGTTCAGGTATTTTGGTTTCAACATCTTTACCGCTTTTACCATTTTGTACTAAAAGATACGTTTCCTGGTATACACTACTCCATGCCATCGTCCTCTGATGCTGGGAATACATATAATGATCATTGCTGTGTGGAATGAGGAAATCAAATTGTATGTTGGACTCCTGTACACCATCTGCCACAATGGCCGAAATGGTAAACATTACTTTTTCCTTACCCAATTGCAACTCAAGGTTTTTTCCTATCGCCTGATCCTTACCAAAATACTTTTTAGCCAGGGATTCCGTAATTACTAAGGACGATTTATTATTCAGGGCTGTTTGTCTGTTTCCTTCTACCATTTCGAAATCAAAAAAGTCGAAAAAAACGGAGTCCACCATGGTGATGGATTCATTGAATTTATTGCTTCCGAAACTGACCAATGAATTAAAAACATTAACTCTGCAGAATGATTCTACTTCAGGTATATTATCCTTTAAGGCAGGTCCCAGAGGAATAGGTGTAAGGGTATTGGTGAAAATTTTACCTTCATAGTTTTCCTGCAGCCAGGCTCTGTATATTCGATCCGCATTTTTATGAAATTTATCATAGCTGAATTCACTTTTAACAAACAGCATGATCAGTGTACAGCAGGAGATACCTATTGCCAGACCGATAATATTAGTAAGAGAATAGTTCCATTGACGAATCATCGATCGCAATGCTATTTTGAGGTAATTGGTAAGCATATTCTATTTCAATTTAAAGTTCTTTTGACTTTTCCACCAATTATACCAAAATTTTAATTCTTTGATTTTCTTTCGTTTATAGAAAAGGCTCAAATGGTATGGTGTACGAAAATGAACAGTATTGTCCGAATTAACAGAAAGATAAATCTGATTTCTAAATTCAATTTATCTGAAAGCAAGTAAACTCATATCACCATTTCAAGATGTGATTGTGGACATTGAAGTGGAGTTGAAGTAGAAATTTGATTAATTTAATTTTCAGGATTTATTTTATTCTTTACCAATTCATCCATTGCTCCAAAAATAGCGTCAAAGTGAGTCTGCATTCCATGTTGCAGCATGGCATCACGCGTTTTAATGCTATCGCAAATTATTTGAATGGTGAGCTGGGTTTGACCCTCATACTCTTCAAAATTCAATACTTCCAATGATGGCAATACTTTAAAGGGCAGACCAATAAACTCCGAAGTTTTAATAATACATTCATTTGGAATAACCTCATGATATATACCTCTGAATCCATAGGTACGACCATCGACACCTGAATGAGTACTATGGTAAGAACCACCTGGAGTACAATCAAAATGCAAAAATTTAAAATCGAGTAAGAAAGCAGTTTGCCATTGTACTTGCAAATCCTTCTCAACAAATAATCTATAAACCTGCTGCTTTTTCGCTTCAAATCTCCGCTTGATCAGGATATTTTGGCTGCATGTTTCAGCTATAATTTCTGTATTCATTTATTATTTTTCATTTTTTGTAATAATTCATCCATTTTATTAAAATGAAGCTCCCATTGTTTGCGGAACGGTGATAAGTAATCATCTACTTCTTTCATTTTTCTAGGGTTAAAACTATATATGATCTCACGGCCTTTTTGTTGAAAAGTAAGCAATTCACATTCTGTCAATATCCGGATGTGATTGGAAATAGTCTGCCGGCTAGATTTATAGTTTTCAGCTATCACACCTGGATTCATGGGGCCATGGGTGGATACCAGGTTTAATATAGATCTTCTGGTTGGATCGGCAATGGCTTGAAAAACATCTCTTCGGTTAATCATTTTTCTCCATTAGTGCTAGCATGAAACATCCATCGGTTACCATATTTATCATTTAGAGCACCGTAGGCTCCAAAAAATTCCTGTTTGATAGGGTCTGTGATGTGAGCCTCCATTGAAAGTCTATCATAAATAGATTTTACTTCTTCAAACGAATCACCACTTATATACATACAAGTCTTATTGCCTTGTACCGGAATCTCGTCTGGCCGGAGCCAGTCAGATGCGGAAATATCCAAATTTGCTCCATGCAATCGTGCATGGATGATTCTTTGATGCAAGTGCTCAGGAAGCTGATTTTTCGCGGGAGTATCTTCAACTCTGGTCATGGTCAGTACACCACCAAATACAGAATGGTAAAATTCCATGGCTGGCTTGCAGGTGCCCTCCAACAATAAATAAATAGAAGCGGTTGTCATTTTATTATGCAGTTATTTGACTGCAAATATATATGCATACATTTGACTGCGCAAAAAAATTTAATAAAAATTTCTAATTCGCAGTCCTGAATCCCTTAACCAGACTAGCTAATAGCGACACTGTATCCTGACCTAGCTCATATTGCAAATGAAGTAGAAGAAAAAAATCAGATGACCCTATTTAGAAATAAAGATCTATATATACACAACTACTCATGATATTCATCACTTCATATTACCGACTTTAAAGAAGGACTAAGACCGGAGGGTAAATTCGATGAATATAAATTTTCAAATAGAGGATCCTTGAATAAAGGCAGTAAATAGCTGCCTTAAAATAAGGTCGTGTAAGAGTTTCATTATAAGACTATTGCAAAAATTTGTAGTAGTAATGAAATATTATTTATTGCAAGAATTACAAATCCCGGATAACAAGACATCACTATGATTTATTTTAAAGCCTTTAATTGATTTGGGAATTTGAAGTGAAAGCACATTCAAACAATATGTACGCTCACAAAGGTTGCATTTGAAATGGGCATGTTTAAAAGGCATGTTTGAGGCATCATCCGTTTGACTCAATGCATACAACATGGTTGTTCCTTCATGTATAACCTTATGAATTATTCCATAATCCACAAAAGTATCAAGTATACGATAAATGGAGACCCTGTTTACCGATTTACTTAGTTTTTGTTCAATTTCTGTATTTGACAATGCCCTTTTGTTATTCAGAAAAAGATCCAATACTAAAGTTCTGGGTTTAGTGATGGTCAATTTGTGTATACTTAAGAGTTTCAAAGAAGTCGACATATTTCTCACTTAATTTTAGAGCCGATTTCTTTTATAATATTACGCCATTCTTCCTGTACTTTTACCATTTCATCCGGCTTAAGGCCCAGGTCTTCAGGATGATTATGGTTATGCTTACTGTGATCATGCAATGAATGATCCTGCGGTATCCCCGGTATTTCGATTCTTTGTTTTTTCCATTCTTTAATTTTCGATTGAATCGTCATCAGTTCGTGACGCATAATACTATCCGTTGTCTTATTCCATTTCACATCAATTAGACTATCATATCTCCTGGCAATTTTCAAAGCATCTTCCTGAATTTGAACCGCCTCAATCAGAAGAGGATCCATTGTACGGCCGTGCTTACATTGAGGCTGAAGGGTAATTCCAATGAAAACTAAAATCCAATAAAATTTCTTCATACTTATTTTTTTTAATAACAAATATAATGCATTATTTGCAACTTTATTGCATTTATAAAATAAGTGTATATTTGCAATATTGTTGCATTCTTTAAAGACAATAAATTATGAAAGCAGATTATATAGGCATTGGCAGCGCTTTAGTATGTACTGTTCATTGTATTTGCACTCCGATTATTTTGCTCACCTTCCAGGGTTGGTCGTGGTGGCATCAGTTGAGTTACGTATTTTTGTTCACCAGTATATTATCTATTTATCAAGTGTACCGACAGGTACATGAATTAGTTATAAAGTATGTACTGATATTGAGTCTATTGTTACTGACAATGAGTATTTTGCTGGAAGAATCAATAAGCTGGATGACCGAAATAGGCTATCTGGCAGCATTGGGTCTCATCATTGGCCATAGCTGGAATCTGTGGAACCACCGATCCCTTTTTGCAAAATCAAAATAATACTTATCCCTTTTACTATAAAAAATCAATATATTTGCGAGTCTTGAATAAAAAATTAATCATCGTCATTTTGCTGCTTTCCCAGTTTATAGCCGGGATGCAAAAGGCATTGATTTTAATTGATTTCTGCAAATATCATCTTCAAACAGAACATCAGCATATTTCAGTTCATGATTGTAAAATAGGAGAATTGGATTTAGATGATTCAATGCCTTCCTACCCAGGACAATTTACTCTAATCAGTGACTTCGAACTCCTCGAATTAGTTGTTTTGATTCAAAAAAATATGGATCAATTAAACAGCACAATTAATTACCAGGAACCACTTTCCACTACATTATACCATACACCCTGGCGACCACCTTCACACGGATAATTTTATTTTACTAACCCTCATTCCTTAATTCTCCCATTAGCAATCTAGGGGATTAATGTATGTGTTTTTAGGTTGGTAAATCAACGTAAGCCCTGGCGTACCTCATAGCTATTTCTACACCTGGCTATTTCCAATAAGGTATCGTGGTTTTTATTTATTTTTTTCATTTTTCAAATTTCAATATGCATTTTTTAAAAACAGTTTTGCTGTTTTTTGGGCTGATTGTATACATCCCAACTCTTTTAGCCCAATCGGTTCTTAAAAGTGAAATATCAGGAACTGTTGTAAATACTTCCAATGGCATTGCGCTGGAATATGTAAACGTATACATCAGTAATCTGGCGGTAGGCCAAGTTACTGATTCTAAAGGCAAATTCAAGTTTACCAATATTCCAATGGGTCGATATGAAATTAAATGTAGCTTACTGGGTTACGAAACAGTAGATACAATTCTCCTGGTAGATCAAATTAAAGTACAACTAAACTTATATTTATCTCCAGCCCCAAGTCAACTTTCTGAAGTAACTATTCAATCACTTAGTGAGCAGCAAGTTCGAGCTAAAGAAGTAATGGAAGGGGTCAATCCTGTCACCATAATTACGGCTCGTGAAATTGAAAATCGAGCATCCAATCTCAATGAATTAATTGCAAGGACCACGGGAGTACAAATCAGGCAATCCGGAGCCGCCGGCAGCAGTAGCTCTATATCCATCCGGGGATTGGAAGGCAAAAGAGTGCAGGTTTTCCTGGATGGAAATCCTTTAAACACACCGGATGGCAGTTTCGGAATAAACGATCTCCCGCTGGCCATCATAGAGCGCATAGAAGTGTACAAAGGGACTATCCCTGCCCATTTAGGTGGAGATGGGTTGGGCTCTGCTGTCAATGTAGTTCTAAGACATCGGCATAACAGTTATATAGACGCCAATATAACCCGACAAAGTTTTAATACCACACAGACCGGATTGATTCTTAAGAAAAATTTTGAAAAAGCGGGTATAGAATATGGCATTGGTGCATTTTATACCAACGCTGAAAATGATTATACCATGAACTCACCATTCCAGGATGGTTTGAAGATATATAGAGATCATGATAAATTCAAATCCCTTTTAATTGGCAATGGATTAAAATTCAATAAACTATGGTTTGATGAAATTGAAATAGAAGCAGCATATATAGATAATTTTAAGGAACTGCAGGGTGTTCAAAGGAATATTCAATTTATAGAATCAAGAGCCAAAACCAAAGTGGTTGCGATAAACATGGAAAAAAAACATTTTCTGACCGACAAACTTGATTTTAAATATTCCGGAGTATATGCCAGGTTCAATTCTACTTTTATTGATACTTCTTCCTATTCATACAATTGGGATGGTAGTCGTATCCCTAGTTTGACCGGACGCGGAGAATTGGGTGTGGGCCCTAATAACCTGCTTAATCTTCAAACCGAATGGCGCTCCAGATTAAATTTAAATTATCAAATCAGTGAACAATTTACTCTGAATTTGAACAATACATTTCGAAGAGGATATTTTGATCCTACAGACGATCTGGCCAATCAATTCGCCAAGCGTAATTTATTTAATTGGCCAGCTGATCTTGCGAATTCTGTTACCGGTCTGACAGCAGAACATAAAGCAATTAATAACACATGGACAAGTTCAATAGCTTTAAAACATTACTTAAATATTGTTCATGGTTATAACACCAATATAAATTTACAAAATACACCAGATAAAATTAAAAGAGTAAAACATGATCTGGGATACAATTTGGGCTTGAGAATACACATGAATAAATATTTATTTTTAAAAACCAGTCATGAACGTGCCATCCGCTTACCTAGTAATGCAGAGCTTTTCGGTGATGGTGCACTCATTACTCCCTCATTAAATTTATTGCCAGAGGTTGCATACAACTACAATATAGGGCTGGTGTATGATAAAATTAAAAATCGAACTGCAAAACGATTTCAAATTGAGACCAATGCTTTTTTGATGTATGTTCAAAATCTAATTCAACTGGGCGGAAGCAACGGTCTTACCACGGGTTTTGTAAATTATGCTAAGGCCAGAATATTAGGCGTAGATATAGAAATTAAAAAGGACCTGACTGATCAGTTATATGTAAGTATGAACGCTACATCACAACGCGTGATAGATGCGAACAAATATATCCCAGGTACACAACAAGTTCCTAACCCTACTTTTAAGCTTAATGTACCTAATATTCCATCGGTGTTTGGAAATTGGAATGTGGAGTATCACAAATCAGATATCCTAGGTCATCAAACTAAAAGTCGGTTTATATATGAAGGTTCGTGGTCCGAAGCATTTAATTATGGGTTTGCTATAAGTGTATATGACGGGTTTAAAATCCCGGGATACCTTACCCATAATCTGATTGTAGAACAATCATTCAAGAATGACCTCTACACCTTGACCGGAGAAATTCGAAATCTGACAAATTCCACGGTTATTAATAACTGGAATCAGCCGCTGCCGGGCAGAAGTCTAAGGATAAAATTTCGCGTATTGCTATTATCTAACAATCAACACAAACATTAAAATAAAAAAAAATCAAATATTTAAAAAAATGAAAAATCAAATTCTAATTTTAGTATTAAGTACACTGTCTGTAATAAGCTGTAACAAAGATGAAGGTGGCACAAATGTAAATCAGGACTTAGACAAATTCGTATTGGTAACCAATATTACGAGTGCAGCTACACCCACTGGATATATTGGAACTCTAAAAGATCTCAATGCAGTGACCTATACCAATAACAAAGCGCAACAGTTCACTTCTTATCCATTTATAAGTATCTTCGGAAATGATGTTTTTGCCTGTCAAAACAGATCGGGAGACCAGGTAGTTAAGTTCACGCGTGGTGCAAATGGTTTACTTACAGAATCCGGACGAATAACAATGCCCCCAGCATCACAACCCATGCATGTGTTAGTAGAAAGCAGCACACGAGCTTATTGTAGCTTGTATAATGCAGGAAAAATTGCCGTATTTAACCCCACTACCCTACAACAAACTGAGGTCATCGATCTAACTAAATATGCAAAAGGGGATGGCAGTCCAGACCCCGGAGTGATGGCTTTTCGGAATGGAAAACTTTATGTTGCTTGTACACAGACCACCGATACTTATACCAGCGACAAACCAGCTGAGTTACTGATTATAGACACGAAAAATAACAATGCGGTGGTTAGTACTACTGATAACCGAACTTCTTTTTGCGGTAATTTGGATACTCCCTCCTCTCTATTTTTTGATGAAAAAGGAGATTTATATGTTTATTCTGTTGCTTCCTGGGGATATGCACCCGGTCAAAAAGCAGGCTGGCTTAGAGTAAAAAATGGTGAATCAGTCTTTGATAAATCATACTTTTTTAATACAACAGATTACAAAATAACAGGTATCAAAAACGAATCAATTGATTATTTGCAGCATCCGGCTTATTTAGGAAACGGTATCGTATTCAGTTGTGGTAACGTACCGGCACTGGCAAGCAATCCGCCCGATTATGTTAAGGACAGGACTTTTGGTGCTTTTAAAGTTGACCTCATAAATCAAACCATTACCAAACTGGAAATTCCATTTTCAAATGGTTATGCAGCATCCGTTTTGCCTTTACCCAAAGAAAATAAGGTACTTTTTGGTATGGCTGCCGAGTCTGCGGTTGGAATTTTCGAATACAATACAAACACGAATACCGCTGCTTCTAAGCCCATAGTAACAGTTCAGGGTGACCCCAGTGTAATTGAAACCTTTGAAAAATAAATCTGTCTTCGTGCAAATTGGAAAGCAATGACTTTTCTTTTTCTCTTGATGATAAATTCATAAAAATTAAACCTTAATAATAATTAATTATGTTAAAAGCTATAAATCTTTCCAAAAATTATGGAAATCATGCTGCATTAAATGCACTAAACCTGACGATAGAAAAAGGTGAAATATTCTGCCTGCTTGGACAAAACGGCGCTGGTAAAACCACCACTATCAATTTGTTTTTAGGATTTACAGATGCCAGTGGTGGCCAGGCCTTGATAAATGAAGTAGAGGTCAAACCCAATGATAATGCAACCAAAAAATACATTGCTTATATACCCGAAGTAGTGCAATTGTATGGTAACTTATCAGGAATTGAAAATCTAGATTTTTTCAGCAGGCTGGCTGGATTTAAATACAATAAAGAAATACTCAGTACTTATTTATCCAAAGCAGGCTTGCAAAAAGAAGCCCATGCAGCCAGGTTATCTACCTATTCAAAGGGTATGCGACAAAAAGTTGGAATAGCTATCGCTCTGGCAAAGAATGCCGATGTGATTTTAATGGACGAACCCACCAGTGGCCTTGATCCCAAAGCTACCGCAGAGTTTACAACAATATGTAAAGAATTAGCCGCTGAAGGGAAAACCATTTTTATGGCTACCCATGACATTTTTAATGCTGTGAATGTAGGAACCAGGATTGGAATCATGAAACAAGGAGAACTGGTGCATACTATAAATACCAATGAAATCACGGCGAATGAATTGCAAAAATTGTATTTGGAAACGATATAAACTTTTTTAAAAATGAAAACCATCTTCCAACTCACACTAATCAATGCATGGCGCAACCGCTATCTGAAGGTGTTTGGAATAATCGTAATAGCTGCATTTATCATCAGCGCTGTTAACAGCGTTTTTGTAATTAAAGCAAAAGAGCAGCAATTTGAAGCAGCCCGTATGGAAGTGCGGAAAGCCTGGCTTAACCAGGGTCCACAAAATCCGCATAACTCCGCACACTATGGTCATTACGTTTTTCAGCCAGTATATGGTGTGCAGTCATTGGATAATGGCATCAGCCAGTTTGCCGGTTCTGTTTTGCGGCTGGAAGCTCATAAGCAGAACGACCCAAAGTTCAGCCCGGCAGAAAGCCGTACGGAAAGCAGTCGTTTTGGCGACATCAGTTTTAGCTGGCTGCTGCAGGTACTCATGCCTTTATTCATCATCTTGCTTGGTTTTAATACAGTATCGGCCGACAGGGAGCAGCAGAATTTAAAACTGTTTGCAGCGCAGGGAATCAGTAACAGGCAATACTTAAGTGGTAAAATAGCAGCCAGTTTTTCAGTGGTAGCTGCATTGGCCTCTGTGGGTTTAATCATTCAATGGGCAGCAGTAAAATTTTCCGGCGTAGGCGCATCCTCTCAGGATGCACAGCATACTGCCACATGGTTTGGCATTTATCTTTTCTACTTTGCTATTTTAACTACGATGTCCGTTATGGGCAGCGCTTGGGCAAGGAGCAGCAAAACATCATTGCTCATGCAAGTGTCGGTGTGGGTATTATTATTGGTGATAATGCCAAAGCTCACTGCCAACCTCGGCACCCAGCTTTATCCGCTGGAACAAAAAACGGCTTTCAACAAAGCCCTGCGGGAAGATCGGGAAAAAGGAATTGACGGCCACAATCCTGAGGATGAAAGAGGTAAACAATTCCAGGATTCTTTACTGAAACATTATAAAGCAGATTCACTAACTGGCTTGCCCATCAATGCCGATGGATTACTCATGCAGGCCGATGAAGAGTATGCAAATATTGTTTATGACAAACATTTTGCCCGTATAAGAAAAACCATAAATCGCCAAAACAGCATCAGCAAATATGCCTCTGTTACCAATCCTTTCCTGGCGGTGCGTAATTTATCCATGGGTTTATCGCAAAGCGATTACCACCACCACTTAAAGTTTGTGGAGGATGCCGAGCAATACCGCCGCTATTTAATCAACAACCTCAATACAAAAATGGCTTATGGCGGCAGCAAAACCGGCGACTGGGACTGGAAGGTGGATCCTGTGTACTGGACAACAGTGAAAGACTTTGAGTATGCGAGGCCATCCATCCAATGGTCGTTGCAGAATTATACATGGGAGCTTTTAATGCTGGTATTGTGGGGTCTACTATCCGTAATTCTGTTTGTATTTACTTCCAAAAAAATGAAACTACTTTAATATGCTGCGTACCATTTTTTTATACGAATGGAAATTATTACGACGGAGCCTTGCCGTAGTCATTGCGTTGATGCTGTTTACTATCCTTGGCTGGCTGAGTGTAAACAAAGGCGTGGGTTATTATAATTACCAGCAGCAAGACGCTGACAGTATAACTGTAAGAAACCATCGTAACCTCACCACACTGAAAAAGCAGTTTGATACATTGAATTTTTCTCAAAAAGAAAAAAACCAGGTAGAAAACCCGTGGACATTGGACTGGCGACTGGGAGAATTTGCTATAAAACCTGCCAATGCATTGTCTGCATTGAGCATTGGGCAAAACGATGTTTATTCCAGGTTCAAAAACACCCGGTTTAGTGCTGAAATTTTCAACAATGAGCAGGAGGAATTTAAAAACCCGGAACAACTGCTCACCGTTAATCTTGATTTGAGCTATTTCATCCTTTTTCTTTTCCCGATTTTATTTATTGCTATCAGTTACAATACGGCATCTGCCGATAAAGAAGCCGGTATTAATAAAATACTGGCATCGCAAAGCGGAAACCTGCAAATAGTAATATCGGCAAGAATTTTTTTCCGCTGGCTTCTTGCCCTGATGCCCTTTTTTATATCTGTGGTGATTGCCTCCTGGTGGATAAGAAATGAAACCTCTTTTTCATATAGGAGCTTTTTTCAATGGCTCGGTATTGCCTTACTGTATGCCTTCTTTTGGGTGAGTATTGTTTTATTTATTACCAGCCGTGGCTGGAACTCTATGGTAAATGCCCTTTCGATGGCAGGTATTTGGTTATTGCTACTGGTGGGTATACCAGGCATCCTTAATAGCTGGTACCAATATAAATATCCCAACTACATACAACAGGAAATAACACAATTGCGTGACGATAAAGCAAAGTATGCTGATTTAATATTGGCAGTCCATAAAGAAAATTTTTACAAAGAATTTCCTTCTCTCATCAAAGATTCTGCAATGGTGGATACTGACGAACTGCGCTGGTGCAGCTATGCCATGATGGGGCTTAAAAGGGAAAAAGAAATATACGGGAATATGGCTAAAAAAACCAATGCACAGAAAAGGAATGAAGAGCAGTTTTTCTGGATAAACCCGGTGGGCGGTTTGATGAGAGCTTTCAGTACCATAAGCAGTTCAACACTTGAGAGCCATCAGCAGTTTGAAACCAGTGTGCTGGATTTGCGCATGCAAAAAGTGAGATACCTGTTTGGAGAGTTTTTTACCAAACCGCATTTCGCAAAAGCGGAACTGGACGGCGTGCCAATGTATAAACCATCTCCAGCACCGTATCTGGGATTTATCAATTATCTGTGGCCGGTAATACTCATCACAATTTTAAGTATGATAGGGTATATCGCCGGAGGGAAGAAAAATATTTTTTAAAAATGAGAATGAAAATCAAAAAAAAATGAAGTTACTCATTGCTCTTTTTATGTTAATATTTACATCCACTGGGTTTTCCCAAATCAAAGGAAAAGTACTGGATAGCCAAACCGGCGAACCACTCATAGGTGCTTTAATCATTGGAGTAGATACCACCACTACCAATGTAGATGGTGAATTTTCTATCCGGAGTAATGGCCTTATATCGGTTTCATATATCGGCTACGAGACCGCTACTGTTAATGCCAATAAAGCATTTATAACAGTTTTACTCACGCAAAAAAGCCTTTCAATAAGTGAGGTAGTAGTTCAGGCTTTTCAATCCAATCGAGCATTACTGACAGTTGCAGTTCCGGTATCCGTGTTAACTAAAAAAGAACTGAATCGTGTAGAAAACACCACTTTAATACCCTTGTTAAATGCCATACCCGGAGTTAAATTAGATTATTACACGTATGGTGATTATCGACTCAATATTCGGGGAGGTGCACTTGCCCAACCTTCTGTGCACAGCAGTGGTTATAGGATGTACTGGAACGATATTCCAATAAGCTCGGCCAGCGGTGGCACACCACTGGGAGGGCTTGACTTAAATTTCATCAATAGTATTGAAATTATAAAGGGTCCCGGCAGCAGTATGTATGGAGCTGGATTTGGAGGAACCATGCTTGTAAATACTGAACGTTCCACCAAAACGGGAACCAGCATCAATGCAGATTTATTGGTTGGCGGGTACAAAACCTTCCGATCTACAAGTGGAATTCAAAGTGATTGGGGCCGGGGAAATATAGCTTTGCAATACACACATCTTCAAAGTGGTGGTTATAGACCGATGACCAATACCAACAGCAATGTTTATAATTTATTTGGACAGATATATACAGGGAACAAAGGAACCTTTAATTACCTCCTAAATTATGAAAAACGTAAAATGAATATTGCAGGAGATTTGGATTCAACTACATTTAAAGACTCACCCAAATCCGTGAATACGATTATGCCAACCGGATTTGGACCGGATAAAATAACCTTTGGAGCAGGATACCAACATCGCTTCGATGATAAATGGAATTTATCATTTGGTGCTAATTATCAAGACAACAAGGGTGAATTTGTACTCAGTTATCCTTTTTTTGCCATATTTGACAAAGAGCCTTCAAGTGGATTAAACAGCAGAGCGGTCATTACACATAAATCCAATATTGGCAGAAATACCCTGAAGATGAATGCAGGTTTTGAATTTGGCGCAGCAAAAAATAAGGGTATCAGTTATAACGGTGATTTTAATACAGATACTGCAATAATCACAAATATAAATGAAGCCAGGACTAACCAGTTATTGGGTTTTCTTCAGGCAGAGATTGCAATTCCAGGTGATTGGTTTATCACCGGTGGAATAAGTTATAATAACTATCATTATGATGTTAAAAGTGCTACCAATACTCCTGATCCACTGGCATATAAAACGAATGCCAATGGGTTGGCCCCTCGGCTTTCCATTCTAAAAAAACTCAAAACAATTTCGATATACGCGGCAGCAGGAGAAGGATTCAATCCACCTGCAGCAGGAATCTTTAATGATTTTCTCAATTTTGATGGAAGTATCAACAATGACTTAAGAGCCAGTACAGGATGGAATCTCGAAGTTGGTTCAAGAGGAAGTATTGGTGAAGGGCTTTTCTTTTATGATGTCACCTTCTATAATCTAAAGGTAAAAGATGCCATCATTAGCCGGCTTTTTGAAATTTCACCAGGTGTAAATGCTGAACGTAAAACGAATGCAGGGTCTGTAAATCAAACCGGCGTGGAGACTACTGCCGGTATTCATTTTACCAAAGACCAAAAGAGTTTTTGGCGAGGATCTCAGTTCAGGCTGGGTTATACATTTAATGATTTTTTATATGATGATTATAAAACTTTCAAAACCGAATTTGATCCTTCCTTTAATCCTGTTTACGTTCCGGTAGACTATAGCGGAAAAGAGATTCCAGGTACCATTCGGCATGCTTGGGTAGCCATGTTAGATATCAACACCAAACCTGGATTTTATTTAAATTATACCCTGACTACAAACAGTGATACCTGGCTTACAAATGAGAATACCTCTAAAGCCGATGCCTATCACATACAAAACATTAAAATCGGATGGAGGAAGCCCTTGGGAATAGATAAAATATCCCTTCATCCTTATCTCGGTATAAATAATATTGGCAACACACTTTACAGCAGTTTGACCGCTTACAACAGTACATTCGGTGGCTTCTTCAATCCAGGATATAAGAGGCAGCTCTATGCCGGGGTCCAATTTAATATCCAATTAAGCAAATAATATATAGAGGAAATTTTATTGTGAAATAAAAATAAAATAATAGTATGCTTACTGTCTTATATAAAGAATTAAAAGAACTCTTTCGGGAAGGAAGATTCCGAATATTGGCATCCATCACTGTATGGCTGTTATTTACTTCATTGTGGATAAGTTACCGGCAATACAAAGAAATGAAAGCCAACCATGCGGCTGCTACTGCAGAAGAGCGCCATACCTGGGAAAATCAACCTGAAAAAAATCCACATGGAGCAGCTCACTTTGGAGTGTATTTATTTAAACCGATACAACCCATGAGTTTTATCGAGCCCGGAGTTCAAAGTTATAGTGGCAGTACGATATACCTCGAGGCACATAAGAGAAACAGTGAACAGTTTAATCAGGCACAGGATCAAACAGAACTGACCAGATTTGGTCACCTTACTCCCGCCTTTGTATTAGGTACTTTAATGCCATTGCTGATTTTATTAATGGGCTTTGCTGCATTTAGTAAAGAAAGAGAAACAGGCACCTTAAAAATTCTGCTGAGTCAAGGTCTTTCTTCATGGAGACTCCTGGCAGGTAAGTGGTTGGGGCTATTCATTCCGGTATTGCTACTGGTAACCCCGTTCCTTATTATAGCATTGATCCTATTGTCTGGTATCAAAGGATTTTCATTGTATTCTCTACTGACTTTGTTTGTCACTTATTTTCTATGGTATGCGATTATAATTAATATCACCCTCCTATTTTCAACCTATTTTATTAAAAGCTCTACGGTATTCATATCGTGTTTACTGTTTTGGATAGTTACTACTATTCTAATACCCAGATTGGCGACCAATATTTCCAACTCATCTTATCCGATACTTACCCAGGAACAAATAGTAAAAAAAATAGATGAAATGAACAAAAGCAGGGGTGGTAATATTCACGACCTCAGTGGTGATATGTATAAAAAACTGATTGATTCACTTTTAAATAAATATGGAGTAGACAGTGTTTCACAGTTGCCTGTAAATATGGCGGGCATCCGATTAGACATTGGTGAACAAATGGATACCAGAAACTTCGATATGATCTATAAAGAGGTGAAAAGCCAATTTGCAGGGCAGCAGCAGGTTTATACGGTAGCCTCTTTTTTTTCTCCTTATATAGCTACCAAAGACCTGTCCATGGCAGTAGCTCAAACGGATAACAAAGCACAATGGCATTTTGCAGATGCAGGCGAACAATACAGAAGGGAATTTGTAAATAAGCTCAACCGTTACATAGCCTATGAAAGTAAAAAACAAGAAGCTTTTACCAATTTTAAAGCTGCAGCCACTGTGTGGAAATCCATTCCTGGTTTTAATTATAATCAACTTTCACTGTCAGAAGCATTGAAAGGTACCTTTCCCCAATGGTTATGTTTGTTTTTATGGCTGGCTTTTTCAACGGGGCTGTTATTTTTTTTTCAATTTAAAATTAAAATTTAAATGATCTGGCAATTAATCCTATTAGAAGTAAAAAAAATGTTTCGGATATGGTGGGTATTCCCTGCCACATTGTTACTAATAGTTCTTTATATATGGTCATTTGAAAACCGAAGCATTTCTATTAAACTAAATCATGTGTTAGCAGACTCTTCACATGCTGATCAGCAAAAAAAGAAAAAAGAATATCTTATAGAACTGGACTCTGCCACACTTCATGGTAAAACATACTCAGCCTATTCCGCTAACCCGCTCAATCCGTACCGATACAATACAGTATCACCTCAAAAAGCATTTTACAGATTTCATCCACTATCGATATTGAGTACCGGCCAAAGCGATCTTTTTAGTGAAGAAATATTGATCAGTGCACCAGCCCGTGAACCCGGGTTAAAAATAGATGACATCAGTAATCCACTTCACCGGCTGTATGGCAATATCGACCCCTCCTTCATATTGGTTTTTCTTTTACCATTGCTGATCATTGCTTTGGGTTATAATGTACTCACCGGTGAACGTGAGGCAGACACATTAAAACTGCTAAGCATACAAAACACATCCTTCAAAAATTGGATCTGGGTAAAATCTTTAGTTCCATTTGGTTTCCTTTCTCTGATGTTTGTTTCCATTACTGTATTCCTATTATGGCTGCATGGTGCAAGCGTTTTTAAACACCCCTTTCCGGTATTCCTGGTTGCTATCTCACTTATAGCTTATATTTTTTTATGGTGTTTGCTGGCATTATGGATCAACCTGAAAAACAGAAGTTCATCCACTGCTGCCGTTTTATTAGCCGGCTGCTGGATATTCTTCGTGTTCATATTACCTACACTCATCAATCTTGCAAGTACGGCTATTTATAAAGTACCATCCAGGGTGGAGTACATAACACAATACCGTTCGACATACATTGAGGCTGAGAAGCAAGGAAGAAGCGAAATGTTGAACCAATATTTTTTTGATCATCCTGAATTAGCCAAGCCCGATACTTCCAATCAGCGATATAAGGATAATCTGTTTGCGATACACACATTGGCTTTATATGATAACATCAGGAAAGCTACTGCCGAAATCGACCAAACATATGAGCAACAAAAAATGAAGAGCATTGGCCTGTCCAATCTGTTGCAGGTAATGTCCCCAGCAGCCATTTTTAATTCATCAATAAATCAAATAGCCGGCACCTCTGAGAAACAATACAGTGATTTTTCAAACCAAGCAATAGCCTTCAGGTTAAAACACCTGGAATCCATTAAGCAACGAGTATTGAAAGATGAGGAAATGAAGGCCGAAACTGTGATAAACAGGCCCGAATTTAATTATTCTGCAGCAGGATGGAAAAACGCCCTGCCCGGAGTGGCAATCTTGCTGATTTACGGTATGATTCTGTTAATCATCAATCGAAAAAAAATAAATCATTTTACAGTACAATGAGTCAAAGAGTAATTCAGTTGTTTTTTTCATGTTATGCGTTCTTTCGGATATGTGCTCCTATTAAAGTCATAACGCATCAATACTATGTCCAATGCCTCACCCAGGCATTTTACGATGTTAAGAATTCTCTATTGCCCCTCACCATCTGATAAAAATAACCGCCATGAAAAGAAAAAACCAAATTGGATTGATTGGATCACGTGCATTCAAAATCGTGATGGTCTCTTCGGTTGTAGTGCTTTTTTTCCTTTTTTTATTATTAGCCTGTACAGCGAGGAAAGAGGGATCTACTCCCGAAAATTCCGAAACATCAGGTATTGCCCAAACACCCCCGGTTTTTGCTAAGCACTTCACAGTTACAAACTATAAAAACTATAAGATAGTGAAGACCCAGGCCACCATCAGAATGTGGGGCAGCAATGAATCCCAGAGCATAGAGGATGTAATGGTGCTTTATCAAAGAGGCACGGAACCACCTACCCTGACAGGTGCACTGAAGAATGCATCATTAATACCAATACCTATCAACCGGGTGGCAACAAATCTCGAAAGCACAGAACGATTTCTGGAGGAAATAGGAGCTCATCGTAAAATTATAGCCGTAGGTGGTCTGATCTCCTATAATGATTCCATTCGTCATGCAGTTTCAATAGGTAAAATCGGACAAATTGGTTACAGCTGGCATCAACCACCCAACCAGGAAGTTCTGCTTGAAAGAAATACGGACCTCTTTTTGATGACTATTTCCAATTTAGAGTTTAAAGATGCCCTTATAAAATGCAGGCAATTAGGTATACCAACCGCTACCGTTTTCGATTGGGCAGAGAACAATTACCTGGCTCAGGCAGAATGGATTAAATATTTTGCTCTATTCTTCAATGAAGAAAAAAAAGCCGAAAGAATCTTTAATGAGATAGTATCAAACGTAGATAGTATTAAACAAAGGGTAAATCAGATATCAGATAAGCCTACTGCCATGTGGGGCTATTATACAGGTAAAGGAAGATGGTTAGTCCATCACAATAGTGTAGAATCTCAACTCCTTAAAGATGCTGGTGTACTAAATGTATTCTATGATTCCACTCTTGCAGTCCGCAATGAAGGGGAGCCGATTTCAACAGAACAATTAATTGCAACAGGCCAAGATGTGATGCATTGGATCCTGGGAGATATTCATTCTGCTGAATTGCCTGCAGAAAATATAATGTCTTCATTTAAAGCCTGGCGTTTAAACAACCTTTATCACAATATGAAACGGTCTAAGCCTGAATTAAATGCTTACGACTGGTATGGCAGTGCACCCGTGCGTCCCGATTATGTATTAGCTGATTTGGTAAAACTACTGCATCCGGAAATTAATCCAAATCAGGAGACCATTTTTATGGATCATTTTGATAAACGATTCAAATTTCCAATTAAAGAAGGTGATTTTTAACATGAAGTTTTCCACATTCATTTTAATTCTGTTTTTGATTATCCGTTGCCGTGAAGCAACTCAAGAGGTTTCTGAAAAAAATCAAGGGCCCTCTATGGATTATTTTTCAAACAAGATAATAGTGAATCATGCAAAAAATTTTTCTGTCACCTATCACAATAACTACAAGTTGGTTCAACTGCAATGTGTTTTAGATGATCAGATCAAGTACAAAGAAACACTTGTGTTGGTGCAACGGGGCTCTCCGACTCCCAAACTTGCAGATAGCCTCAAAGCGTATGTGATTGAAATTCCTGCGCAAACCGCCGCAGCGAATGATGATGGTGAGATAATGCAACTAACAAGCTTAGGCTTGATGGACAATATTATCGCTATGGGTGGAGGCGGTATCTACGACACCACTCTCCGGAGAAGGTGGGAGCAAAAGAAAATAACATCCATCGGTTACAGTTTTGCACACGCACCATCTCCGGAATTATTAATGAGCCTATCTCCCGATATCTTCTTTAACTATACATGGGGTCACGATCGGTTGGTTGGCATGGAAAAACTTCGTGAACAGGGTGTGCCTGCGGTGCCCTGCTTTGGCTGGGCTGAGAAAACCAACCTGGGCAATACCGAGTGGGTGAAGTTTATCAGTTTGTTTTTCAACAGAGAGAAGGAAGCTAATGAAATCTTTGATCGGGTGGAGAAGCGTTGCCAGGAGTTATCTGACCTGGTGTCAGCCCAACTCAAAAAAGTTACTGCCTTCTGGCTGTATCATCCTTCCGATGAAAGCGATTGGAGTGCGCATCGAAATGACTTTATGGCTTCTTACCTCGAAAGTGCCGGTGCCATCAATCTTCTAAAAAGCAACGATACCGAGGGGGAAGTGGGTATGAATAATGAAGCGGTTTATACGCTGGCGCATAATGCTGACTTCTGGATTGTGAACAGTAGCGATGATAAAGATTGGCCCCCTGTAGGGTTCCTCAACACATTCAAAGCCTATCGCAAAGGCAATGTGTATCACTATCACAAACGCACTCGCTATGAACATGACGCCTATGACTGGTATGAAACCGGAGAAGTGAGGCCTGACCTGGTGATTGAAGATTTGGTATCCATTTTCTATCCCGATCTGCTTCCCAACCATACCTTATTCTTTTTCGATAAAGTAAAACTTACAAAACGATGAAAACATTTTTTGAAATGGGTGCTACAGCTACCCTTTTTTCAATCATACTATACTGCAAATACCTCGGACATGAATTGTACCCTTCTCTAACAGCTTACAACAGTACCGGTGGCGGGCTATATAATCCAGGATACCGAAGACAACCCAATGCTGGTTTACCACGCAGTCCAAAGTTATAGAAAACAAAACATGAAACAACCTAATAGCTGCTTTCAAATGAAAATAATCGCTGGCATCCTGCAGGCGGTTATTTCACTATTTATCTATGCAGCGTGCTCAACTGAAAAGAGCAATAGCAAACTGTATGAAACATCTACAGATGCCAGCACCATTTATTTTAATGACTCGGTTAAAGTTGAGTTTGCTCAGAATTTCTCGGTATCGTATCACGGTAATTATAAGGTGGTAAAGGCCAAGGTGCCTCTTAGCGCAGTCGGCCAACAGGGTGACTCTGTGCAATGGAGTAATTCATTCACAGATATAATGGTACTTGTACAACGCGGAACAAATCCTCCCCCATTAGTAGGTGAACTGGCCGGAGCAGTAGTCATTACCATTCCAGCTTATCGAATTGCCGGTAATGCTGATGACGCCCCAACTCGATTCACTGCACTGGGTAGGCGCGACCATATTGTTGGACTTGGGCATGATGGTATATACGATTCTTACCTGAAAGCCCGGGCTGATAGCGGGGCCATACAAGCCATAGGCGCAAGCTGGCATACCGGTCCTAACCTGGAGGCATTGGTTCAATTGATGCCGGACATAACTTTCCTGACCATCGCAAGCCTCTCCCAATCAGAAGGATTAACAAAGACCAGAGCAATGGGAATAGCGTCAGCCCCTGACTTTTCATGGAGTGAAACATCTTATCTGGCACAGTTGGAATGGATTAAGTACGATGCTGTTTTTTTCAATGCTGAAAACGAAGCAAACATTTTCTTTCATGCCATCAAACGCAGATGTGACTCTTTAAAACAACTTGTTGCTGAAGTTAAGACAAAACCGAGTGTAATGTGGGGTATGCATAAGAAAGGGTTTTGGACAGTGCGCGTGAATGGTAGTTATGCAAAGCTGTTGGAAGATGCAGGAGCAATTAATCCATTCGCGGATACGAGCGGGATCGTGAATGAGACCCATGCAAATGGAATAAGCGAAGGGGTTAGTGTTTCAAGTGAATTGGTATTAAAAGAACTCCAATCTGTTGATTATATAATTTCCTTTCAATCCTCCACCGATAATTGGCCACCCGAATCCTACATGAACACTGCACCTGCGTACCGGAATAAAAAATTGTTTCATCATTTTAAAAGATATAAGGATTATGGAGCCCATGATTGGTATCAAACTGCCAGCATGCGCCCGGATCTTTTACTGAAAGATTTAATTGCCCTTTTTCATCCGGAAATACTACCCAATCACTCGTTATTCTTCTTCGATAAAATTAAGATCACCAAAAAATAATATGTCAACCATTACTACTTCGCCGCGTGTTTCACAGACTATACCTATTCGGTTGCTGGATGCAAAACGAATTACATTCTTTATTGTTCTTCTCGTGTTAGTTGTTTTTTTGTTCCTGCTGGAACTGGGTATTGGAGCGGTTCACATTCCGGTAGCCGAGGTGGCAAAAGCAGTTTTTGGTTTTACAGAAAGTGAAACCACCTCCAAGATCATTACCGAGTTGCGCCTACCCCGCACCATAGCAGCCGCTCTTGGTGGTGCAGCGCTGGGAGCTGCAGGCTTGCTTTTGCAAACTCTCTTTCGAAACCCGCTTGCCGAACCGTGGTCGCTTGGGTTGATGGCAGGTGCACAGTTAGGAGTGGCCTTAGTCGTCACTACTGCGTCAGTGGTTGGCTCCGCAGTGTTGCAAAAACTCGAGTTCTTTAGTCATCTGAGTATTGTCGCTGGTGCAAGCCTGGGCTGCATATTTGTTTTACTCATGATGGTGTCCATCAGTCGCTATGTCAATACCATCACCTTATTAATATTTGGTTTGATGCTTGGATTTTTAGCACAAGGGCTCATCAGCATCATCCTGCACTTCACAAACCAATCCCAAGGTAAAATATTTGCGGGCTGGAATGATGGCAGCTTTGCAGGTGTATATTGGGAACAGCTCCCGTTCCTTTCCTTCTTTGTTGTTATTGGTATCCTCATAAGCCTGGCCCTTGTCAAACAACTGAATGCATTGCAATTGGGCGAGAAGTATGCAGCAACCATGGGCATGAATGTAAAGCACTCGCGCATTCTGATTTTGTGTTCGGCTGTTTTGCTTACCGCACCGGTTACGGCTTACTGCGGCCCGATACTCTTTCTGGGTATGATTATTCCTCACCTCACACGCGGCATCTTTAGTTCGGGTGACAATAAAATACTGATGCCGGGTGCATTACTGGTGGGCTCCTGCATTGCGATGGCGGCCGACCTGATGGTGCATTTGCCCTGGGAGCGCCATTTTCTACACTTGAATGCCATTGCAGCCGTGCTGGGTGCTCCTGTAGTGATGTGGGTGATATTAAGAAATAAAAAAGTACGAGCACTATGAGTAATCTCTCTGTAAAAGATCTGGCCATTGGATACCAGGTAGGACCTCTCGATAAGAAAGTAGTTGCTTCTGGTATAAATCTCTCTCTTCCAAAAGGTGAACTCGTTTGTTTACTGGGCCCTAATGGAGCTGGTAAATCTACATTAATGCGCACCCTTTCTGGTATGCAGAGCCCATTACATGGTACCGTGACACTCGATGGTCTGAACATTCATCAAATACCTTCTCGCACGCTGGCCACAAAGCTGAGTGTGGTATTGACCGAGCGCGTTGAAGGTGGTTTACTCACCGCCTATGAAGTAGTAAGCCTTGGCCGCTACCCATATACAAATTGGTCGGGTACGTTGAGTGACCGCGATCATCAGGTAATTCAGGAGTGTATAAAATTGGTTGATGGAGAAGAGTTGGCTTTGCGCACCCTTACTGAATTAAGTGATGGTGAACGACAAAAAATTATGATGGCTCGTGCCTTGGCACAAGAACCACAAGTGATGATTCTTGATGAGGTTACTGCTTTTTTGGATTTACCAAGAAGGGTTGAATTCATGAGATTACTAAGAAAAATGGCCCATGAAACCAATCGAGCAGTTTTGCTTTCCACTCACGACCTTGATTTGGCTTTGCGCAGTGCAGATAAAATCTGGTTATTACCGAAAGGTGGTGATTTGGTAGAAGGAGCACCCGAAGATCTGGTAATAAATGGATCATTTCAAAATGCTTTTGCCAGTGAAGGTATTCAATTTGATTCTGCCACCGGCTCTTTTAATATACACACCTCCTTAAAACCAATTGTATACCTCAACGACCACTCAGAAACCCATGTATGGACACAGCGTTCATTGGAAAGAATAGGCCTTAGTTGTACAAAAAATTATACTGAAGCTCAGATTTTTATTGATGTAAACTCATCTGGATGGCATCTTAAAATAAAAGAATATGAACGAAATCATAGGACCATATATCTACTTATACAGGATATAAAAAATCAAATAACCATAATACAATAAACAATTAAATATAAAAGTCAATACATGAAAAAAAGTTTTTTAATTACCATTATTCTGATAGTACAATGTTATTCCTTATATGCCCAGGCAGGGATTAACGGATTACTTTTAAGCGATCGAAACGAAACCGTTGCCAATGCCCTCATTAAAATCAGCGGAAATAACAAGTTATTGAATACCACCTCTGATGAAAAGGGGCAATTTCGATTTGAAAATCTACACTCCGGAACCTATATTTTAACGGTATCCGATATTCGATTCGAACCCTACGAGCAATCAGTCACCTTGACAGAAAATACGGTTGCTGAAGTATCCGTATTATTGATTACAACTGTATCGGAACTTCAAACGGTAGAAATAATTGGCAGAGCAGCCAGGGATTACAACAGTAAATATTCTTTTTCTGCTACCAAAATGGCAATTCAAAATAAAGAATTACCACAATCCTTATCCACCGTTACAAAAGAACTTATTGCAGACAGACAAGCATTTCATCTGGCAGATGCCGTTAAAATAGCCAGTGGTGTCATTCCATCGAGTTTTTACAATCAATATGCGATCAGAGGCATAAGTCAAAACGAAGAGGGACAGATTATAAATGGAATGCGCACCAGGCAATATTATTTTTTGCAACCATTGACATCCAATATAGAACGTGTAGAGGTTTTAAAAGGTCCGGCCTCCGTGACCTTCTCCAGTGTAGATCCCGGAGGAAGCATCAATATGGTTACTAAAAAACCATTGGCTGAAAATAGGCATGAAATCGGGATTGCAACAGGTAGCTTTAGTACACTACGCAGTACATTAGATTTTACAGGGCCATTAAATGCAGACAAATCGTTGCTCTATCGTATAAATGGAGCTTATCAGGAAGCTAAAAGTTACAGAGACCTGGTAAAGAACAATTCGTTTTTACTGTCCCCTTCATTTACCTATCTGCCAAATAAAAACACCTCTGTAAACATCGAAATGATCATGAGTAATATGACTGGCAACCTCGATAGAGGTCAGCCTATTTTTGGAGCTGTGGCCGGTCAAACCAATCTAAATAGTACGCCCATAAGTCTCAATCTTGGAGCCCCAAATGATTTTTTTAGATCCAAAGAGTTTATCATTCAAAGTACCCTTTCTCATAAATTATCCCCAAGTATCTCTTTCAATGCTTCTCATATGAAACAAACCTGGCTGGAAGATTTACAAGAACACAGAACTACCAATGCTTTTGCAACTGATATTACCGGCAATCCGGTTACTTCATTGGTAGGGATGCAAATGGTTCAAAGAAAACAAAACTGGAATGTAGATAACCTTACTGCCTATCTCAATTTTGAAGCAAATAAAAATGTATTAAAAAATAAATTATTAATAGGTTATGACCTGAGTTACTGGCATAAAATAAAAGGAGGAGGTCAAAATGCGGCCCGTGGCTTTTTATTAAAAGATGGTACCGCAGCAGGATCCTTTAATATTGCCAATGCATCCAATTATCAAACCATATCGGCGGTTGGTAAAACATTACCCCGACCTAATGTCAACTATTTTGATTTATCCAATCCAAGTTACACTATTCGCAACTTGCATGAATATAACTTTAATAGTCGTATTTCAATACCCTCTGCTCTGACCACTACCCATGCGGTGTATATTCAGGATCAGCTAAAGCTTGGAAAAATTTCTGCTCTGATCAGCTTACGGCAAGAATGGTATGAAGACATTACTAATTATAAAGCCCCGGGTGAATTGTTTTTTAAAAATAATGCCTTAATACCCAGAGTGGGCCTTACTTATGAAATAACACCGAACATCAATGCCTATGCAACCTACCTGGAGGGGTTTCAACCCCAGGCCAATACCGTTACCCTAATGCCTAGCACAGCAAATTTCTTTTGGGCTACCAACTCTGCAGCTCAATTCAAACCATTGCTCAGTGATCTAAAGGAATTGGGAGTAAAAGCAGAATTTTTTGGCAAAAAGATTTCTATGAATGCCTCCGTGTATGAGATAAATCAGAAAAACATACTCATCAATGCCAATGACCCGAACAATCCGGATTTGTTGGTTCAACGAGGTGCTGATCGAAGCCGGGGATTTGAATGGGATATGGCCGGTTATGTATTTTCAAATTGGCAGTTGAATGCATCCTATAGTTACATCGATGCTGAGATTATCAATGATCGGGATACAAAATTAATCGGTCAGCGAAAAGAAAACACACCAGCCCATAGTGCTAACCTTTGGACCAGATACAATTTTGCCGATCATACTTCATTGTCAGATATAGGTATTGGATTAGGGGTACAATCTCAAAGTAGTCGCATACCATGGTTTACCAGAGCATTTGAAGTACCGGGGTTTACTGTATTTGATGCAGCCGTGTATTATACACCACTCCATAGTAAAATGCAATTGGCATTAAATATCGGAAACATGTTTAATACCACCTATTGGCTAGGTGCACAAAATTATACCAGGTTGTTTCCGGCTGCACCCCGAAATATTATGTTATCTGCCACCTTTAAATTTTAATTAGCTATCAATGAAAAAAACGATGTTGGTCACGAAATATTTTATCAAGAATATTTCTGCGATGTCTTCTTTTTACATGTTGATTTTCTTCATGTTGGTGCTCGTTTTGTTTGGCGGTTATTCCGGATTAAATCAGGTCAGACAGCACAATGAAATGATGGACCAGTTTCAGGATCAATCGCGACAGGATTGGGTAAATAACCCGGACAAACATCCACACCGAATGGCACACTATGGGAACTATGCTTTCAGACCCTCAGCCCCTCTGGGTATTTTTGACACCGGTCTTGAAAGATACTTAGGCAATTCTATCTATCTCGAAGCACATGTTCAAAACAGCAATAATTTTTCTGACTCTGAATACGCTACCGGATTGATACGGTTTGGCACATTGGACCTGGCTATGGTCATACAATATTTAGTGCCTTTGCTTATATTCTTTATAGGATTTTCTTGTATTTCGTCGGAACGCGAAAATGGCACCCTGCAATTAAGTTTAAGCCAGGGCATAAATTGGAGTCAATTGATTGTAGGTAAATGGCTTGGTCTATATGGCATAGCCTTCTTGATATTTCTACCTGCCATTTTATTTACAGGAGTATTACTGGTTTCATCTAGCTACTCCAATGTGGACCTGTTGTATAGATTTTTCTTTCTATTTATTGTATACTCAACTTATCTCGCAGGGTGGTGCCTGATAACTGTATTGGTGTCTGCTCATAGCCGTACCTCGCGAGGAGCCTTGAATGCCCTGATAGGTATGTGGTTGTTGCTCTTTATTCTTATGCCTAAACTTACACAAACCATAGGGTCGGCATTGTATAAGATTCCATCAAAAGCCCGGTTTGAATCGGATATTGAAGCTGAGATCGTCAAGATTGGTGATAGTCATAATCCTGATGATCCACATTACCAATCCCTTAAGGACTCTTTATTAAAAATGTATCGTGTAGATTCTATCCAACAACTGCCTGTAAACTATTCCGGCATTCAAATGAAAGAAGGAGAGCGCATCAGTGCAGAAATATATGCCGTACACCATGAAAATTTAATACAGGTATATCGCAATCAAAATGATTTGGGGAAATGGTTTTCAATAATAAATCCTTACCTGACTATAAAAAATCTTTCCATGGCCATTTGCGGTACTGATTTTGAAACACAAATAGATTTCCAAAAGCAAGCTGAAGCGTACCGATACCTGATATCTCAAAAAATGAATGATTTGCAAATAAATTACATAAGCAACCAAGCCAAGGGGTCATCAGATAAAAGACATATACTCAGTCAACAGCATTGGGCTGATGTGCAGCCTTTTGTTTATAAGGCTCCTTCCTGGAAATCGAATTTGAATAAAGAGAAGTGGTCTATACTGTCCATCTGCTTTTGGTCAGTCCTTCTGATTGTGATTTTAATTTATTCATCCAAGAAATTAAAGGCCGTATGATTGCATTGATTCTTAAAAACATCCTGAGATCTCCCGCGCTCAAAATGGGAGTTCTATTGTTATTGGGCACCGGCATATTGAGTTTAGGTATAGGATTTCAATTTCAACATCGATTAAAAATCAATGTGATGGAGGCTGCCCGGTATCAAAAAGAAAGTTTAAATCGCCTTTCCACTACCTTCCGGGATGACTTGGGATACATGTTATACTATGCTAAATTTTCATTGGTCAATGAGATGGAGGCCCTATCCGGATTGGTTATTGGTCAGCGGGACATAAATCCATCTTTGAAAAGTTTCACCATAAGAGGATTAGAAGCTCAAAAATACGATGCTGAACTTAAAAACCCGGTGAATGCATTATTGGGTAACCTTGACTATACTTTCGTATTAATCTATCTTTTTCCTCTACTGATCATCGCACTCTGTTACAATATAATTACAGAAGAAAAAGAACATGGTACATGGAGTATTATAGCAGTACAGGAGAAAAGGCCTTTTGCTTATTTAGGGAGGCAATATGGGCTCAGATACATTATGGTAATGATCGTTAACCTATTACTCCTCCTGGTAGCAACCCTTTTATTCAAACTTTCTCTCAATATCCGATTATTAAATTTAGTATGGATATCATCCTTGTATATATTGGTTTGGTTTTCTATTTGTTTCTGGGTGACATCAATGAATAAAAGTAGTAGTCAACATGCCATCCTTTTACTTTGCATTTGGTTAGGCCTGCTGATTTTGATACCAACCGCCATCAATAACTACATAAGTCATGCGTATCCCATACCGGAAGCTTTTGAAACCACCCTAGTGCAACGGAAAGGCTATCATGAAAAATGGGACAGTCCCAAAGAGCTGACCATGGAAAAATTCTATGCGCACTATCCACAATTTAAAGAATTTAAAATATCCGGCGACGAATTCAGTTGGTTATTGTACTATGCCATGCAACAGGTAGGTGATGATGAAGCCTTGGTCACTTCGCAAAAATTTAAAGAAAAATTGCATGCGAGAAATGAGGTAAGCCGCTTATTGACTCAATTCATTCCATCTGTATATACACAGTTGGAATTGGAATCGATCGCGGGCACGGGCCTCGACAATCAATTGGAGTTTTTTAACCACTGTAATCAGTTTCATGAAAAACTAAGACTTTATTTTTATGCAAAAATTTTCAGTAATGTTCCCTCTACTGAAATAGAATGGGATAAATTTACTTTGGAGCATTTTAAAGGAAAAAATATTTCAGCTTCCGGAGTTCCCATGGGATTGCCCCTGATGTTTATCATCATTTTCTTCTCTTTTTTGGCATATAGAAATATTCAAAGCAAACCTCTGTTTAAAAAAACATAATCTATAACAATTTACTTTATTAAAAAAAAATTCAAAATGAAAAAATTAATCATCTTCTCCGCGTGCTTATTTCAAATAAGTATGGTTCTGTCACAATAAACATCGGTAATAAATACAGCGCATGAAAACAAAAATCAAAAAACTACCGGTTACGGTTTTAAGTGGTTTCCTTGGTGCCGGAAAAACCACACTACTCAATCACATTCTTCACAACAAACAAGGACTCAAAGTAGCCGTGATCGTCAATGACATGAGTGAAGTCAATATTGATGCAGGCATCGTGGAACGGGAAAATATGCTGAGCCGAAGTGAAGAAAAATTAGTTGAGATGAGCAATGGATGTATCTGTTGCACACTGAGAGCTGATCTGCTCGAAGAGGTAAAAAGATTGGCTGAAGAAAATCGTTTTGATTACCTTTTAATAGAAAGCACAGGTATCAGCGAGCCTTTACCGGTAGCACAAACCTTTTCTTATCAGGATGAAGAAAAAGGCATAGACCTATCGCAACTCTCCATCTTAGATACGCTCGTCACAGTAGTGGATTGTTATAATTTCATGAATGACTTTGCTACAGCTGAAAAGTTGAATGACCGGCGCATGGGTATGAACGATGGGGACGATCGTACCATAGTAAATCTGCTTATCGATCAGATAGAATATGCCAATGTAATCATTCTAAACAAAACAGATCTGATCAGTGAAAGTAAATTAGACCAACTCAGGTTATTTATGCAAAAATTAAATGCCGATGCCAGGATTATTACTTCTCAAATGGGACAAGTGGATCTGCGGCTTATTATGAATACCGGTTTGTTCGATTTTGAAAAAAGCAGTGAATCACCCTTGTGGAAAGCAGAATTGAATAAAAAACATACACCGGAGACTGAAGAATACGGGATTCGTTCATTTGTGTACAGAAATCAAAAACCCTTTCATCCGGAACGATTATGGAATTACATTCAATCACAATGGCCATCATCCATCATGCGAAGCAAAGGATTATTTTGGATAGCCAGCCGACCTGATTACGCGTTGAGTTGGTCACAAGCGGGTGGTAGCCTGAGGGCGGATAAAGCCGGCACCTGGTGGTGTACTATGCCCTATCAAGACAGAATCAATTATGCTTCATTTGTAGATCATCAAAAAGAAATTGAATCGAGATGGACTCTCGCATTTGGTGATCGACACAATGAACTCGTGCTCATCGGGCAAGACATGCATGAACACGATATCATCACCGAATTAAATCAATGTCTTTGTACGGATAAAGAAATAGAAAACATGACTAAAATCCGATTTAAAGATCCATTTCCTGAATTTTAAATATCGAAAACCATGATCACCTTTCTTATTTTAAAATACTTTATCTCCTTTACTGAAGGGCTCTCTGTACCCACTGCCTCTATAGATCAATCCAAGTTGCAGGTACACGACACTACGATATTGTTGCAATGGTCTACATTCACCAAAACTAAATTTTATACCAAGAGAATCGATACATTGGGTGGGCTGGATATTGCTTTTCCGAAGTTTACAGACGAACAAAAAAATTTAAGAGGCAAATCAGTTGCAATCAAAGGCTTTGTAATACCCCTTATCAATGAGAATGAAAAAATAATGATCATTTTGTCCAAATTCCCAAATTCATCCTGCTTTTTTTGCGGAGCAGCTGGCCCCGAGTCTGTGATACAAGTCAACCTTAAACAAAACAGAAAAGGATATCGGACAGATCAGATTATAACATTTAAAGGCAAACTAATACTGAATGATAAAGATATTAACCAATTAAATTTTATACTGGATCAGGCAGAGATTCAACAATAATTCAAATATTCATTACAGACCAAAAAATTTCTTTAAAATGAAGTTAAGTTACCTGGTATTGTTCTCCATATATACCTGCCTGGCTATTGGCCAGGACAATAGCCGGTACTCCGGTACTTTTTTGCCCGTAAGTCCATCTCCAAGAGTACAGGCTATTGCTACTTCAGAAGAAATCAAAGTAGATGGCAGACTAAATGAAGAGTCGTGGTTACAGGCTCCTGAGATCAACGATTTTTTCAGAATGGAACCCAGGCAAGGCGGGCCTGTTAAATATTCTACCTCAGTCAAAATAGTATACGATAAAAAGAATATTTACTTTGGTGTGTTTTGCAAAGACAGTTCTGGCAGAAAAGGAATAAGAGTACAGGATTTGCGAAGAGATTTTATTTATAGCGAGAATGATAATTTTTATTTACAACTCGATCCGCAAAATCTAAAACGATTTTGTGTAAGCTTTCAAACCACACCTTATGGCAATCAAAGGGACTTACAAGTATTCGATGGCACATTAAAAGATAATGACTGGGATGCATTGTGGAAAGTGCGAACCAGTATTACCGATAGCGGTTATTATTCAGAGTTTGCCATTCCTTTTAAATCGCTGCGTTATGAAAATTCCCAAAATGCAGATTCCCTTTCCTGGGGTATTACGTTGGCTCGTTTAGCAAGAAGGGAATATGAGCAAACCGTTTTTCCTGCTATACCACAGAGCTTCGACCCCTATCGTATGACATATGCTGCTCAATTGACAGGATTGAAACTCCCACCCCCTTCTGCCAATGTTCGCATACAACCGTATACATTGTTTCAGTCTGATAAGTCAACAAACAGTTCCAACCAAACCAACCTTAAAAATGGAGTGAAAGCAGGTGGGGAAGTTAAATGGGCCATCAATCCACGAAGTGTTTTAGATGTCACATTCAATACTGATTTTGCACAGGCCGATGTTGACAGGGCTATTAACAACCTCACAAGATTTAATGTTTTTTTCCCTGAAAGAAGACAATTTTTCCTTGAGAACAATGGTATTTATGCCGGAGCCGATATAACCAATGTAAAACCATTTTTTAGCAGATCCATTGGGCTAGCCAATACACAATTTAACGCAGACCCTGTACCGATCGATGCCGGCGCAAGATTTACTGACCGCAACGCTAAACGTGCGTGGGCAGGTATGTATGTGCACCAAAGAGGTACTGAATTGCAAGCCCCATCCAATTTTGGGGTAGCCCGTTATCTTAAGAATTATGGTAAACAAAATAATATAGGTGCCATGATCACTCATCGTATAGATGAATCTGACCAAAAATTAAAATTGAATCAGCAATACAATACTACCTTCAGCATTGATGGCTTTTCCCGGCCCAAAGACAATATTACCATTCAATACCTGGCTACAGCTTCCAAAGATGCCTCCCGTGATAAATCCGGATTGGCCGGTTCATTTTATGCAGGTTGGTTTCCGCAGAAATGGTACCTGGGATTATGGACAGATTATGTGGACAAAAAATATACACCTTCCATGGGATATGTATTTGCCAATAATACCATTCATCACAATCATGGCGGGTATTATATTTGGAGACCCAATAAAGGGTGGTGGTCTAAATGGGTTCGAAGGCAAGATCCCGGTATGTTTATTAAATGGTATCAGGACGCTACCACCTTACGTACCCAGGAGATCGCATTGTATATTTTTCCTATTTACATATTCACCAAGACAGGCGCACAAATGGAATATTCCATTACTCCTACCTGGCAAAACTTTGATGCTCCCGTATTTTTATTAGGTAAAAAAATCAACCCCGGTAAATATTCTTATGCCCGTCAATTGATACGATACCAATCAGACGCTTCGCGGAAATTATCATTTAAAGGTATATTTTCATTCGGAGGAAATTACGATGGAAAGCTACAATCCTTTACTGGAGGTATCCGCTTTGCACCAAGTCCTAAAATTGCTTTTACACTAGATTATCAAAGGGATCAATTTTTCGATTTTGGAAATCTGCAGGAAAACTTTACTACTAACCTTTATGTAGGAGGTTTCAGAGCTGCGCTTAATCCACGTATTCAACTTTCTTCTTTATATCAATATAATAGTTTTGATCAGCGATTGAGACTCAATATAAGAGGCAGCTGGGAAGTAGCACCACTGAGTTTTTTATATATCGTATTTAATGAGAATGAATTCAAAAATAGTACAGTCAGTAACCAAAGCACCATCTCAAAAATCAGCTATTTAAGACAATTTTAAATACAAATTACAATCGAAATTGGAAATTAAACCCGGTCAAATTCTATAAAATCATAATCCATCACCAAACATGATCAATTTTATATACAAAACAATCTGCCTCTTTACCTGGCTTCTTGGGTTCCAAACTGCTTTTGCCCAGAGCCGCGGCAATCTAAACAGCAATTTCGTTTTCGAAGGAATGACCATTCTGCCTGGAACTAGCCAGTCCCTTAATCTTCCTGTTATTTCTTTACAACAGGACAGTACCTACATTCCGTTGACCATAATAAATGGAATGTTCAGAGGTCCTGTTATTGGATTGATTGCAGGCATTCATGGCTTTGAATACCCACCCATCATGGCTATGCAAAAATTGGGGAAAGAAATAAATCCAAAGGAAGTTAGCGGAACTATTTTAATCATACCTATTGCCAACGTTGCCAGTTTTTTTAAGAGAACCGTGTACTATGATCCAAGGGATGGTAAAAATTTAAATCGGCAGTTTCCCGGAAATAAAAATGGCACTATAACCGAGCTTCTTGCACATACTATTTCCAGTAAATTTATTCAGCGATGCAATTTTGTGGCTGACATTCATGCAGGTGATGCTAATGAAGACCTCCATCCCTATGTTGCCATATACGAGTATGGCACTCAAACTGCTAAAGCAAAGCAGATGGCCTTGGCCCTTGATTTTCCGTGGATAATCATAAGCGAAAATGCACCTAAACCCGGTATGCCTACACTATATTGTACGGCTGAGGCAGTTTCAAAAGATATACCTGTAGTAGGTATTGAATATGGAAAACTTGGTCAAGTGCAAGCCTCAGATGCTGAATACATTAATAAGAGACTAAAGAACATGATGCGCAGCCTGGGAGTGTTACCAGGCAATATGGAAGTCACCAATTCTCCAATAGAAATAAGGAAAAGATCTTCTATTAAGAGCGATCAAACTGGTATTTTTTACACTGAATACAGGAGTGGCTCCTTATTTAAAGAAGGCGCTAAATTAGGTTACATTACTGATGTTTTTGGTAATGTAATCCAGGAGGTATATGCACCTTTTGACGGTTTCATTATATATGTAACGATTACTCCACCAATCAATAAAGGGGAAATGCTGTTTAGTATTGCATCGTTTTAAAAACGTTACGCTTAAATACATCGGCAATCACCTCTATTGCCTTAGGGAAAACTGAAATACAGTAAATCGGTTATAGAATTTCAACAAATAGGATAGCTAAAAATTTTTAAGAAAATAATT
>CAYNIG010000012.1:0-37265 GCA_964396995.1 uncultured Saprospiraceae bacterium | reverse complement strand
CTGGAGTAACCAAATTCTTATAAATTAATAATCACCAATATACGTATTGGGCTTATTTTAAATAAGTTAGTAGTAAGCTCGAAAATACTGAATTTCATTCCATTCAGAACACTCAGTATTCCATTCGGAACAAAAATTATATATATATTTTTATTGAAGCAACTCCTGCGTAATTTGTCAAATCAATCAATTTCTCTGCATGCAACCAACAAATAAATACCTGTTCAAAATAGTAATATTCTTGTTTTCTGTACATCGAAGACAGATAAGTTTTTAAGTTGATAATAATCCAATTAAAGTAAATAGATGCAATATGAATAGGATTATAAAAAATATATATTCTGTACTTGCTTTACTAATTCCTGTTTTATTGCAAAGTCAGACTAAAGGATTAGACTGTACGGATGCAGAAGTTATTACTGTCGGTAAAACTATCAATGGCAACACGACTAATGGCAAATCAAATGTTTCCACATACAATAATGATCCATGGTGGCAACTTACAGGTCCAGAAAAGGTATACAGATTGGATTGGACTGGTGGTGAAGTCTTCATCAAACTTAGCGATAAAACAGCTGCGTTAGATCTACTTTTACTAAATTCATGCAACAATAATGATTATCTAAGCTCAGGTGGAGGTAATTCAGGTGTCCAGGTTTCTATCATATCACAACACTTAGATTCTGGTTCATATTATATAGTTATAGATGGCTGGCAAACAGCAAAAGGTAGCTACACTTTACAAGTAAGTAATGGGGTGACTGTAAAGATAAATGCAGTAGATAGAAAGTTTTTTCAGACAAGGGACACTGTGTTTGAATATACTGGTAATACGAATAAATTAATTGCTACCGATGTAGAGCAGGTAGCCAAAGGCTGGGGCTATGTCACTAATAGCACTACGGGTGAAGGTCAACAAAATGAAGTACTGTATATCAAAAAGGCAGGACAAGCTAAACCCAAAATCTTTCTCAATGAAAATTTTGATACTGATTATCAAAAACAAGTACTGTTTTGTCCACAAAAAAATCTATCCTTATACGGAAATCAAGTGTTTGATGGTAACAATCAAATATTATCAGGCTGTGATGTACTGAGATGCGAAAATGGATATACATTGGCACATCAGCAAGACGGTAAGATAAAACTTTACAACCCCTCTGCGAATAATTGGCTGGATATCAGCCAAATCATTACTATAGACGATATCTCATATTATATAAAACAATCTGATGGCTCGGTATGGTCTCTTGCCGGAAGTCAGGCTCAGGCAAGGTTAATAGGCACTAATGCCAGATTATTACAGGATAATGATAATCAATTAATAAAAATAGACCCTCAGGGAATGTATCAGAGATGGAATGGCAATGCCTGGACAACATTGATACCTAAATATACCAGCGTAAGCCCGGAATTAAATGACGAAGGGTTTTGGGTCTTTTTACAGGCCAAACCATTGTTGGAGAGTACTAATGTTACAGTGGACCATAAAAGAGGCCTCACTTATGATAATTCAGGAAAATTGGTCATGGATCTAATACCAGCTACCGGTAACTGTGATCGATTTCTATGGCGTACAATATTAACATCCAATGGTAAAAGAATACTGATCAATAAAGCCATTGGTGTAAGCAACCCTTTGTTATTAGCAGCCAATGGGATGCCTACTTTTACGACTGGTCAAGGTATGGCAGAATGGGATATTAAAGCTGCTGATAAAAATAAATATGGTACCAATGCCTATCATTTGATCGGTGCTAACGGTACCCAAGCCGTTTCTTATAAATCTTCAGTGCTATCAGAAACTCCGGTAGAAAATAATTTAAATCAGGTTTGGCTTTTCCAGTTTAATCAAATGGTCAAGGATTATTTTTTACCGATACCTACCAAAACTATTTTGGATCAAAATTTTACAAATAACCCCAATATAAATTTGGAAACATCAGCTGCCGATATTACTAAAACGTATAATAAATTTTTAAAAGGGCTTAATGGAGTTCATTTTTTTGCTACCAATACAAGTAGTGATTGGGTAATTGTCAATTACTATTTGGTAATAAACAATATGATGAATGCAGTTATATCCCCAAAGCCATCAGATCCAAAGGTAGAGCCAGCCTGGATAAAAACACTGGATGCTATGAAAGGCCAAAGCCTGATACTTATCAATAAAAACGATCTCAATAGTGTGGTACCCAATCAATTTTTTACTGTTGGATTTAATTCATTTAGTGTGGCTAGCCTAAGGGGTTCTGCCGGATATAAGGCTGAGAGAAAATGGATATTAATCTCAGAAGAACTTACTAATAAAACAGGTATAGTAAATCGTCCGCTGGACAATACATTCAGAAGGTTTGATCATGGGGTACATGAATTTGGTCATGCATTACAGGAGCTGCCGGGATGGATTAATATAGTCGATGCCAACCATATGTGTGATCAGGAAAGAGGCAGAAGCTCGGAATGTTTTTGTTACGATATCCAGACCTGGTTTAATAGTGTAGGAAATCAACCTTATTCTTATCCAGGAATACGAGCATACAACAGTCAACGAGCTGAAGTAATGAAAATAATATTTAATGGAAACAATACCTGGATGCCTCCGGCAGATTTAAGAGCAGGGGGATACAACCCCTCAGGCACATCGATTATTCCTTTCAACAGTAATTTTACTGCTGATGTATGTGCCAAAGGTTACAAAGTAGCCAGATGTTTTTCGGGCAACGACAACCAATTTCAAAATATAACAGTGAACAATCTACCCAATGAGTTGACTCCTGATTTTGGCTTGTTGAATGTGACCATAGAAGCAGAAATACCTGGAAAATTTACATCTGTGGAACCTTATTTTGATTTAATTGATCCTGCCGGCAATGTGTATCGTCTGTTTAATCCTGCATCATTTCCACAATACGATACCACTAAAAACAAAAGATTCAGAGTGATCATGTCTGCTTGTAATTCGGGGGGTATACCCAATGCAAATGACAATATTCCTTTTGTGGAGAATGGTACGTATAGACCTATGGGTGACAACCCATTGAATAAAGTAAACCTCAATAAAATTAACCCAAATGGAATTTGGAAACTAAGATTATGCACTGGCCAAGAGCTTTTTTTAAAATGTTTTCAATTGAATTTTGGGCCTACTTGTGCCCAGGCAACTAATCATAAAATCAGTACAGAAAATTGCAAAGCATTTGTTCAGATCACCTATGCTGATATAAAGGGTGGTGTTTGTGATGATCAGGATGGTAATAGAATTCCTGATTATTATATCAAGCTGGTAGGCAGTAACCTGCCCATTACCGTATGGAATCCGAATACTCATTTAAAAATGCAGGTACCCCAGGGAAAAAATCATATCATATTTGGTACCTATTATAAAAACAACCAAGGTATTGAGTACTATAGCTGTCACCAAATTATAGATATAGATGTACCATTTTTTGATACAATAAAGCCTTCTTTTCAAGATTGCCCTGCAGGCGTATCGGTTATACTGGGTGCCGATGGAACAAAATTTATAAAACTAAAACATCCTACAGCTACGGATAATTGTGGCACCCCAGTCATATCTGCTAGTTTAAAATTTCTGGACGGAGCTACTGATTTGGGAGGAAAAGATGATTACCCCAATTTATTTATCAGTCCGGGAAATGAGGTAGATTATTCAGTAAGAGGTGCCGGTCGTATGGTTTTCCAGTTTATAGCTACCGACGCAGTAGGAAATGTAAATACATGCACCACTACAATCACCACAAAAGCTATTATCGTAGACCCCTGTGCTTCGTTTTCACCCACCCTCTCTGTAGTCGGCGAAAACTGCCTCAATGAGTTGACAGTGAATGCGCCAAATGCTATGAGGATCGAATGGAAAAATGACAATAAGACAGTAAGAATCTCTATGATAGAGGCAAATGCAAATAATTTCAATAAATATATACCTACTGCTCCGGGTATTTATACTGCAATGGTGACTGATGCTTCTCGCTGTGTGCAGACTACCAATCAGTTGATGATTACTACCCTTGATATCATCAAGCCAGAATTTCAAAATTGTCCTGCCGGGGTTACCATTACTCTGGATGCCAATGGAATTAAAGAATTCAAACTAAAACATCCTACCAGCACTGATAATTGCGGTGTGCCGGTTATGACAGCCGGTGTAAAATTTCTGGACGGAGCCACCGATTTAGGCGGAGGTGTTAATTACCCAGCTATAGGTATCAACCCAGGTAATGAGGTGGACTATTCAGTAAAAGGAGTCGGTCGACTGGTCTTTGAGTTTAAAGCAACCGATGCAGTAGGAAATGTAAATACATGCACCACTACGATCACTACAAAAGCTATTATCGTAGACCCCTGTGCTTCGTTTTCACCCACACTCACTATAGTCGGAGAAAATTGCCTCAATGAGTTGACAGTGAATGCGCCAAATGCTCTGAGGATCGAATGGAAAAATGACAATAGTACAGTAAGAATCTCTGCGATAGAAACAAATGCCAATAATTTCAATAAATATATACCTACAGCTCCGGGTATTTATACTGCATTGGTAACTGATGCTTCCGGATGTGTGCAGACTACCAATCAGTTGATGATTAATACCATTGATACAATAAAGCCATCTTTTCAAGATTGCCCTGCAGGCGTATCGGTTATACTGGATGCCGATGGAACAAAATTTATAAAACTAAAACATCCTACAACTACGGATAATTGTGGCACCCCATTCATATCTGCTAGTTTAAAATTTCTGGACGGAGCTACTGATTTGGGAGGAAAAGATGATTACCCTAATTTATTTATCAGTCCGGGAAATGAGGTAGATTATTCAGTAAGAGGGGCCGGTCGTATGGTTTTCCAGTTTATATCAACCGATGCAGTAGGAAATGTAAACACATGCATTACTACAATCACTACAAAAGCTATTATCGTAGACCCTTGTGCTTCGTTTTCACCCACCCTCACTATAGTCAGCGAAAATTGCCTAAATGAATTGACAGTGAATGTGCCAAATGCTATTAGGATCGAATGGAAAAATGACAATAGTACAGTAAGAATCTCTACAATAGAGGCAAATGCAAATAAATTCAATAAATATATTCCTACAGTTCCAGGAAATTATACTGCTGTGGTGACTAATGCTTCTGGATGTGTTCAAACTACCAATCAGCAGATGGTTACTACCATTGATACGGTAAAACCAGAAATTCAAAATTGTCTTCCAAGTGTTACCATTACTCTGGATACAAATGGTACAAAATCATTAAAAATAAAATCGCCTACCATTACTGATAATTGCGGTAAACCAGTCTTGTCGGCTAATTTAAAATATCTGGATGGGGCCACTGATCTGGCAGGCGGAGTGAATTCCGCGGCTATAGGTATCAGTCAAGGCAAAGATTTAAACTACTCAATAAAGGCTGCCGGTCGGTTGGTCATTGAGTTTACAGCTTCCGATGGAGTAGGAAATGTAAATACCTGCACCACCACGATCACCACAAAAGATAGTATCGTGGACCCTTGTGTGACTTCTGTACCCACTCTTACTATTACCGAGGACTGCCTAAATGAGATGACTGTAAATGCGCCAAATGCTTTGAGGATCGATTGGAAAAAAGACAGTCAGATAGTAAATACTTCGGTAGCAAATTTTATTCCATCAAAAGAAGGTACTACTGTGTTTAGTGACCTTATGAATAGTATAATCGATGTAAAGATGGATAAAGCAGGAAATTTATATTTTATTGACTACAATTATCATGATCCAGCAATAAGTAGTCGGGTATTAAAACTTGCTCCCAATACATCTACTGCAATAGTGGTCGCAGGCGGCAATGGAGATGGAGAGGGCGCAAATCAACTTGGTACTCCTGTTAAAATATGCCTTGATGATAAAAATAATATATATGTATCAGAGTATGGAAATCACAGGGTGACAAAATGGGCTCCCGGCGCCGACACAGGTATTATAATAGCAGGTGGAAATGGACCGGGAAATGGTATGAACCAATTAGAATATCCCAGTGGTCTGGCAATAGATGCAGAAGGTAATATCTATGTAAGTGATGCTGGAAATCATCGGGTTCAAAAATGGGCACCAGGAGCAACCGAAGGCGTGACTGCCGCAGGTGATCCAAACGAACCGATTCGTGAAAATATACTTGACCCCGCCTCCATTTTTGTCAATACAGAGGGTGAGATTTTCGTCCATGATTGGATTTTTAAACACGTAAGAAAATTTCCTAAAAACGCAGGACCAGGAGTTAAAGGAACTATCCTAATCAGCAACTTATCCAATTCCATTAGTGGAATGTGGATTGACCATATTGGCAATATATATTTCTCTGATATGGATGCAAATCATGTAATAAAATTTCCTCAAAATAGTACACCCACTACCAAAGGGGTCATCGTGGCTGGTGGAAATGGAGAAGGAAATGCAGCTAACCAACTGTCGTCCCCAAGAGGTTTATTTGTCGACGATAGTGGCAATATATTTATCGCTGACTGGGTCAACTCCCGAATTCAAAAATGGTCTCAAACAATAGACACGATATCCAATAAATATATACCTACAGCTCCAGGTATTTTTACTGCAGTAGTGACTTATGCAAATGGCTGTGTAAAGACTACCAATCAGGTGATAGTTAATAACATAGATTCTATCAAGCCGGAATTTCAAAATTGTCCTGCTAATGTGACGGTAACGCTGGATACCAATGATACTAAATCAATAAAACTAATACATCCAACAGTAACAGATGATTGTGGTACACCTGTCTTATCGGCTAATTTAAAATTTCTTGACGGTGCTAAAGATTTAGAATCTGGCGATACTTCTCTTATTATAGATTTCAAACCGGGTAATGAGGTGGAATATGCAGTAAAGGGTGCCGGTCGACTGGTCTTTGAGTTTAAAGCTACCGATGCAGTAGGAAATGTAAACACATGTAATACCACAATGATCACTAAAGATAGCATTATAGATTCTGGTGCTTCTTCAGTACCCACCATCTCCTTTGCCGATAACTGTAATAATGAGATAATTCTGAAAGCGCCAAATACTTTTAAAATCGATTGGAAAATTGACAATCAAATTGTAAGCACTTCAATAGCAAATTTTACTACATCTGAAGAAGGTACCACAGTGGCTGGCACGGGTATAGCAGGTGACAGCAATAATCAATTGGATGAACCGTCCGATGTTAAAATTGATAAAGCAGGAAATATTTATGTTGCCGACTATTATAATGCTCGAATCCTAAAATTTCCTCCCAATGTAGCTACCGGAATAGTAGTGGCCGGTGGTAATGGAGACGGCCCTGAAGCGAATCAACTATCAGGTCCTATTAGCATATGCCTTGATGCTATGAATAATCTTTATGTTTCTGAGGGGGGAAATCACAGAGTGACTAAATGGGCTCCCGATGCTACTACAGGTATTGTTGTGGCTGGAGGGAATGAAGATGGGAATGAAATGAATCAATTATCTAATCCAAGTGGAGTCGCCATAGATACTGAAGGTAATATCTATGTAAGTGATGCTGGAAATCATCGGATTCAAAAATGGGCACCAGGAGCAACCGAAGGTATTACAGTAGCAGGTACTGGTGTACCGGGTAAAGATCTAAATCAAATAACACCTCAGTCCATTTTTGTCAACAATGAAGGCGAGATATTCGCACTTGAATATTTTGGCCGGGTGAAAAAATTTCCTAATAATTCGCAAGCAGGAACTGATGGAATAATTATAATAAGCGATATAGATAATAATTTCTCAGGAATGTGGTTAGACAATATAGGGAATATATATGTGTCAAATTCGAAATACCATCGGATTATAAAATTTCCACCCAACAGTACTTCTTACCATGATGGAGTTACCGTAGCCGGTGGAAATGATAATGGTAATGATGCTAACCAATTGGCCAGGCCTTCTGGATTAGTTGTAGATAGTACCGGTAATATCTATATCGCTGACAGCTATAACCATCGTATTCAAAAATGGACACAAACGTTAGATAGTATTTCCAATAAATTTAGGCCAACCACTCCTGGTGATTATACTGCTATGGTAACCACTGCTAATGGCAGTATGCTGAATACCAATACTCTAAAGGTCACCTCTATAGATACTATAATGCCAGAATTTCAAAACTGTCCTTCCAGTGTTACGGTTACTCTCGATTCCAATGGAACAAAAAAAGTATCTCTAATACATCCCACTATTTCTGATAATTGTGGGACTCCTGTTCTTTCAGCCAGTTTAAAGTTTTTAGATGGAGCCACTGATTTAGAGGGACGAATTAATTTAGCAAGAATAAATACCCATGCGGGTAATAGTGTGGACTATTCAGTGAAAGGGGTAGGTCGTATGGTCTTTGAATTTAAAGCTTCTGATGCTGCTGGAAATGAAAGCTCTTGTACCACCATTATCACTACGCAAGCTGGTAGTATAGACCCTTGTGCATATTCAACTCCCACCTTGGCTATGGCCGGTGAAAACTGTATCCAAAATGAGATGGCCGTGCATGTTACTGGTGCCCTCAGGATTGACTGGAAAAATGACAATCAAACAGTAAGCACCTCTTTAGCAAAATTTACTCCATCTAAAATAGGTACTACCGTGGCTGGGACGGGCCACAGAGGAAATTTCTATGATCAATTTGACAAACCATATGATGTTAAGATTGATAAGGCTGGAAATATCTATGTTGCTGATTTTGATAATCATCGGGTATTAAAATTTGCTCCAAATGAAACTACCGGTGTTGTAGTAGCTGGTGGCAATGGACGCGGTGAAGCTGCAAATCAATTAAATCACCCTTTTAGTATATGCCTTGATGGTAATAATAACCTTTATGTATCAGACCAAGATAATCACAGGGTGACAAAATGGGGGCCCGGTGACACCGAAGGTATTGTAGTCGCAGGTGGAAATGGAGAAGGGAATGGAATGAACCAATTATCTAAGCCATATGGTATTGCGATAGATGGATCGGGTAATATCTATATCGCTGACAACAATAACAACCGTGTTCAAAAATGGGCACCTGGGTCAAAAGAAGGTGTCACTTTTGCAGGTACAGGTGAAGGGGGATTTAATGCAAATCAGGTAAATCCCAGAATTATTTTTGTCAACGATGAAGGCGAGCTGTTCTTAACTGATATCTTTGATGCGCGTGTGAGGAAATTTCCTAAAAACTCAGTAGCCGGAACTGATGGAACATACTTAGCAATCCCCAAAAACCATGATTACGATGGGATGTGGATAGACCATATTGGAAATATTTACTTGTCAAGTACTGGACCCAGCTGGGTTAATAAATTTCCACCAAATAGTACTACTGATGATGTTGGAGTAGTAGTAGCAGGAAATGGTTTTGCAGATAAAGCAGCTCATCAACTGAATCAACCCAGAGGAATAGTGGTCGACGACGAAGGAAATATCTATATAGCTGATGTAAATAACCATCGTATTCAAAAATGGACCCAATCGTACGACACTATTTCCAATAAATATACACCCACTGCTCCAGGTAATTATACTGCAGTGGTGACTAATGCGAATGGATGTGTACAGACTACTAATCAGTTGTCGATAGAGGAGTGCATTAGTAATGTGGTCAATCTTTCAAATACATCGGTTACTAAAAATGCATATAATTTTGAGGTCCGCACTTATCCCAACCCATTTACAGATGTAGTTAATATTGAAGTTGCATTACCTCAGGAGGATAAAGTTTATATTGAATTTACTGATGTCACTGGTAAACTGCTGAAGGTATCCAGCTCAGATGTTAAGTCAAAATATCATACATTCAGATTGACAGATTTAAATCATACCGGTATCCTTTTTGGAAAAGTACGTGTAAAAGATTCAAACAGGACGATAAAGTTGTTGAAATTTTAGATGCATCATATGAGCAATCACGCGTACCGGAGGTAAGGGTTGAAAATATTGACTAAGGTTCCAAATTATTTAAGGTTCTACGCATATTTGAGTACTTACTTCCTATTTAAACCTAGCCTTTGAACACATAAATACAAAGAATTGGTAAGGCTTCACATAGAAGGATATAAAAAAGGCACATGGTTGATTTACTAAAAAAAATCTTAAAATTGCGAAGCAATTTAACTATGTGCTCATGTGTAATACTTTCAGATTCAAAATTTCTATGTGAAGCCTCACTATATCTATGTACCTATGTGTTTAAGAATGAAGAATTTAGTAAATGGGGGCTGAAAAATTAACAACGTATGCATTAATGTGATAATCCTTAAATAATTCAATTGGAACATCACCTCTTTTAATAAAGGCATTTCTTGCAGCCTGTCTATTTCCATCAAGCCAAATCATTTTACAACCATTACCAATTAATTCACTAATAAATCTTAACGAGGGGGGGTTAGTGGGGTCAAATCCAAAAGTAAGTACAGTTTTATTCGGCAAATTATTTAAATCAGGAAATGTGTGATTTGTATTAATATGTTCCTCAACATCTAAGTGGTAATATCCTTTTAATTTTTCTAAATTCCTTCCAATTGTTGTTTTGCCCATTCCAGGAATACCACAAATTATAATTTGCTTTTTCAATTGAAGGTTTTTAATTTTTATTCACCCCCCACCTAACTCTTAGCCTTCGCCCTCTTCGCCCTCTGCATTTCATTCTCCCCACCAGCACCACCAAATCTTCCACCAGGATTGCCTTTAAATACTTCGAATCTCGATGGTTCTGCTTTTACCCTTGGGTATTGATTGTCTTCGGTATTGATATCAGCAGTCTCGAGATAAGGATCAAGTATGATCTTAGATACTTCCTTGGCAGAGCGGAATACTTTGGTGATTTTGTTTTCAGGCAGTTTTTTCCATACTTCTGCAGGATAGCGGAAATCTTCTTTGGTACCATCAGCATATTGTAACTGAACTATCACGGGCATGGTAAGGCCGCCTATGCGCTCGAATGTAACTTCATAAAAATTATCACCGGTAGAGAGTAGTTTCTTTTCATCTTCGGTGAGGGTGCGTACATATCTTTCATAGTCTTCCTTGGCAATGGCATCAGGTTCATTGGCATCGTAGGTGCTATAAAAATCTTTGATGGTAGTATCTATATCGCTGTAATATTGTTTGATCTGCTCGCGGTTGCGGGTCTTGGTGATGTTTTCGGGAGCGTTGGCGGCTTGTTCTTTTTTCATCTCCGCCAGCTTGGTAGGATCTTTGGGATCTACCCGCATCCATTTTACATCGGTCATGGCTATATCACAGTAGTCAGTGCTATAAAACCATCCGTTCCAAAACCAATCGAGATCCACACCAGATGCTTCTTCCATAGTACGGAAAAAATCAGCAGGGTAGGGTTGTTTGAATGCCCACCGGCGGGAGTATTCTTTAAAGGCCATATCGAATAACTCACGACCCATGATGGTTTCGCGCAAAATATTAAGTCCGGTGGCTACTTTAGCATAGGCATTGGATCCGAGTTGTTGTACGCTCTCGCTATTGGTCATGATGGGTTCGAGAAATTTAGAATCCATTTTCATATAATCCACTATCTGGTTGGCAGGGCCTCGGCGAATAGGGTAGTTTGGTTCCCACTGTGCTTCGGTAAGCGATTGCAGGAAAGTATTGAGGCCTTCGTCCATCCAGGTCCATTGGCGCTCATCACTGTTTACGATCATAGGGAAATAATTATGCCCTACTTCGTGAATGATCACACCTATGGTAGCGTATTTGGTCTGTCGCGAGTAAGTACCATCTTTTTCGCATCGGCCACCATTAAAACAAATCATCGGATACTCCATACCTATATTGGCGGTATTGATAGACCAAGCGGCAGGATAGGGATAGTCGAAGGTATAATGAGTATACCATTTGAGTGTATGGGCTACGGCTTTGGTACTGTATTTTTCCCACAGTGGATTGCCTTCTTTGGGATACATACTTTGCGCCATCACAACGCGACCATCGGATTGGGGCACGCCCATGGCATCCCATATAAATTTGCGTGAGGTAGCGAATGCAAAGTCGCGCACATTGATCGCTTTAAACTTCCAGGTTTTTTTAGAGGTTGCGCGCTTGGTTTCTCTTTCTTCTGCCTCTTTTTGATTGGCTATGATTACAGGCTGTACTCTTTCATTTTTGGCTTTGGCCAGTAAAGCTATTTGCTCTTTGGTAAGTACCTCTGTCGAATTTTGCAATTCACCGGTCGCCGCTACCAAATGATCAGATGGTACTGTGATCGCTACATCAAAATTCCCAAAACCTACGGTGTATTCACCTTGTCCCAGAAACTGCTTGTTTTGCCAGCCTTCGATATCATTGTATACACACATGCGGGGATGAAACTGGGCTATCGTATACAGGTAGTTTTTATCTTCCGGAAAATATTCGTAACCAGATCGGCCACCGAGTTTCAAACGATCATTGATATTATACCACCATTTTATTTTAAACGAATAGGACTCACCTGGTTTCAGGGGTTTGGGCATATCTACCCGCATCATGGTATAGTTTATAACTTTTTTAAGATCTGCCCCGGTGATATTGTCTTTCACAAATTCCAGTTTAAATCCACCATCGAAAGTATGCTCGAGATTATCTATTTGTCTGCTCGTCATTCGGGTATCGAGCTTTTCAGATGGCAATTCATAGGTCTGGCTGTTTTGAGCCATTTGATTTTGATCCAGCTGCAGCCAAAGAAAAGGCAATACATCAGGGCTATTGTTTTTATAGGTAATCACTTCTTCGCCTGAAATGGTTTGTTTATCATCATTCAGTTCCAGCTTTATATTATAGTCAGCCTGCTGTTGCCAGTATTTATGACCCGGAGCACCGGAGGCATTGCGATAATCATTAGGTGTGGCCAATTGCTGATCGAGTTGGCGGAATGGATCTTTGTAGATATCGCGCTGTGCGGATAATAAGTTGGTGATACAAAGCAATAGAAAAGCTGAGAAGTATTTCATTTTTGAAAGAGTTTTTTAGGGTAGCGAAAATAGGGCGATTTTACGGGAAAAGCCAACGAAAAAAATATATGGGCCTAAATAAAAATTCTCTTTTTTGTATATAGAACTAAATAGTATCAAATCTCTACACTTTATAAGGACACATAGTGATTTACTGTGAGTAATCTCAGCATGGCGATTCTATTCCACCATCTGGCCTCATTATTTTTACAAGTAAGATAAATTCACTTCGTAAATTTTATATTGACTCCATTCTCTATCGTATTTTCAATTACTTTTGCCATTCAGAAATGAAGAAATTTTTAATTTTCCTTTTATCCATCACTGTGATTAATCTTTATGCACAGCAAGAGGTGATAGAACAAAACATCCCGGGTACTACATTTAATTTTAAAATGAAATTACTTCCTGCAGGAGAGTGTATGCTCGGTGGAAAGGTGAAAGTAAAACTCGATGCGATGTATATGGGTATTCACGAAGTGACTTTTGATGTGTTTAATTGTTTCAGAGAAAGAGACCAGGACAACGATGAATCTACCAATACTGCTGCTACCTATAAAGCTGATGCTGTTTCAAGGCCTACACCTCAGTATGTAAATCTTACTTTTGGTATGGGCGATCGGGATGGATTCCCTATGGTAAGTACTACCCAGCAGGGAGCCTTACGGTATTGTAAATGGTTATACGAAAAGACAGGCCGGTTTTACAGATTGCCTACCGAAGCTGAGTGGGAATATGCATGCCGCGCCGGTACAACTACCAGCTATTTTTTTGGTGATGATGCATCCAAACTGGGTGACTATGCCTGGTACTATGAAAACTCCGACGATAAATACCACAAAGTAGGTACTAAACTACCCAATCCCTGGGGACTATACGATATGCTAGGCAACGTTGCCGAATGGACTTCCGATGATTTTAGAGATAACTATTATGAAATGGTGGCATCCCAAAGCGAAAATCCCTGGATGATACCCACTAAAAAACACAGCCGCACCGTAAAAGGCGGAGCATATGTAGATGATGATCCGCTCAATCTATTGCCCTCTTACAGATTAAAATCCATTCCTAAATGGCAGGTACGCGATCCGCAAATACCTAAAAGTAAATGGTGGAATACGGATTCTCCTTATGTGGGTTTCAGATTGGTAAGCCCCGTAAAACAACCGAGCGCTGAGGAAATAAAATCCTATTTTGAAAAAGCGATTGTAGACTAAGTCTTAGTTCATATCAATTTTGTATAATTTTTTCACTATTCTGTCAGCCATTCCAAAACTTTTTATCAAACCATAATACGGTAATGGTTCTTTGGTATTAATTTGGAATCATGAATAAGAAAAATTGGCTTTTACTTTTTTTAGTAATCACTTCAGCAAGCATCTCAGCACAGCTTGATCCCATTGGTCAGTTTGATCACCACCAGGATGTAGGCAACCCTAAAATAGCAGGTTCTGCGATGTATAATGCCAATGATCAAACCTATACGGTGACCGGTGCAGGTATTAATATGTGGGCCAAAATAGATCAGTTTCATTTCCTTTGGAAAAAGATAAAAGGTGATTTTGCAATCAGTGCTACTATTCAATTTGTAGGTAAAGGCACTGCCGATCACAGAAAGATTGGAATCATCGCCCGCGATGAGCTGACCACCAATTCACGATATGCTGATGCCTGTGTGCATGGAGACGACCTCACCTCATTACAGTACAGGCCAACTGATACTTCCAATACGGATCAAGTAGTATTATCCGTTTATCACCCTACCGATATAGAGTTTTCACGTAAAGGAGATATATTCACTTTTTCAGCTGCTACGTTTGGTCAGAATTATAAATCGGTCAGCAAAAAACTTACACTCAATGAGGAGGTTTATGCCGGATTATTTATTTGTTCGCATGTGGAAGAGGTATCTGAAACGGCTATATTTAGTAATGTACGCATCATCATTCCGGTGAACCCGGATTATAGACCATATCGAGACTATATTGGTTCACATCTTGAAGTGATGGATGTCGCAACCGGTAAAAGAAAAATACTTTATTCAGTACCCAATTCCATTCAGGCACCCAACTGGACTAAAGACGGAAAGCACCTGATATACAACAGCAGCGCCGGCGTATTATATAAATATGCATTAGCTGATGGCAAAATAGAAGAATTAAATACCGGGTCTATCCGGTCAAACAATAACGACCATGTACTTTCCTTCGATGGAAAACAATTGGCCATCAGCAATCATGTGGGAGAAAAAAGAATATCCACATTATTTACCCTACCCATCACAGGCAGCGATAAACCCAGGCAGATTACCTCTCCCGATTCAGGACACTCGTATTTGCATTCTTGGTCTCCGGACGGTCGTAAACTGATCTTTACCGGACAACGCAGGGGCCAATATGATATTTGGTCTATTGATATTGCCACCAAAAAGGAAACGGCTCTCACTCACTCCAGGACTTTAGATGATGGGCCTGAATACAGTCCTAATGGTCAATGGATTTATTTCAATTCAGTACGCACGGGTACTATGAAACTATGGCGCATGAAACCGGATGGAAGCCAACAAGAGCAAGTAACTTTTGATGAATACAATGATTGGTTTCCGCATTTTTCACCTGATGGTAAACAAATTTTATACATTGCTTTTCCACCCGATATAGATCCTACTACCCATCCTTTTTATCAGCGAGTGTATTTGCGCATCATGCCGGCCAGCGGGGGTGTTCCGAAGACAATTGCATACCTCTATGGCGGGCAGGGTACTATAAATGTTCCAAGCTGGTCACCGGATGGTAAAAAAATAGCTTTTGTGAGTAACAGTAAATTATAAAAAAGATCCGCGGCAATAGAAAGTAGAGGATTTGGATCAAACCTAGAGGGCAAATTCTCATTTTTGGGTTCGACGGCACAAGGTTGACTGCAGCGAAGTCACATTATAATTATAAAGGCCTTCTTCCAAATTGGCAGGTTAAGTTTCGGATTGGAATTTTAATAAAATCTAACCTCTTCCAAGGTAAATAGCCTGGTTTTAAAATTTAGCCCGGTAAAAAGAGAATTAACCAAAGAGAGTCGCATGCTTTGGTATACTTATTAAAATAGCAACTTTTCAATCCTTTTTATATCTTGAACTTTCAAATTTTCTAAGTAAATATAAAATGGAAAAAACAGCATCGATCACCAAACAATTATTGAGTGTACCCGTATTGGTAGCTGCCCTGGGATACCTGGTGGATATGTATGATCTGTTTTTGTTTAGTATAGTCAGAGTACCTAGCCTTAAATCATTAAATATACCATCAGATAGTATGATGCAAAGCGGCCTGATGCTGCTCAATCTGCAGATGGCTGGTATGCTCATAGGAGGAATTATATGGGGAATACTTGGTGACAAACGAGGAAGACTTTCGGTATTGTTTGGCTCGATCATTATTTATTCACTGGCTAATATTGCCAATGGTATGGTTCAATCTTTATCTGCCTATGCCATTCTTCGGTTTATTGCCGGATTCGGACTGGCAGGTGAGCTGGGGGCAGGCATTACTTTAGTCACTGAAATATTGCCAACTAAAATCAGGGGGTACGGAACTACCCTGGTAGCTACACTCGGAGTGATGGGTGCATTACTTGCTTACCTTGTATCTCATTATTTTGATTGGCGAACCTCTTATTTCATTGGTGGAGGACTTGGCCTCCTGCTATTGATATTGCGATTCAGGGTATTCGAATCCGGTATATTTTTAGAATTAAAAGAAAAAACCATACAAAGGGGAAATTTCCTGATGTTGTTTACGAATAAAGAAAGACTGATCAAATACATTACCAGCATCATCATTGGGATGCCTATCTGGTTTGTGGTAGGTATACTGATTACTTTTTCACCGGAATTTGGAAAAGCGATGGGTATAGAACAGTCTATCGATGCGGGCAAAGCGGTATTATTTGCTTTTGCCGGACAAGTGGCCGGTAATATCATCAGCGGTTCATTAAGTCAATATCTTCAAAACAGGAAAAAAGTGATACTCCTATTTATGGTCTTGTCCTTTTCCTTTGTGTTGATATATTTATTATCTTCTATTTCATCAGTAAGTACGTTCTATACTGTATGTGCCTGTCTCGGTTTCTGCAGCGGCTATTGGACACTATTTATTACCGTGGCTGCAGAACTTTTTGGGTCCAATATCAGAGCTACGGTAGCCACTACTGTACCCAATTTTGTGCGGGGTACAGTGATACCGCTCACTTCTTTGTTTGTGCTTTTAAAGACGGATATGGGCATACTCAAAAGTGCCTTGATAGTGGGATCCGGCACCTATATAATAGCCGTGCTGGCATTATTTTATTTAGAAGAAACATTTAAAAAAGACATTAACTACCATGAATCTTCCTGAATGATAGACCAGATAAAAACAAGAAAACTGAATGCCGATGAAGCCGCAAAGGGGCTTCGGCTATCTACCCAGGCTGGATGGAATCAGACTATTTCAGAGTGGAATTTAATTTTAAACGATCCGGCTTCAATCTGCCTGTGTGCTGAATTAGATAATCAGGTAATAGCCACCGCCGCTGCCATTCATTATTCACCTGAATTTACATGGGTAGCGATGGTACTGACAGATAGTAATTTTCGAAATCGTGGGGTCGGTAAACAATTACTAAGTAACTTATTTGATTCTATTGGCAACCAACACGACATCAAACTGGATGCTACTTCTATGGGTCAGCGTGTATACAGACAGTTTGGTTTTATGGAAGAGTATAAAATTATACGGTTTATGCATTCGTCATTAGCCCCTGATGTTCGCCAGAACGAAAATATTAAAATGGCATCAGGCCAGGATTATTCATATCTAATTCAATCCGATAAAATCCCATTTGGAGCAGACAGATCCGGATTTTTTAAATGGATGCAAATTCACTTTTCCAGATATACCTATTTGATTACCGAAAATGATGTGATAAACGGATTTATTATGGGTCGCGAGGGTAAAAACTATGTGCATCTGGGGCCATTAATTGCAACCAGTATAACCTATGCTACCAAATTGGTGGAGTATACATTGTCTTTACATCATGCCCTACCGGTGATAATGGATGTGCCCGAATACAATAAAGAATTAATTTCCTGGCTGGAGTCAAAAGGGTTTAGCAGGCAAAGAGAGTTTATAAGAATGTATAAAAACAAAAAAGAAAACGCGGCGTCTTTACCCTATCACTATTTAATTGCCGGACCTGAGTTTGGCTAATGGTACTGGTCTTATTTATCTTGTAAAAAATCAAATACAAATTGATCATCAGTGAGTTCCGGATATTGGCCAACTATTCTATCAATCTCTTCCAGCTGACCCGGTGATAGCGATTCATTGGGGTTCAGACACCAAATCCCACTCAATAATTTTTGTCTTCTCAGTATTTCGTGAATACCGGCTATACACCCATGAAAATTATTCCGGGCATCAAACAGGGCTGCGTTCATATCCGTGATGGCAATTCCTTTAGACAATAGTGTTTCAATTCCGATAGAGTGGTCATTTGCTATACATTGTTTTATTTCATCTAATAGATCTACTGCTTTTTTAGTCCACACTGCCCAGTGACCAAGCAAACCTCCCACCATTCTTTTTTCTATTTGATTTCCATTTATTGTAAATCGATAAGGTGTCAGCAGATCAGCTACTATATTATCATCATTACCGGTGTACAAGGCTATTTGATCCCGCCGATCCGATTCGCATACAGCACGTACTACATCTAAAGTTTGATAACGATTAAAAGCAGCTATCTTAATAGCATGCACATTAGGAATAGAAACAAAATCTTTCCAAAAATCAATTGAAAGATACCGACCTCCTACTGCCGGCTGCAGATAAAAACCAAATACGGGTATGATTTCAGCTATCTTTTCTGTTCTATGGATAAGTTCCTTTTCAGATAAAGAAGAAAGTCCGCCATTGCTTAGTAGTCCCAGATGATAACCGTGATGGATGGCCATGGCCGCTTCGTTTCTTGCCTGATCCAATGGACCGCAGATACCAGCTATTTTGATAATATTATTTTGGGGGAATTGATTATCTATTTCATCAGTTGTTATCTTTAATACCGTATCCAATAAATTAATTTCGGGTTTTCTGATTTCAAACTGGGTAGTATGTACTCCCACTGCAAGGCCGCCTGCGCCGGATGCCAGATAATAACGAGTGAGCAATCGCTGTATAGACTCATCCAGTTTTCGATCGGCGGTAAGTGCAAGGGGATGAGCAGGAATCACCGTGCCTGCAAATAGTTTTTCGTTTATGGTGGATGGTATGGGCATGGTTTTAATTCTGTTGGCCGTAATTAAAAGCTGTTTTTTTCAGGAACAAAGTTTTTTTTAAAAATTACCCTCCCGTTCTGTAAAATGAGTGGGTTTGTTAATGGTCTTTCCGCCTTGTACTATCCATTCTGCAATGATATCGATCATTTGATCCAGTGAGGTCTGAGGTGTACCAAAAAGTTTAGTACAGGCTGACGCATTTGATAATAAAGCAGTTTCGCTTTCTTCATTATAAAATTCAGGATCGCTGTGTAATCTTTGCCCAAACTCCTCTGCAAGTTTTCGCACAGAATAAATAACCGGACCGGTAACATTTACTATAGCAGCCGGCACTGATGCATGTAATAAAGATCTTATGGCTATTTCATTGGCGTCCTTTTGCCAGATCACATTTACATAGCCCATACTCAGATCTATAGGTCTGCGTAGATAGACTGCATTCGCGATTTCCAATAATACCCCATAACTCACATCAATAGCATAATTAAGTCTGTAGATAAACAAAGGAGTATGATATAAGGACGCATAATATTGAAAAACTCTTTCACGACCCAGGCATGATTGGCCATATTCACCGATTGGAGCAGGTCGGGTGCTTTCGGTAGCTCCACCCGATCGCATTGATGTAAAAGGATATACATTACCGGTGGAAAACACCACGATATTTGAAGATTTAAATTTTTGTGCTACTCTGCCCGGGAGGTATGCATTCATAGTCCAGGTATACGGTTCATTACCTTTGGTTCCGAATTTGGTACCAGCTAGATACAATACATTTTTTACCTCGGGCAAAGAAAGCAGATCATCTTCATTCAGCAGATCTGCTTTGATGGTTTCTATTCCATCCCGGTTTAATTCTTCTTCCAGTCCCTGCTCAGAAAATCGAGCTACTGCTAATATTTTTTTTTGAATACCACTCTGATCGATGGCTTGCTTTGCCAGCCTGGCCAGTGTCGGTCCCATTTTACCACCGGCACCCAAAATGATAATATCTCCATTTATTTTTGAAATGTCCTCCATCAGTTTCTCTGAGGGAAGTAATAGTTGGTCGTATTTTGACTGTAAGGAAAACAAGGTCATGTAATATAGAAAGATTTAAGTAATTGTAATTCATTTAGCATTTACAGTAAATCTATACTTTTCAGGGGTTAAATATCAAGTGCTCAACATGATTAAGTGTTCTCCACATTTAATTCATCATTTGCACGTGGTGTTACAGGGTTAGTTTTAAAATAGTCTAACCTCTACCAAGGTAATTTTCGCATTTTAAAAATCTGGCTAAATAAATAAGAATTAGCCCATTCTGACAAATTAAGAAATCACCTCAAATCTGAACAATGAAAAAAGACTAAAATAGATTCACTACATTAGTCGGCTCAATTACTCTTAATTAATGCATTTTCAAAAACAACCAGCAGTATCAACATTGCTTATTATCTCCGCACTGAGTATTCTGACCTACTGTAATCGCCCACTGACACAAGATGATCCAAACGAATGGGCTCATTATAATCACGATGTACACAATACCAAATTTTCATTGTTAAATCAGATCGACACCTCCAATGTCGGTGACCTTAAACCCATCTGGAAATACGAAGACTCCCTTGAGAATGGGGCGAGCTTATTTTTCAATCCCATCATTGCCAGGGGCAAAATGATTGTTTTATTGCCTTCGAATAGCCTTGCCGCATTAGATCCGGTTACGGGTAATAAACTATGGCAATTTATTCCGGATAGCGCCGATACGTATAACTGGTCGCGATGCATAAATTATTATAAAGCAGACCAGTCGACTGACGATGTAATCTATTTTGTTTTTGGATCTACGCTGTATTGTTTAAATGCAAATGACGGGAAGACAGTAAATGGCTTTGGCCATGCTGGCAAAGTAAGTTTTTTCACAGGACTGGAATACGACAGCACCAAGCTGGATCGGCTTTTTGTCACCAGCAATGCACCTGGGGTAATCTTTAAAGACTTATTTATTATTGGATCTAAAGTTCCTGATGAATTGCCATCCATATCCGGTGATATCCGGGCTTTCAAAAGGATCACGGGAAAACTAGAGTGGATATTTCATACCATACCCAAAACTGGTGAATACGGTGCCGATACCTGGGGCCCGGACGCACGCAAAAAAAATGGTGGTGCCAATTGTTGGGCAGGAATTGCACTGGATGAAAAAAGAGGTATCGTATATATACCTACCGGATCGCCTTCATTTGACTTCTATGGTGCTGATCGTCCGGGTCAGAATCTATTTGGAAATTGTCTGTTGGCTCTGGATGCTAATACCGGAAAACGGTTATGGCATTACCAGACAACGCATCATGATCTATGGGACAGAGACAATGGCTCACCACCCAATCTGCTTACCGTAAATCATAATGGCAGACAAATAGATGCTGTAGGATTATTGACCAAGATGGGATATGTATTTTTATTTGATAGAGAAAATGGTACTCCTTTATTTCCAATAGACGAGGTGCCGGTAGATACAGTAAGTACTATGCCCGGTGAAAAACCCTGGCCTACACAACCTATTCCTTCCAAACCAGCCCCATTTGCAAGACAAGGATATAAACCGGAATACATCAGTGAAGCTACTCCCACTTCTGCACAATATATAAAAGACGAAATCAAAAAACACGGTTATAAAACAGGCATTTACGAACCACCCGGATTGATGGGCACTTTATTATTACCTACTGCACATGGCGGAGCGAACTGGGGTGGAGGTTCAGTAAATACCACTACCAATGTATTATTTGTAAACTCAAATGATATGCCCTGGTATTTTGCACTGACAGAAAATAAAAAACTAATAGAAAACAATAATCTTTCCGGTGAAGCCCTGTTTAAAATATATTGCAGCTCGTGCCATGGGATAGATAAAAAAGGCAGTGTAGCCGCACCGGATATTTCTCAAAAAGTAAAAATCTACTCTGAATCTAAACTGGAAAATATCCTGAAAAAAGGAGTAGGTCCTATGCCGGCTTTCAAGCATCTGCCGGAACAACAGATTAATAATATCATCTCTTATCTCAAAGGAAAATCAAATCAGGACTTTCACACTGCCGGTATGCAAGTGGAAAGTGAAGAACCTTACAGTTTTGCTGGTTATAATATTTATACTGATACCAGTGGAATATATGCCATCAAACCACCATTCGGCACATTGACCGCTATTGACCTCAATAAAGGTGAAAATATTTGGCAAGTACCCTTGGGTGAAAATGATAAATTACTCAAACTCGGTATTAAAAACTCCGGTGATTTTAATCGCGGTGGTGGCATAGCCACTGCCGGGGGATTGATCTTCATTGGTACTACCGGAGATAAAAAACTGAGAGCATTTAACCAGGCCGATGGTAAGGTCTTATGGGAATATACTTTGCCGGGTTTGGCCACATCTATACCGAGTACCTTTGGAATAAACGGGAAACAATACATCACGGTTGCGGTAAGCCCGGATAACGATACAAAGTATAAAGGAGGGTATCTTACTTTTGGATTGTAAGATTATATAATTCTGCAATTTTAAAAAACAGTATTTATATTATCCAAGTTGACCAGGATGAAGTGACGCACGACAGGTGTTGTTTGTATAGTACTGTTCATTTTGTTACCACAATTTGTCACCTACTCAGATGGCAGACTCTCTATTCACCAATATTGTTTTTCATACCTTTGGCAAACAATTTTATTATATCCTTTTTTGGAAACGACTGTATTTGCTTTTACTTCCCCATTTACCCAACTCAATACGCCCTATCCGGCTACTGCCTATATCAAGGGTTTTTTAAATACTAAAAATATTTCCTGCATTCAGGCCGACCTGGGTATAGAAGTCATACTTGACCTGTATTCGAAAAAAGGTTTCGAAGACCTCTTTGATTTTATTGATAAAAAAAATGCAAATCATTTTAGTGATAATGCTCAACGAATCATTGGCCTAAAACAAGAGTATATAAATACCATAGACTCCGTAATTTTATTCCTGCAAGGTAAAAACCCCACACTGGTACATTCTATTTGTCAAAAAGGATTTTTACCACAAGCCTCCCGCTTTGATCAATTGGAAACCTATCACGGCAAAGCATTTGGGTCCATGAATACCCAGGACGAAGCCAAACATCTTGCTACTCTCTATATCGAAGACATGTCTGATCTGATAAAAGAATGCGTAGATCCCTTTTTCGGATTTAGTCGGTATGCAGAGAGATTGGCCAGATCGGCTAATAGTTTTGATGAGATGTATACTCTGTTACATCAGGACTACAGTTATATAGACAAGCTCCTGATCAATGTACTCCGTAGAAAGATAGAATCTATCCAACCCAAAATAGTGGCTATATCGATACCCTTTCCGGGAAATGTATTCAGTGCATTCAGGTCATCACAATGGATTAAACAATACCATCCGGATATAACTATTCTAATGGGAGGTGGGTTTCCAAACACTGAGCTTAGATCCGTATCTGATCCACGCGTATTTGAGTTTGTGGATTTTATAACATTGGATGATGGTGAACTGCCTGTTGAATGCCTGGTGAAATACATTACGGGTTCATCCCATTTAAAAAAAGAAGACCGAATTAAATCAGCAGTCTTAAAAAGGACTTTTACTTTAATAGAAGGTAAGGTAGAATACATTAATAATGAACCCCGAAATGATTACCCACAAGCAGATACAGGCACACCAGATTATAGTGACCTGCTATTAGATCAGTATATATCGGTAATAGAAGTGGTAAATCCCATGCATCGCCTGTGGAGTGATGGCAGATGGAACAAACTCACCCTCGCCCATGGCTGCTATTGGGGCAAATGTACTTTCTGTGATATTTCACTTGACTATATTAAAGTATACGAACCCATTGCGGCCAGCCTGGTCTGTGATCGCATGGAACAGATAATGAAACAAACCGGACAGAATGGATTCCATTTTGTAGATGAAGCGGCTCCACCTGCCCGAATGCGCGCTTTAGCATTGGAAATACTGAAAAGGAAACTCAAAGTATCGTGGTGGACTAATATCCGGTTTGAAAAAAGCTTCAATCGTGATCTTTGCAGGTTACTCAAAGAATCAGGTTGCATAGCGGTGTCGGGTGGACTTGAAGTAGCTTCAGATAGGTTATTGGCACTGATACAAAAAGGAGTTACGGTCTCTCAAGTGGCCCAGGTATGTCGCAACTTTACTAAAGCAGGAATAATGGTGCATGCTTATCTGATGTATGGCTTTCCCACCCAGACTGCTCAAGAGACCATTGATTCACTGGAAATGGTCAGGCAGCTGTTTAAAGAAAAGGTACTGCAATCAGCTTATTGGCATCAGTTTGCGATGACGGTGCATAGTCCGGTGGGCATGTATCCCGAACAGTTTAAAGTAAAAAAGCAAATACATTCCGAAGGCCGTTTTGCCAATAACGACCTTGAATTTTCCGATCCAACAGGGACTGATCACGATGCATTTAGTGATGGACTTAAAAAGTCGCTGCTCAATTATATGCATGGCCTCGGTATAGAATACAGATTACAGGATTGGTTTGATTTTAAAGTACCTAAGACCAAGATTGCTGCCAATTATATTTCATCTGTATTGCAAGAACCGGAAACCAGGGAAATCAACGCAGCCACCAAAATAATCTGGTTGGGTCGCCTCCCCGAAGTCAGTTATACACAAATCGATATGGTAGAGTTGGCCACCTTGTTATTTTATGATAAGATTAAAACATTTAGTATAAAAATAGAGAAAGCGCAGGGCAATTGGCTGGCTGAAATATTGAAATTGATCACACCGGATAATAGTGAAAGTCCTTCTTTAAAACAAATCAGGGAAATGTACGAATCGGAAGGGCTTAAAGATTTTGATTCATTTTGGTCAAACAGGCAAATGACTTTATTAAAAAAGAATGGCCTGGTAACACTCTGATGAAACGTATTAAAAATAGCATTATCCCGGTTAAAAAAGATTATTCGTTTTTCATGCTATCTCTTATATTACATCGAACTCAGTTTAAATTTAGGTTTTCATGTCAAACATCAAAATACCGGATAGAATTCTAGCTCAATACAGTGATGTATTTACTACCGCAGTAATTTCTGCACTCAATTCGCTATCGCCTTTTAACTCTGATATCAAATCAGCCATGACAACAAGGTTGGAGCGCCGGGCAGAAAGGTATAAAAACAATAAACCCATTACCTTTTTAGACCCCGAATCTTACATTCCAGGTACAAGTATAAAAGTACAGGATGCGCGCGATGGCAAATTTGAATCAGCAGTCATCCCACACGATCTTCAGCGTCAATGGATCCAGGGTACTGGTCCGGCAGCTAAACCTCGTGCTACTATAGAAAACAGCATACGCAACGTGGCTTATGCTTTATTATCCGGTGCTGATGGCTGGATGTTTGATGGAGAGGATGCATTAGGGCAGATCGATACTATGTCACTGGACAATCAGCGCAACCTCAAATTAGCTATTCACAAAGACCCTCTGTTTTTAAAGGTAGCAGCTCAAATATCAACCGAGATGAACGACTGGGCTTTGGGCTTTTACGGCCATCCTATCATCCAGGACTGGAATACTCAATTGAATTTTACCACAAAGATATTCAGAGCAAGGGGTCTGCACCTCGATGACAGGCATATCTGTGATCAAGATGGTAATGCGTTAGCTGCATCCATTGTGGACAGTGTATTATATGTGGTGAATAATTATGAGGCATTGATTTCAAGTGGTGCCTCCGTAGTTCTTTACTTACCCAAAATTCAAACTGCAGGCGAAGCAGCAGTGTGGAATGCAATACTTTCGGAATTGGAATCACTGTTGCAGCTTCATCCTGGTACCATAAAAGTATATGTACTGGTAGAGCAACTGGAAGCTACTTTTCAATTGATGGAGATACGGGCTGCTCTGGGCAAACATTTTGTCGGGTTTAATACCGGAAGATGGGATTATATCAATAGTGTCGCTGATGCAATGGCCTGGGACAATCGTTTTGTCAATCCCAATATAGAATCCATCACCATGACTTATGGTTATATGCGCAACTACGAAGACAGAGTACGACGGGCAGTAAATACCCCCGATATCCATGGCAATTATTCACTTTGGCAAGGTGGTATGGAACCGAATATTCCCGTAGGATCCGTGGCTGGCGTAAAGGCCGCTATGGAAAGAGCAGTCGCCGGGGCTGAAAGAGAGCAAAGGGAAGGAGCCAGTGGCAAATGGGTGGCACATTGGAAAATGGTGCATATAGTAAGACCGGTATGGGAAAGGCACGGAGCTTTGAACCAACTGGGCAGAAAATTTCCAGCACTTAACTACACGGAATGGGATGCAACAGGATTAATGGAATTAGAACCAGCGCCCAGGACCATCCGGGGTGCCCGCAATTTACTGAGTGTAGCTATCCAATATGGAAATGCGTTTTTGCAAGGTATGCAGGCAGCGGCTTTGAAACCAGCTGATTTTTTTGGAAATGAAGATATTCTATACCTCATGGAAGATATGGCAACTGGTGAGATCCGACTGAGCATATTATGGGAATGGATTCACAAAGGAGCTTTAATCACTGAAGAGGATGCCGGGATGGGCATAAACGCTGGGGATCTTTTTGATTCTAAATTATTTATTACTCTGCTGGATCAGGAGTATACCAAATTAATCAATGCACCAGAAAAAGATGTTCATTCGGATTCGAAAAAAACCACTTTACCCATATCCAAAGCCATCTGCGAGATATATGTATTGGATGAAATGAAATTGCCATGGTTTATCGACTTATTGAATATCAATCTAAATACCAGTGATCTCAGTGAAGCGAGGAAGAGAATAGATTTATTCAGGCGTACTTTTAAATTGGACGGTAAACGAATTACTGGGAATTTGGATCTGATATGACTAGGTAATCACGGTCAATAAACTATAATCTGCTAAAAAAGCCTAGTACCATTTTAGCAGAAAATATCCGATAACTTGCTAAAACAGCATATTTTTTGACCATTTTAGCAGATTATAGTAGTATAGCTTGCTAAACTCATCAAATACATATAAAGCCTTTCACATTATACGAAACAGAAGCGTTTCTAAAGGCTAATAACTTTAATTGGAATCGATACCAGATTTTAGTTGCATATATGATCTTGGGTGGGGTTCCCTTTTACCTGGAAAAATTAAACAGGGAAAAGAGCATCGCTCAAAACATAGATGCTATATTCTTTAAAGAATCTGCTGAGCTGAAAAATGAATTTAACAATCTTGTCAATTCTCTTTTTAAAAATTCTGAAAAATACAAAAAGGTATTGCAAGCATTAAGTAACACCGATAAAGCACAAACCAGAAATGAAATTTCATTTTCGGCAAAAATCTCGAATGGTGGCGGCCTCACCGATAGGTTAGTAGAGCTTGAATTAAGTGATTTTATTACAAAATCTTACACCATAGGTGGCAATGTAAATAATAAGGTTTATCAGATATCATACCCCTATCTGCTATTCTATTTCAGATTTATGCATGAAAAAAAACAATTGAAAGCAAATTATTGGATTAATCTTCAGGATAGTCCGGAATATAGACAATGGTCAGGAATTGCCTATGAAAAGTTGTGTTTTAAACATATCAATCAGATATCCCGCTCCCTCGGAATTAGCGGAATCCAAACTACAGAGACCAGTTGGCGTGATGATAATAAAAAACCAACCGTTCAAATTGACCTCGTCATAGAGAGAAAGGATCAGGTAATCAATCTGTGTGAAGTGAAATTTACTGAAGGGGTATATACAATAGATAAAAAATATGCCGAAGTACTCAGAAAAAAATAAGGGCATTCAAAGAAAAAACCAATACTAAAAAAGCAATTTTCCCGACCCTGATCACCACCTATCCTCTACAGGAAAATGCGTATAGCAGGGAAATTATAGTTAATAAAATAAATATGAATGACCTTTTTGAAAATATATTTTAAGCAATAAATATTTAAATGAATAGCCAGCCATTTTTCTATATTTGATCGAATTAAACTTTTTGATATGAAAAAAGAAAGTCGCAGAAAATTCATTGGTAATATGGGAAAAGCTTCCCTGGCAGGTGGGTTGACTGTCACCACCAAGTCCAATCCCAAAAAAGCAGAATTAAAAAAGATGTTTATCCACCATGTCTATTTCTGGCTCAAAAACAGCGAAAGTAAAGCAGATAAAGCTAAGCTGATAGAAGGGCTCAGAAAACTATCCAAAGTAAAGACTATCCAGCAGTTTAGTATAGGGGTCCCTGCCGATACCCGGCGTGAGGTTATCGACAGCAGTTATTCCATTAGTTGGTTTACTTTATTTAAAAACGGAAAAGAACAGGCCAGCTACCAGGTTGATCCTATCCATTTAAAATTTGTAGAGGAGTATTCTCATTTGTGGCAAAAAGTAATTGTATACGATACCATAGATGCATAAGATTTAAAAGCATTTAGTAAATAATCATCACAAATGTTGGAATCCCCTGAAGTCCTGGTCATGATACTGTTGATCATGGGCGCTTTGATGGCCGGATTTACCGATGCGGTAGTGGGTGGAGGAGGATTGATACAAGTACCACTTTTATTCATTTTATATCCTGAATACAATCATGTGCAGGTAATAGCGACCAATAGATTTGCTTCTATTTTCGGCACTACGGTGGCTGCTTACCAATACTGGAAAAAAATGGGTCTCGCTCTGGAAACCGTGGCCACCGCAGGTATTTCAGCAGCCATTGGATCGTTTTCCGGTGTTTTCATCATGAATCAAATCAGCACGGAAATATTCAAGCCAATGTTGTTGGGTATCATCATCTTACTCACCTTGTATACTTTTTTCAATAAATCATTTGGACAATTGCACAGACCGCAAAATATGAATCATTCAAAATACATCATACTGTGTATAACCGTAGGCCTGTTTATCGGATTGTACAATGGCATAGTGGGGCCAGGCACGGGTGTATTATTGGTGTTCTCACTGGTCTCTATACTGGGAAAAGATTTTCTTCATGCCTCAGCCTCTGCCAAAGCCATCAATGCCATAGCCGATGCAGCATCGCTCATAAGTTTTCTGATCAATAAAGCCATTATTTTCAAACTGGCCATTCCAATGATGATAGCTAATGTAACCGGTAGCTATATTGGATCACATTTGGCCATCAATAAGGGAAATGCATTTGTACGTTATTTCTTTCTGGTGATAGTATCTATTCTGATTCTCAGGCTTGGCTGGGATATCTGGAATATGGGTGTTAAAAAATAATTATATAAAATCCTACAGTTCATTTAATTTTGGCTGAGGATATTCATCCTGAAGCAACACTCACCTAATTTATCCGCTTACTCCATTTCTTTACTAAACTTTTCCAATGCAAATGACCATTGAAGAATTTACCGACGAATTTGAATTAGCAAGACCACAGCTTAGTTCGTATATATTGCGAATCACTGCAAGCAGAGAAGATACCGAAGACATTGTACAGGATAGTTATATTAAAGCATCTCAGAAATTGGAGTCTTTTCGCGGAGAGTCATCCGTAAAAACCTGGATTTTTACTATTGCCACCAATCTGGCCAAAGACAATCGGAGAGCAAAAAAAAGATGGCCTGAAACGGTGACCGATATTTGCAGGGAAAAAGCACTGGCTAATCCCGACTATTTTTCAGGTATTGCTGCAGTAATGCAGTCATCAGCCCATGCAGAATTTGAAATTAAAGAACACATCACATTTTGCTTTACCTGTATTTCAAAATCACTTCCTATCGGGCAACAGGTTTGTCTTTTATTGAAAGAAATATATGAGTTTAAAGTATCTGAGATAGCCCGGATCATGCATACGACCGAAGCTATGGTAAAATACTATTTACATACGAGCAGGTCAAAAATGATACACATCTTTGATGGACGATGCGCCCTGATTAATAAAACCGGTACATGTCACCAATGCTCTGAATTAAACGGAATTTTTAATCCAAAACAGGATTTTGAAGAGGAAAAAAACAAAATAGAACTGGCAAGAGATGCGGATAAAGCAGATAAAGACCATCTCTTTGATCTGAGACTTCAAATAATTAAAGAAATAGATCCGTTTACTTCTAACGGATCGGATTTGCAACTCCATCATCTTGAAGACAATAGAAAAATAATGGAATTTTTTACGGAAAAAAATGAAAATTAGCCTATCGTTTTTTATAGTCCGGTCGTCAAAGAAATTATACAAAAATTAATAAAAACAATGACAAACAAGACATCAGGCGGCAAAGCCGTAACCATTAAAAATTTTTTTAGCAGGGAAACCACCATAAGTACAGACATTTCAGCCGATGCAAGTATAGTTTGGGCTTTGCTTACTCATGCAGCTGATTATCCCAGGTGGAATTCAACAATCGTTTCTATTCATGGTGACATCGTCGCTCGAGGTAAAATTAAATTAAAATCCACTTTAGATGCCAAACGGGAATTTTCATTGCAAATCAAGGAATTTGAGCCCGATCATCGGCTAGTATGGGGTGATGCTATGGGTAAAAGAACTTTTACTCTTAAAACCACTAAGCCCGGACTCACCCATTTTACCATGACCGAAAAAATCGGCGGTCCTTTATTTCCATTATTTTCTAAAATGATACCTTCATTTGACCAATCGTTTGAGCAATTTGCAGGTGACTTGAAGAAAGAAGCAGAAACTATTTCAAAAACAAAATAAAATCAAATATACATGGCTTATAAAATTGGAACTAAAGAAAAACCAATGGTTTTAAAAACACCACCTCTTACCAGTGAATATACAATGCATGTAGAACAAAAGGAAGGCAAAGATGTATTGGTCTGCACGGTTGGCAAAACTGTATTGCTTTACAATATCGACTGCATTACCGATTTGCATAAAATGCTGAAACAACACAAGGATTGGATGGAGCTGGGCAGCGCAGACGAACAAAAACCTGCCAAAGAAGGAACGGTGGAAGCGTGGGGTCGATCTCCTGAAAATCCGGTTGGGGGCTGGTACGGCCTTAAAAAAGGGCTTCGCGGACGCTTTGGAATGTATATACCTCCTTTAATGGAAGCCCTTGGTCTGGCAGAGGTAACCCATGATGCCAAGGGGAATAAAATGAAAGCGAAATAGTATCGACTTCATACTGCAGCGACAAGAGATGAAATGAAAGTCTTTATTTGAATTGAACAAGGAAAGTATCTTCTAACCGATAGAATTGCTTTGCAACTCCCTATTTATGGTACTTTTACAGTACTATACAATATGGATAAAATAAGAATCTCCACTGCCCAGTTTGAACATAAAAATGCGGATAAAACATACAACCTGTCAGTAATAGAAAGCTTGTCCCGAAAAGCTGCCGCCGAAGGATCACAGGTCATTGCTTTTCATGAATGTTCCATCACCGGCTATACTTTTGCGAGGCATCTTACAAAAGAACAGATGCTTGATTTGGCAGAGCCTATTCCTACCGGCGAGAGTGTTTTAAAACTAATTGACATAGCCTCAAAAAACAATATTGCTATTCTTGCAGGTTTGTTTGAGAAAGATGAAAATGATCATATTTTCAAAGCATATATAGCTGTGGATAGATCGGGCTTGCTGGCTAAATACAGGAAACTGCATCCTTTCATCAATCCATATCTGACGCCGGGAAATAGTTATTGTGTTTTTGATTTGTACGGTTGGAAATGCGGAATCTTAATTTGTTATGACAATAATGTAGTTGAAAATGTGCGGGCCACTAAATTATTGGGCGCAGACATCATTTTTATGCCCCATGTCACGATGTGCACCCCATCGAGCAGGCCGGGAGCCGGGTTTGTAGACCCAAAACTTTGGGAAAATCGTGAGGCTGATCCTACTTCATTGCGATTGGAATTCGATGGTATGAAAGGCAGAGCTTGGCTGATGAAATGGTTGCCGGCAAGAGCCTATGATAACGGAGTGTATGTAATTTTTTCAAACCCTATCGGTATGGACGATGACCAATTGAAAAACGGATGCTCCATGATTATTGATCCCTTTGGAGATATCCTGGCGGAGTGCCGTACTTTTGAAGACAGCCTTGTCACGGCAGTACTTACACCTGAAAAACTTACACAAGCAGGTGGATACCGCTATGTAAATGCAAGGCGGCCTGAATTATATAAAGAAATTATAGGAAAAGCCCACCAATCCGTACAAAAAGTGGTTTGGTTAAATCAGATAAATAAGTAATATTCCGGGACATTGATTTTAATTCACGCCGGTAAACCGTAAATTTATAACTGAGCATTTTATATGAAAAAGAGTATTGTATTGATATTCATATCGTTTGTATCTCTTACCTGGAAATCGGAAATCGGAGAAATAGAAAAACCACATGTTTCATTTTCATTTGATGACGGGAATCCCAATGCTATACTTACTTACAACGGGAATAAGTGGAATCAAATGATACTGGATCACTTAAACCAACACGGCGTAAAGGCCGTTTGGTTTGTGGCAGCCAAAGCCGTTGATAATACCAAAGGGAAACAACTATTGAGCAGGTGGAATGATGCAGGTCATGCTATTGCAAATCATACGTATTATCATTTGAACTATAATGATCCGAAAATAACTTGCATAGATTATATAAAGGATATACTCAAATGTGATTCATTGATCATGGGGTACTCTAATTATAAAAAAATATTTCGATTTCCTTTTCTAAAATCGGGCAATACTATTTCAAAAAGAGATAGTATGCGTACTTATTTAAAAGAGTCCGGATTTAAGGAGGGTTGGGTTACCATCGATGCATCGGATTGGTATATAAACTCCAGATTAATTCAAAGATTGAAGGATTATCCAAAGACTGATATCAAAGGATATAGAGAGTATTATATTAATCACATAGTAGATAGGGCAGTATATTATAATATGCTATCAAAAGAGATTAACCAAAGGGAAATAAAACATACAGTATTATTGCATTTTAATCTGACTTCAGCACTTTTCCTGGGTGATTTGATAGAACGATTTAAAAAGGAAGGCTGGGAGGTCGATAATTACCAGGACGCGATTAAAGATCCTATATACCAGGTTCTGCCTTCAGCCATGCCCGCTGAGCAAAGCCTGATTTGGTTACTGGCAAAACAGTGGGGTAAATACGATCATTTATTGAGGTATCCTGGCGAAGATGGGAAGTATGAGAAAGAAAAAATGGACAAACTGGGATTATAAAAAAATATAAGATCAGGTGCAAGTTGGATGGAAACAAGAGATTGTATTTTGTGATCCTCTTCAAAACACTTTGTAGTCAAAAATACCTGACTGGTCTAAGAAGGGTGTGTGAATGCAGGAAATGGAAATAAAAAAATTGAAAAGAACTGATTATCTTACCTTTCACATTCTTAAAAAGAAATCAAATGTGGAGCAGTGTCAGAATATACCTTTGTTTATATTCGGTATTCACCTGCCAGCATATTCTTTTATCTCAAAAATTAGCAGAAAAACCTTTTATCGACACGCAATATATCTCCGTGTTACTCGACAAAGCAGATACCTATGATCTGTACGGACAATTGGACTCTGCCTACCTTGCGATACTGGAAGCAGAGACTTTACTCAGTTCTTTTCCAGCCAGTAAACCATTGGCTCTTGCTTATTTAAAACATGCTGATCTTATTTTAAAAAAAGATGGCTCTGTCAGAACTGTACTTGATTATGCAAATAAAGGAATAAACATTGGCATAGCATTAAAAGATAATTTTATTAAAGCGCTGGGATATCATCACCAGGGACAATATTATCGTGACCAATCCAAATTGGACAGTGCCTTGCAATTCTTTACCATAGCCTCCTCTTTATATGATACGATTCAGCAGGCTGATTACCTTGCTATTATTTACAATGACCTTGCCTTTTTAAATGAAAAAACCGGTGACTATGTATCCGCTACCGAAAACAACCTCAAAGCCATTCGCTTATTTGAGAAATTGGGTAATATCAAAGAGCAGGCCAATACTATGGGCAATCTGGGCATAGTATATTATCGTACAGGAAATAAACAAAAAGCGATAGAACTTTTTAAAGAGTCTGCGATGCTGAGAGAGTCTGTTTCGGATATCAAAGGCCTGGCCGCCATATATGGTAATCTGGCTACAGCCTATACTACTTACTCTTTGGATTCAGCAGTATTTTTCCAGTTGAAGGCTCTAAAAAATGCAACCCAAACAGGTGTCCTGGCCAATGTGGCGCAAGCCCATGCCAATGCGGCGACGCTATATGCACGCCAAAAGGAATATACTAAGGCAATTCCTCACGAAAAAGAAGCAATAAAATTGTACCATCAGATAGGGGATCAAAATAAACTGATAGCCAGGTATACCGCCCTGGCATCGCTATCCAACCTGATGAACGATTCGCTAGACGCTGAACTAAACTATCAAAAAGCCAATGATATTGCTGTTGCTTTAAATAGTAAAGTTCAGTTCCAAAACGTGCATCTTCAAAAAGCCAATTTTTATAAGCAACGAAATAATTATAAAGAAGCCCTGCAACACATGGATGCCTACTATAGATATAAGGACAGCATATTAAATGAAAGGACGCTTAATGCCATCGCCGAACTCGAAACCAAATATGAGACTGAGAGTAAAGAAAAACAAATACTAAAACTCAATAGCGAAAAAAAAATAAATGAATTGCAGCTGGCCAATCAATCCTCTTTGATACGAACTAAAACATTGGAATCAGAAAATCAAAAGAATCAGATCAGGATACTCGAACAGGAAAAAACCATCGATCAGATTGAAAATGAAAAAAAACAGGAAACCTTAAAACAACTTAACCAGGAAGCACTATACCGTGAAACATTATTAGCCAATGAAAAAAAACTGGCCGAGAACAAAGCAATACAGGAAAAGAAGATCAGGAATCTTACCCTGGCAAGCAGTATCTTGCTGTTTTCACTAGGTTATATTCTATTTAACCGATTTCAGTTAAAACAAAAATTAAAAGCCCAGCTAAACATCTTACAAATGCGCCAGGCCATATCGAAAGACTTGCACGACGAAGTGGGAAGCACGCTCACCAGTATAAATGTACTTAGCCAGGCAGGTAAATATGCAATTGCCCAAACTCCGGATAAAGCAGGTCAGCTATTGAATAAGATCTCAGAACAAAGCAAAACAGTACAACAAAACCTGAGTGATATCGTATGGGCCATCAGGTCAGATACGCATCAAACAAAATCATTGATGGCGCGCATACGGGAATATGCTGCGGCTACCCTGGAGCCAGAAAATATTTTATTTACTATTGAGGCGGAGGATTCTGTGTTGGAAAAATCCATTAACGAAATAAAGCGGAAAGAAATAATTTTAATCATAAAAGAGGCCTTGTCCAATATTGTGAAACATGCCCACGCAGACCAGGTAAAGTTGTGGGTGACCTCCAACGATAATAAGATGGTTTTCAAAATTGCCGATAATGGTGTTTGGAAGCCTAAATCCGATAGTACCGGTACCGGAATAATCAGTATGAAAGATCGTGCCAGGAAATTAAGTGGCACACTTGAAATTATATCAGGTCATACCGGGACAGAATTGGTTTTAAAAATTCCTCTTTAGCTCATACGCGAAATTGTAACAGATCCCTTTTTGATGAACGGTTTTGGACTTGACCCTCCCCACGTAGGTAAAAGTTGAAACCATATTTTATCTCCTTCAGTAAATGATTGAATACTTATAAACTGAAAGCCGTGATCGTACCCACTATTTATTGAATTTATCTGATCGTTTTTATTATCTATTTGGGAAGCCCCTTTCATTAATTCAATACCAAACTGAAACTTTCGATCATCTAAAACCATATTTAAAGTAAAACTTACCAGTATCTGATATACACCAGTGGCAGGTATAGTATATTCCCCCTTTTTGGGGTCATAACTTCCACTATTTATACTTATCGATTCAAAACCATTCTTTATCACATACCTTTCGAAATTGGTATAAGATGAATCCAATCCAAAAGTTAATTTTAGAATGGAAGATGTATTACTTGCGGGTTCACCCTTTAATCCCTGAGGGCCAGGATCCCCTTTATCTCCTTTGGGTCCCTGGGGACCTTGATTACCTGAAGCAGCAAATAATGCAAAGGGTACACTTAATAGTTGCGTAGTTCCAGCCAATTGAAAATTGGTCCCTCCGGTAGGGTCAATTTCAACACCGACATACTTGTCACCCGAAGCCCAGTTGATTCCTGCAAATGAGCCCGTTACTACGGAACCGCCTCCAATAGCGAGGTTGTATAATCCAAACCGATCAGTACGGATTGAATGAAGCTCCCTGTAAGCAGAAGGGTTTACCGCCGTATTATTACCAATGCTTATTCTTATTTGTATCTGTTGATCAGATAATGGTGTTCCATCCGGCTTTCTTGCAATGCCCTGATAGTTTATTTTTGTTGGAGCCTGAGCCCAGGTATATCGTTGAGTAAATAATAATAATAAAATATACAGTACCAGTTTTTTCATTTCTTTAAGATTAAAATTTCTGAATAAATTTGGATGAATGTGGGATGTTATCCAAAATAATAGTAAGCGTGTATGCTCCGGAAGGCAGGGCGTGCAGATCAATACTATAGGAAAAATGAGTTAGGCTCAAAGGCAGTTTTTTATAAAATACTTTATGACCCAGAATATCGGTAATACCGATTTCCATATTTTTTATCTTAGGGTTTAATTCCATTTCCAATGTCAACAATGCAGTAAACGGATTAGGATATGGATTTATGGAAACATCAGCAAAATAATACTTTTGAGCTGTAGACATTATTTTCCATACAGGCTGAAGATACCCCTGTGTCAATACAATACCCGGCTGATTAAAAGTTTGTGCAATGGCCAATTCTCCTATAGAAACCTGGTGTACCTGATCATTTTGTTGCCAACTAATCAGGCCCGAGGTAATGGATTGTTGGCTATAGCTATT
>CAYNIG010000011.1:0-38355 GCA_964396995.1 uncultured Saprospiraceae bacterium | reverse complement strand
TGGTAATTACATTGCTTTGGACGGATTTACCGGTGTCATCGTATTATGTTATTATTCAGGCAGGTTTAATTCGCCGGTCCTGCCCTGGCTTAGTATGGTACCTATAGTTTCATTATTGTTTTCAAAGTCCTTTTGGGCATTACTTTGGTTTATCATTGTTATTCTTTTCATCGTTTTTTGCAATCTTTATTTCGCTGTCAAAACTCCTGCCCCGGTGGCGTATAATCTGAAATTTTATGACTTGTTTTACATAATAAGCATCATTGGCCTTATTAGTGTTAATTTTTTAATGAATTTTATTTATAAGCAAAACCTGAATCAATCGTACACCGCATTGGAGGTTAAAAAGGAAGAAATAGTCAAAGAAAAATCCCGGGCCGATAAACTGCTTTTAAATATTTTACCCGAAAAAATTACAAAGGATTTGAAAGCTTATGGGAAAACGGAGCCAAAATTATACGATCAGGTAACTATCCTTTTTATAGATTTTGTTGGATTCACCAAATATTGCGAACAAATGACTCCAACCCATTTAGTGGAAACGCTTGATTTTTATTTTCAAAAATTCGATGACATAATGGCTAAGTATAACCTTGAAAAAATAAAAACCATAGGGGATGCTTACCTCGCCGTTTGTGGTGTTCCCGATGTGCAGGAAAATCATGCAATAAATGTGGTAAAGGCAGCAAAAGAAATTATTGCTTTTATTGAGTACAGGATCAAATCGGATACAGATGCATCCTCTCGCACAGAAAGACCATTTCATTATCCTGCTATGTCAGCCCGTATAGGCATTCATTCCGGGACTGTAATTGCCGGGATCATCGGGACTCAGAAATTTGCTTTTGATATCTGGGGTGATGCAGTCAATATAGCTGCCCGTATCCAGCAAATAGGATTAGAAAACAGAATCAATCTTTCCACAGAGACATATAATTTAATAAAGGATAACATTACCTGCGAATACAAAGGAAAATTTTATGCTAAAAATAAAGGCGAGTTAGAAATATACAATGTTATTTGAAGCTTAGATTTAATCTTATAGATTTGGTAATGCATCCAAACCCGGTGCTTTCAATTCTGGCTCTTATCATTTGCAAACAGTAATAATAGTCATTCATTTTACTCCTTTATCTCAAAATCGTATTTCCCCGATGGGAGTTTCATTTTTACATAACCGTTTGAATACACTACTTCTGTGATAGATTTATTCGCCAGCACATTTATTTTTCCTTCCATTATGTCTTTTACACTCTTTGCAGGAAGGTAGAGACAGGCTGAAGTATTTTCGGGTACAGTGGTTTTATATTTCCACATTCCCCGGCCAAGGCTCCATTCACTTTGGATTTTTCCATACCTTGTTTCGCAATACCCCTTTGCCCATTTCATTTTTTTATCCGGATCAGGTTGTGGTTTTAATATGAATTCTTTGAATCCCGGATAGAGTGGGTTCCGCTGTATGCCCAGGGAATAATTATACATCCAGGCTGCTACTGAACCAAAGGAATAATGGTTAAAAGAGTTCATACTATTATTGTCACCGAACCCATTATCCAGTGTGTAGGAATTGAGCCTCTCCCATATGGTTGTAGCTCCATTTACTACAGAATACAACCAGGAAGGATACGTAATCTGCTGCAATAATCTGTAGGCAATATCATGCAATCCATTTTCTGACAATGCTTCAGAGATGGAGGCTGTGCCTATAAAGCCGGTCATCAATGAATAAGCCGGTCTCTCTTTGCTTTCATCGTCAGTGGTAGCGCGCGTGATGGTTTCTTTTAAATATTGTATAGCATAGGCTTTATTGATGCTGTCAAATACATCTAATGCCAGGGGTATGGCATAGGATGCCTGAGTATGTATCAATTGTCCTTTGTCGGTTTTTTGATCCACGCTTTGTTGATTGGGAGGCCCCATGAAACCGGTTTTTGTACCTGATTTTATGGTCTGGTGTGTGATTTTGTCAATATATATTTCATTAAAGGCATATTTAATTTCATTTTGTTTTCTTAGAAAATAATTGGCATCTTCTGAATGCTGCAGTGCCATAGCTACTTTATGCATAATGCCCAGGTCGTATGCAAAATAGGCCATCCAAAAAAGAGTATTATCATTTTTAGTACCTTCAGGACTCAGCCAATCTCCTAAAGGACCTTCGTTTAGTATTCCTGTATTTTTATCCATTTTAGATTCCAAAAAATGAATATATTTTTTCATTGCACCATAATGTTCTTTTAAAATCTCCGTTTCACCGTATTGCATATAGATTTCCCAGGCAACTGTAATGCCTGCACTGCCCCATAATGTACCACCAAACCCTCCACCCATCGGGGCTACATCGGTAAATCTACCGTTGGCTGCCTGTACATCGCGCATAGCTAACAAATGCCTCCTTAAGAATAAATAGGTATTGGCAAGGTAGGTAGCACTTCGGGAAAAAACAGATATATCACCACTCCATCCCATTCGTTCATTACGGGCGGGTGTATCCGTAGGTATAGATAAAAAATTACTGCGTAAAGACCAGGTGATGTTTTGCCATAGTTTATTCACTAACGGATTGGAGCTTGTATAAGATGATGAAAGCTGGTCAATACTACTTATTACTAATCCGGTCACATCCGTCAATGGAATAACTTTATCAATTCCAGTGATTTCAAGATATCGGAATCCATGAAATGTAAAGCGTGGCTGTATTACTTCCATTCCTCCTTTTAATATGTAGGTATCAGTCGATAGTGCGGCACGAATATTTTCCATCATGATCATACCGGTCTGGCTTTGGTATGCTTTAAGGTCGGGGTATTTCATCTCCGCATATCGAAGGGTAATGATTTGTCCTTTTTTACCATTCTCTATTTTTATTTTAGGTACTCCTACCATGTTTTGCCCCATATCATATACAAATACTTTTGGCCTCACTTCATTTACTGATATAGGTATCATTTTTTTTACAATTGAAGCATTTTTTCCTATTTGTCCCAAAATCTTAAAATCAGAATAATCCATAGAAACTTTTCTACCTAATGGGTCTGTAAAATCACCTATACAGGCTGTTCCTTCTAAGGGTACCTCTGCAGCGGACTTCCAATGATCATCGCGATAGTATGCCATGGACCAGCCGCGTATCAATGCATCTTTAGTAGCATCATATACTTCACCTTGGAAAAATGAACCATATCGAAGTGGACCATCTGTAAATAGTTTCCAGGTATCGGGATCAGATACGATTATTTGCTCTTTCCCGTCTTGGTAGGTTATGACAAGCTTGGAAAGGAGGGATTGCCTATCGCCAAAAAAATTCCAGGATTCACCGCTATAGGTACTGTTTCCACTCCACCATCCCTCGCTTAGCCAAGCTCCGATTGCATTGTCAGCACCACTTTGAATAGATGAGGTGATATCATAGGTTTGATACATTTGCGTTTTATTGTATTGGGTAAGTCCGGGATTAAAATAGTCATTGCTTATGCGCTTGCCATTAATGAATATTTCGTATATGCCTCTTGCCGTGACATACATTTTTGCCGATTTGATTTTTTTTGATGGAGTATTAAAAACGGTACGAAGCATAGGGGCAGCATTTTTGCTGGGATCGGATAATATTTTAGAATTCTCCTGAATCTTAAATTCATTCTTTTCGATTGAAATTTTCTGATTCTTAAATATTCCGTCGTAAGAGGTATTGAGGTTTTCTGAAAACAATACATTGGAAGGATACCGGTAATTTTTGATTTTAATATTGGAGAAATAAGCGATTTGTCCTGGCTGAGTACAAAATCCAATATCCCCAAGCATTGGAAAACTGATAAAATTGTTTCCACGACCTATGGGGTTCAGATTTATTCCCGGAGTAGCAAAGGGTCCGGGTGTGGGGGCATTTTTATCGGCTAATATATTTTCTTTCTTTTTTTCATCAACATAGATGGTAAATAATCCAAAATTGCATTCCACCAAGAAAGAATGCGGTTCGTATTTGTTTGCATTATTTATCAAATGGGCAGGGATATCAAGGGTTAGAATGGGTGTATCGGCATTATCATTTGCATGATATCCTGCTCGATAAATAACAAGGCGAGCAGGTTGACCTGGTGTATCCAGGCCGGCAATATCCAATTCGAATTGAATATAACTTTCATTCAATTTGTTTTCAACCTGCATTAGATTGAGATTTTTATTCATTAATCGCCTGTCATTTCCACCAATTAAAAACCCGGCACGGGTAGTCTTCGAAATTCGATCCAGACGAACTGTATATTCAAATTTAAAAACAGAAAGATAATGTGCATGCAATACCAAATCATCATCACCCCCACCAATCCATTTTGCTCCGGACCAGGCAGTGATGGAGGGATTTAATAAACCGGTTTCAAACCAGGATGAATCAACACTCATTTGATCCTGGTTGTTCCAGACCATCACCTTCCAGGTATATCGGGTAGTCGGTCGTAACGCTTTACCCTGGTATTCGATGCTATGAGAAAGTGAAGTATTTTTCTTACCTGTATTCCATACTTCTTCATGATTTGGATCCAATACGATTAATTGAAATGCCTTTTGAAAATATCCCCTTCGGCTATCATTGGCTTTCATCTGCCATGAAAAATGTGGATTTAAAATATCCATTCCCAGGGGGGTGGGCTGATACTCAGTTTGCAGGTTCGTCAATACAACTCCTGCCAGGCCGGCTTTGTAAAGAGATACCGTCAAGAATACGATCCAATTAAATTTTAATAACATGAATAAAAAATTTTTACATTAAACAAAATACAAAATGGAACAAATTGAAATATTCAATTTATCAGTGTATTTTAAAGCAAGGTATTTTCCAAAAACCCCTGCTCTTCCGGATAATCAGTAGTGTAATGCAAACCCCTGCTTTCTTTTCGCAGAGCTGCCGATCGGGTGATTAAATAGCCTATTGAAATCAGATTTCGTAATTCACATAGCTGAGGTGATAATACAGAAGTATTGTAAAGATCTTCTGTCTCATTGTAAAGTAAATGTAATCTGTCCATCGCACGTTTGAGACGCACATTGGATCGCACAATACCTACATAGCTGCTCATTACTTCTTTGAGTTCTTTCCAGCTTTGGGTGATCAATACCATTTCTTTTGGCTCAGTTGTCCCACTATCATTCCATTCCGGTATGGCATGGTTTAATTCAATGGCACCAATATTCCCGTTTATGTCTACCGCAATTCTTTTACCATACACCAATGCTTCGAGCAGGGAATTAGACGCTAATCGATTGGCCCCGTGTAATCCGGTACTGCTGCATTCCCCCACTGCATATAAGTGCAGTATAGACGATCTTCCTTGCTGATCTACATGAACACCTCCACACATGTAATGGCAGGCAGGTACCACCGGGATCATTTGTTTCATGGGGTCTATGCCTATGCTCAGGCATTTATTATTGATAGTGGGAAAATGATTTACAAATGCATCTTTATCCAAATGTCGGCAGTCAAGATATACATAATCATCACCACGTATTTTCATTTCATTATCTATGGCACGGGCCACTATATCCCGAGGGGCCAATGATTTACGGGAGTCGTATTTATGCATAAACTCTTCACCATCCTTGGTTTTTAATATTCCTCCAAAGCCCCGCACCGCTTCGGAAACCAAAAAATCGGGATTTTCTCCTGCCGGATTATACAATGCAGTGGGGTGGAACTGTACAAATTCCATGTTTTCCACTCTGCCCTTGGCTCTGTATACCATGGCTACACCATCACCGGTAGCGATCTGGGGATTAGTAGTATTGCGATAGATTTGACCGGCACCTCCTGTAGCCAGTATGGTTATTTTGGATACCCAGGTTTCTATTTCTTTGGTCGCTTTGTTTAATACATAGGCCCCATAACATTCGATGCCCGGAGATACGCGGGTCACTGACCATCCCAGGTGATGCTGAGTAATCAGGTTTATAGCATAATAATTTTCTTTGACAGTAATATTCGGAAGTGATTTTACTTTTTCCATCAGGGCTCGCTGCATTTCTGCTCCACTGAGATCTTTATAATGTAATATCCTGTTTTCACTGTGTCCGCCTTCCCGCCCCAGATCATAGGCAAGATCAGATTTTACTTTGTCAAACCGGGTACCCCAATCTATGATTTCCTGTACCCGAGCCGGGCCTTCTTTTACCACATTGGTTACAGCCTCTACATTACATAAACCATCACCTGCATCCAGTGTGTCAGCTATGTGTTTGTCAAAATTATCTTTCATCTCATCCCATACCGCAGCTATCCCTCCCTGGGCATACCGGGTATTGCTTTCAAACTGCAATACTTTAGTGAGCAATGTAATTTGAATATCTTTATTTAGTATTGCTAATTGTATTGCGGATGACATACCTGCCACACCTGAACCAATAATCAAAACATCCGTTTTATTCAAAATCCAATTGTATTTAAATGATTGAAATGTAAATTTATTACCTTCAAAGGAGAAATCATATAATTTTATGGAAAGACGAGATTTTTCAAAACTGTTTGCAATAGCACCATTAACTCCCTTTTTAAAAGATTTGCCTTCAATCGGTCAAATATCAGGTAATGCTTTAAAAAGTAAAATCAAACTCAGTGTATCCAGTTATTCGTACTGGCATTTTAAAGGGGACAAATACCCAATAGAAAAGGTAATAGACAACGCAGCTGCATTGGGCCTGGAGGGAGTGGATATATTGCATCGCCAGATGGAAAGTGAAGAAAAATCGTATATGCATAAAATCAAGAAACATGCATTTGTAAATGGCATTGCACTCACCTGTCTGTCTATTCACCAGGGGTTTGTAAATCCGGATAAAGCTGAATTGCAAAAACACATAGATCATACCAATCATTGTCTGGAATTAGCAGCCGATATGGGTATACCTTGTATGCGTCTGAATACCGGCAGATGGAATACTATAAAGTCATTTGATGAATTTATGAAAAACCGGGGCCAGGAGCCTGCCCTGCCGGGCTATACCGAAGAAGATGCCTTCAAATGGTGTATAGAAAGTACGGCAGTTTGCACCCGGCGTGCCGAAGAACTCGGTGTATTGCTTGCTCTCGAAAATCACTGGGGGTTGGGATCTACTCCTGAGGGTATGCTTCGGATCATGAAAGCAGTAAATAATCCATGGCTACAATTGCTCATGGATACCGGGAACTTTCTTGAAAATCCGTATTCTAAACTGGAAATGATAGCTCCGCATACTTGTTTTGTTCAAGCCAAAACGTATTATGGTGGTGGCGAATGGTATAGTTTAGATCTGGACTACAAAAGAATAATAGACATCCTGAAAAAAGTAAATTATCAGGGATATATTTCCATTGAATTTGAAGGAAAGGAAGAAGCTAATAGTGGGGTGAGAAAAAGTGTCGATTTATTGAGAGGGGCTATGATGTAGCTAAGGAATTTCCAGTAGAACGGCCTTCAGGCTGTTGAGAATAAAATGCAATACCATTTTCGGTAGAACGGCCTTCAGGCTGTTTGAGAATAAAATTCAATATCATATTTTCAGTAGAACGGTCTTCAGGCTGTTTGATAATCAAATTCAATATCATATTTTCAGTAAAACGACCTTCAGGCTGTTTAATGAATAAGAATATAAATAGTACGATCACAACTTTGCCGAGTCCCGGAGTCAAGAGCATTCATATAAATTGATAGGCATTACTTTGAAAACCTGGGAGTTTGAAAATTCTTTTTCCTTCCGATGTATTATTAATTTTCTAAAAAGGAAAGAAACTATTTCATTTGTAATTCTATATCTCCATCAGAACAAATTAATAAATGAGGTTTAAGGGAAATTGTGATGCAGGGATATCGACATAAGTGGGACACTAATTCCTCCTCCAGGCATTGTTTGAAAATAAAGAATACGAATTAAAATTTTATAATGATCAAAAAATATTATATTATTTTACCTCAGCATCGATAAGAAATTCTGTTTTATTAAAAACAATCAATTGTACGCAGAATGGACCAATTAAATTTTGATAAATACGAAACCAAAGGGTACTTTGATGAAATGTTTGGCCAGGATCAAACTATCAAAAGTTACTACCAGATAGTCAAGGACCACATTCAAAAAATTGGTATAAATGAACTATTGCTCTTGCAAAAATCTACAGAAAGAGTACAGCTTTCTCTTGGAATGACTTTTAATGTATACAGTGATAAACAAGGGGTAGAGAAAATCCTGCCCCTGGACATCATGCCGAGAATAATTCCAGGACAGGAGTGGGATTACCTGGACAAAGGCCTCAAACAAAGGACCTTTGCATTGAATCTATTTGTAAATGATTTATATCACGATCAAAAAATTTTAAAAGATAAAATCATTCCTGAATACCTGATTCATACTTCCAGCTCCTTTTTGAGCCAATGTGTGGGTTTCAATCCGGCAAGACAGGTCTGGACAAATATATCCGGAACTGACCTGATCAATGATCATGGTCAGTATAAAGTACTGGAAGATAATGTGCGCACCCCTTCGGGTGTTTCGTATTTATTAGCCAATAGGGAAATTTTGAAAAGTACATTTCCAGCCTTATTCGAAGCTTTGAATGTAAGACCGGTATCCAATTATTCTCATCTCTTACGGGATATGTTGGAATCATTATCGGATTTTTCCCCGGCTACTATTGCTGTACTGACCCCGGGTATTTATAATTCGGCCTATTTTGAGCATGCTTTTCTTGCACAGCAAATGGGAGCAGAACTGGTAGAAGGAAGAGACCTGGTGGTACGGGATGAAAAACTTTATATGATCACGACCAATGGCTTACAGAAAGTGGATGTATTGTATCGAAGAGTCGATGATTCGTTTTTAGATCCACTGGTGTTCAGGCCGGATTCCATGCTGGGCGTGCCGGGTTTGTTTAATGCTTATTTGAAAGGAAACGTAATTCTGGTAAATGCTCCCGGTACCGGAGTCGCTGATGATAAGGCGGTATACGCATACATCCCGCAGATTATCAAATACTATACAGGGGAAGATCCGATTTTGCCTAACGTGGAAACCTTTATTTGTGCCAATGAATCAGATCGTAACTATGTAATTGAGAATATAGACAAATTAGTTGTCAAACAGACCGATGGGAGCGGAGGATACGGTATGCTCATTGGTCCAAAATCTACAAAAGAAGAAATAAATAGTTTTAAAGAAAAAATTATAGCTAATCCCAGGAACTACATTGCACAACCTACTTTAAACCTATCGAGAGTTCCTACTTTATCGGGTGGCACACTAGAAGGAAGACATGTTGATTTAAGACCATATACCTTGTATGGTAAAGAAATTAAAATTATTCCCGGTGCTTTAACCAGGGTAGCGTTGAAAAAAGGATCGTTGGTAGTGAATTCATCCCAAGGGGGTGGAAGTAAAGATACCTGGGTAGTGGATATTTAATAAAATTAACCCTAAACTTATAAAAAATGCTAAGTAGAGTCGCAGATGCTATCTATTGGATGAATAGATATATTGAACGGGCCGAAAACTATGCCCGGTTTTTGGATGTTAATTTTAATCTGAGCCTGGAGCTAAAGAAGACGGAAGAACAATGGATGCCATTGGTAATCACTACCGGTGATGTAGCTGATTTTAAAGAGCGGTTTGAAAAATCCGATAAATCCAGTATCATTTATTTTATGGGATTGGATCCTTTAAATACCAATTCCATTTACAATTCCATTTCAAAAGCCCGTGAAAATGCAAGATCGGTGCGGCCTGAGCTCACCATAGAAGTGTGGGAGCAAATAAATTCACTGTATTATGATGTGAAAAGAGGGTTGGATGAGCGGGTGTGGGAGAACAAAGATCCCAGGTTTTTCTTTCAGTCTATTAAAAAAAGTATTCAGCTTTTATATGGTATATTGGATTCCACTATCTCAAGATCCGATGCCTGGCATTTTGGTAAAATAGGTCAGCTGCTGGAAAGGGCGGATAAAACATCACGAGTCATTGATGTAAAATATCATATTCTGTTACCTTCGCTTGGCGCGGTAGGTACCTCAATAGATTTGATTCAATGGAGCGCTCTATTGAAATCGGTAAGTGCGTACGATATGTACCGTAAAAAATACGGCAAACTGGATCCTCTGCATATATCAGAGTTTTTAATACTGGATAAAGCCTTTCCACGATCCATATTAAAATGCATTACCTCAGCTGAACAATGTATGAATAATATTTCCAGTATAAGTCCGACCAATCATAATTTAGCCCAAAGAGAATTGGGCAAATTGAAAGCAAATCTGGAATATACCGATATAAAAGAAATAGTAAAGTCAGGCTTGCATGAAAACCTGGAAGATATCCAGACCAAGTTGAATGAGGTCTCCAATGCTATTTTCGAAACTTTTTTCTCCATTGACAAACTCTTCTCACTGAAACAAACTCAAAATCAGAATCAATAGCCTCATTTTTATCGTTGAATTAAAATTGCTTATTTTACACCTTCTCTGATTTCCATATCATACTAAATTCTAGTTGTACATGACCTATTGTCTTGGAATAAAATTAAAAACCGGATTGGTGGCTGTAGCCGATACCCGAATTACATCCGGATCTGAAACCACAACAGCCAAAAAAGTATTCGTACACAAATACGGTTCCTATCCCATCTTTATTATGACATCCGGCCTGCGGTCTGTGCGTGACAAGGTGATTACTTATTTTGAAGAAATATTAAATGAAACCAGCGGCTTTGATAAAATGTATAAAGCGGTAAATGCATTGGGGCAACAAATAAAAAAGGTCGCCGAGGAGGATAGGGAAATTTTGATGAGATCAGGCATCAGTTTCAATATTTTTACTATTGTAGGTGGGCAAATGGCCAATGACGATTCACCTAAATTGTACATGTTGTACCCGGAAGGAAACTGGATTGAAATAGGAGAGGGAACACCTTTTATGATTATTGGAAATTCCGGATACGGGAAACCGGTATTGCAGCGTACAATCAATTATGAATCCTCTTTGCTTTTTGCGCTAAAGACGGGTATATTATCCTTTGACAGTACCCGGGTAAGTGCAAATGATGTCGGATATCCTATTGATGTTTTAATTTTTAATTCGGAAAATTTTGAATTGACTGAGCACCGATTTTATGAGAATGATCTTACAGAGCTCACCAATTATTGGGCAGAAAAATTAAAAAGTGCAGTCAATTCCATACCTGATAATTTAATTAATAAAATTCTAAACAAAGAAACAATCAAGATTGAATAATCCTATCCCTTTCTTTTTCTTTTTCGTAAATCGTAAGTAGTGCCTAAATCAATCTCCATTTCTGCAGCAGGTATGATAAAATCTTTTATTTCATCCTTGATACTGAATATTCTGCCAATAGTTCCTGTAGATTCCTGCTTGAAAAGGATATGGCCCGGCGTATGACCTTCCGGATTGAATCGTGCATGCCGCCTGGCTTCTGCCTCATAAGCATTGACCGGAATGGTTTCATAATTGCGTCCTCCGGGGTGAGCTACATGATAAGTGCATCCCCCTATTGATTTATTATTCCAGGTATCGATCACATCAAAAACCAATGGCGTATCTACGCCTATCGTTGGATGTAAAGCGGATGGAGGAGACCAGGCTTTATATCTTATCCCCGATACGTATATACCTTTTGACGCAGTACTTTTTACAGGAATTATAGTTCCATTACAGGATAAAAGGTATCGGTCAGGATGCCATCCGCTTAATTTCACCTGTACTCTTTCTACCGATGAATCCACATACCGAGCAGTACCTGTAGAGGTTACTTCCTCTCCCAATACATGCCAGGGTTCCAATGCCCAACGGAGCTCTAATCGGATATCACCAGCGCTGAAACTACCAATCACCGGAAACCGATATTCAAAAAAAGCATCAAACCAGGAGGATTCTACTGCATATCCGGCGTGATGTAAATAATCTATTACCTGGTTAAAATCTGACCTGATAAAATATTCCAGCATAAATTTATCATGCAGTTCCCTGCCCCAATGAATGAGCTTTTTGTGATAAGGGGTTTTCCAAAAACTACTTACTAATGCGCGGATGAGCAGATATTGCAATGCACTCATTCTTGCATGTGGGGGCATTTCAAATCCTCTGAATTCAATTATTCCCAATCTGCCATTGGTACCGTATGGAGAGTATAATTTATCTATACAAAACTCCGAGCGATGGGTGTTGCCTGTTACATCGATCAATAAATTTCTTAGTATGCGATCTGCCATCCAATAGGGAGGATCTATGGTCTCGGGTATTTGGCTAAATGCAAGATCCAATTCATAAAGAGCATCTTCCCGGCCTTCATCTACCCTGGGTGCTTGAGAAGTGGGTCCAATAAAACTACCGCTGAATAAATACGACAGGGATGGATGGTGTTGCCAAAAAGTGATCATACTTCTGAGTAAGGAAGGCCTTCTGATAAATGGACTATCGGCGGGACTGATGCCACCCAGTGTGATGTGATTACCACCTCCTGATCCTGTATGCCTGCCATCAAGCATAAATTTTTCTGCTCCTAATCTTGATTTCTTTGCCAGGTCATATATTCCGTGGATGGTAGTTGATATTTCAGTCCAGTTTTTTAAAGGGGGAATATTTACTTCTATCACTCCCGGATCAGGCGTGACTAAAATTTTTTCTATTCGATTGTCGTAAGGAGCCTCATACCCTCCTAGCAAAATGGGCATTTTCAATTTTTCGGATACGCTGTGTATAAATTCCACTAGTTCAAGATAGGCTTCAATTTTAGTCTGAGGAGGCAAAAACACATATACATTTCCGTTCACTATCTCGAGACAAAGTGCGGTTTTAATAGTGATGTCCTTTCTATGATTTTTCTTTTTCTTACTAAGTATAGATCGCTCTTCAAATGCTTTTAATTTGTCCGCAGGAGTAAAGGGATCTCTCTCAAACTGGTGAATTTCAGTATTGTCAGGGAGTGAACTCAATGGGAGTCGATAGCCTATTTTGGAATTCCCAGGAATCAGGTACAGCTCTTTTCTTTTCAGATTCCATTCACCTGTTTCCCATTCTTCGATCTGGTAATTAAAATGAATGGGAATAATATACCCTACCGTATTGGCCAACCCATGATGTAAAACTTCCATGAGTGCTCTGCGTTCCAAACTATCCTTCAGATCAGACTTGAGCGGGTCTTTATCATGAGGTAATTTGTTTTCTTCCCAGGAATAATAAAAAGCATCTTCATATGCCGGTATGATGGATTCCTTTTCCAGGTTCATGACTTCTGCAATGGTCTGGGCGAAGTTTTTCAAATCCTCTGTATCAGCATTTCCTTTTGCATCAAAAGAAGCAAAAAGTTCTTTGTTACGCCAGATTTTATTTCCATCTTTTCTCCAGTATACTCCGTATTGCCACCTGGGCAAGGATTCGCCGGGGTACTGTTTTCCCTGACCAAAATGTTTGATGCCGTTTCCCCCATAAAAGTCATAGAGTTTATCCACTAAAATAGCTGCAAGTTTTTGTTTATGCACCCCGTCTGCAGTGGAATTCCATTCTGGTGCATCCATTTCATCTACGGAGATAAAAGTTGGCTCACCGCCCATAGTCAATCTGACATCCATCTTTTCCAGATCCTGATCTATTTGCTCGGCAAGTACATTAACCTTTTGCCACTTGTCTTCGGTAATAGGAAAAGAAATGCGTGGGCTTTCTTCTATACGTGTAATATCATTTTTAAAACTAAAATTAGTTTCACATTTCTGTATCAATCCGGTGATGGGAGCAGCACTCACAGGGTGAGGTGTACAGGTCAATGGAATATGCCCTTCTGATGCAAACAATCCGGAAGTAGGGTCAAGGCCTATCCATCCGGCACCGGGAATATACACTTCTGCCCAGGCATGCAGATCGGTGAAGTCTTCACTGGGACCGGCTGGTCCGGTCAGTGGTTTTTCATCCGGTTTTAACTGAATCAGGTATCCTGAAACGAATCGGGCAGCCAATCCGATATGCCTGAGCACTTGTACCAGCAGCCAGGCCGAATCCCTGCACGATCCGGTTTTTTTTTGGAGCGTCTCAGCACAAGTCTGGATACCGGGTTCCAGCCGAATGGTATAGCCAATAAGATTGCTTATGTATTGATTTATCTCTACCAGGCAATCAATAGTGTGCCTGTTTAATTTTGTTTTTATCTGATCTACCAGTTCCAATACCTGGGGATCCCTCTCTATTATTTCAAAATAGGGCGAGAGTTCTTTAGCGATCTGTTCTTCGTAAATAAAAGGAGTCTTTTCTGCATAGGTATCCAGGAAAAAATCAAAAGGATTAATGATGATCATTTCGGCTATGACCTCCACATCAATATATAAATGATTGATTTTATTTGGGAATACCACCCTGGCAAGGTAATTCCCGAATGGATCTTGTTGCCAATTAATAAAGTGATCAGCAGGCGCTATTTTTAATGAATAAGCTTGAATGGGTGTGCGTGAATGAGGAGCAGGCTTGAGCCTGATTACCTGGGGCGATACTTCAATAAAACGATCGTAATCGTAGTGCATTTTATGATGTATGGCTACACGAATACCCATTTTTTAATACTTTTTTAAAGCCTCAAAATAGAGTCATTTTAGGTATTTAAGTATAAAATTTGTGAGCATATATGTGAAAATCAAACCATTAAAAAATGAATTAAATCTATTTAGAACCTTTTCTACATCTTAAAAAATCACCCCTGCACACTCCACCAATTTTATTATTTTGCTCACTTAAATCCGCTATTCAAATGAAATCGACTTTCAGCTTTTTTCTATGCCTTGCTTTTATCAGCATTTTTGGTCAAACAAAAAAACCTAAAGAAACAAAATCTGCTGTAACTACTCCGGTATCTACTGTACCGGCTGCAGACACTTTCAAATCCGATGTTTTCTCCGGACTCAAACTACGCAATATTGGTCCGGCCCTGGTTTCAGGTCGCATCAACCAGATCGTTGTCAATCCTGATAATCACAGCGAATATTATCTCGTGGTAGCATCCGGCGGCATCTGGAAGACCATCAATTCAGGGACTACCTTCGCTCCTATCTTTGATTCGTATGGCTCTTACAGTATGGGTGCACTTACTATGGATCCCAGCAATCATGCGGTGCTCTGGCTCGGCACCGGCGAAAACAACAATCAACGCTCTGTGGCCTACGGCGATGGTATCTACAAATCTGAAGATGCCGGCAAAACCTGGAAAAATATGGGTCTCAAAAATTCAGAGCATATTGGTCAGATAGTAGTAGATCCTAAAAATAGTAATGTGGTTTATGTGGCTGCCTATGGTCCAGTGTGGACCAGTGGGGGTGAGCGCGGTATTTATAAGACCACCGACGGTGGAAAGACCTGGAATCGAATTTTACATGTGAGTGATCATACCGGATTCAATGAAATTCTCATGGATCCCCGCGACCATAATGTACTCTATGCTGCTGCCCACCAGCGCCAACGAAAAATATTTACGTATATCGGTGGAGGGCCGGAATCAGCACTATATAAAAGTACCGACGCAGGTGCCACCTGGAATAAAGTAAGCGGTGGTTTCCCTGGTGGTAAAGATCTCGGTCGGATAGGCCTGGCCATATCTCCTGCTAAGCCAGACTATGTCTATGCCATAGTTGAAGGTGAAGATGGTGGTGTATACCGCAGTACCGATAGAGGGGTGAGCTGGGAAAAAAGAGGTTCACATAAGACAAGTGGTAACTATTACCAGGAATTATTCTGTGATCCGCTCGATCCTAACAGACTGTGGAGCGCCGATACCTATCTTATGATCAGTGATGATGGAGGCAAGACCTTCAGGCAATTTGGTGAAAAAAACAAACACGTAGATAATCATCACGTTTGGATAGATCCCGGAAATACGATGCATACTCTCGTAGGCTGCGACGGGGGTCTGTACGAATCATGGGATGATGGTCAAAACTGGCAATACAAAGCCAATCTGCCAATCACTCAGTTTTATAAAGTAGCCGTAGACTATGCCAAACCATTTTATGGCGTTTATGGTGGTACTCAGGATAATTTTTCGTTAGGTGGACCATCCCGAACGGTTAGTGGCAATGGCGTCACCAATGCAGATTGGTATATCACCTGCGGTGGTGATGGATTCGAATCCCAGGTGGATTATACAGATGAAAACATCATCTACGCCCAATCACAGTATGGAGGTCTGCAAAGGTTCGACAAACGCAGTGGAGAACAAACCGATATACGACCCATCGAATATCAAAACGAAACCGCCAACCGCTGGAACTGGGATGCACCGCTGGTAATCTCGCAGCACGATCACAAACGATTGTATTTTGCTGCAAATAAAGTATATCGCACGGATGATCGTGGTGACTCCTGGAAAATAATCAGCCCCGATCTTACCTCTGGTATAGATAGAAATAAGCAGGAAGTAATGGGTAAAGTATGGAGCATAGATGCAGTAGCTAAAAATGGAAGTACCGATATCTATGGCAATATAGTATCCCTCGCAGAGTCAAAGCAAGATCCTGATCTGCTCTGGGTCGGTACTGATGATGGAGTAATACATGTTACAACCAATGGCGGAACCTCATGGAATAAACTGAGTACTATACCCGGCTCACCGACTCTCTCCTATGTAAATCAAATCATCGTTTCACTTCATGATAAAAACACTGCCTATGTCGCAATCAATCAGCACCGTATGGGCGATTTCAAACCTTATCTTTTTAAGACTACTGATCTTGGTAAGACATGGACTTCCATTGCAGCCAATCTGCCTCAACGCGGTAGTGTGTATACCATAGCAGAAGATCATGTAGATCCCAATCTTTTATTCGTGGGTACAGAATTCGGATTATTTGTTTCAGTAAATGGAGCTAAGACCTGGACACAGATTAAAAACGGATTGCCTACCATAGCCGTGCGTGATCTGGAGATCCAACGCAGAGAAAACGACCTGGTATTGGCCACTTTCGGGCGTGGATTCTGGATATTAGAAAACTATGCATCAATAAGAAATTTTGACAAGCAAAATTTATCCAGAGATGCCTATATCTATCCTTCCAAAGATGCGGTGATGTACAATCCCTGGTATCCGCTCGGTGTTCGTGACAAAGGATTTCAAGGCGAATCATTTTATACGGTGCCCAATCCACTGCCTGGTGTTACTGTCGCATACACGATCAAAGAAGATATAAAGACTTTAAAAGAAATACGAAAAGCCAAAGAAGCTGAAAAAATAAAAAAGGGTGAGCCTGTTTATTATCCAAGCATAGATTCACTGCGTATGGAAGATTATGAACCCGAACCCTATTCACTTGCTACTATCACCGATGAAAATGGCGAGATCGTTCGTCGATTAAAGCTCCCTGCTAAAAAAGGGGCTAATTCTTTTTTCTGGGATCTTCGCTCTGCACCCATAAGTAGTGTGAGTCTTGGTGGTGATGGTCCCGTAAGTGTGTTTGCCAGTGCAGAAAAAGGATATCCCGTTCTACCCGGCAACTATAAAGTATCACTCAGTAAATTTCAAAATGGCAAATACATAGATCTGAATGCAAGTACTACGATTAAAGCCACTCCACTGAATAATGCTACCATCAAAGCTGAAGATGAAAAAGCAGTAATGGCATTCAATAAGGATGTCGCCGAAATGCGCAGGCTATCTTCTATGGTACAGCGCTACCAGGGCGATCTGTCAAATAAACTTCGTTTTATCAAAGCTGCATTTTTACAGACCCCTAAGCTGCCCCTGTCTGTAAATAATGACGCATTGGCGCTCGAAGAAAGATTACGCAAAGTTGGTATACTCATGAATGGTGATCAGACCCTGGCCTCTCGCGAGTTTGAGACCGTACCGGGTATTAACGGTAAAGTATTTAGCATCATAGGAAGTCTGTGGGATATTTCCAGCGGCCCTACCGGCAGCATGAAAAAAACATTCACCGAGACCAATAGTGAACTGAATAAAGTAATCAATGAAGTAAATGCCATCACGGAGGAAGTATCCAAGATAGAAATGCAATTGGAAAAAGCGGGTGCACCTTATACTCCGGGAAGAATGCCGGGTATAAGGAGAAGTTAGTTATGGATGGAATAGACAGGGTTGTAATAAATAGGCAATACAATAAAATAGGAATGAGCATTGCAATTTTCTGATCTTAAAAATCACGTTAAAATAACGGATCATCAGTTTGACCTTATTTATCCGCTGGATTTAAGAAAACTATCCCCACTTCATTTTACACCGGTGGAAATAGCGAAAACTGCAGCAACATTGCTTAATACAAATGTAAATTCTCAAATATTGGATATAGGAGCGGGAGCAGGTAAATTTTGCTTCATTGCCAGTATATTGACCGAAGGTTTTTATACGGGAGTAGAGGAAAATGAAAGAATGGTACAGGTAGCCAATAAAATAATAAAGAAAAACCACCTTACTAAAGTAAAAATGGTTCATTCAAATATACTTGATCTCCCCTTTTCTGAGTTTACGGGTTTTTATTTTTTTAATTCTTTCAGCCAATTTCTGGATAGAGAAAATGTCCTTTATTTGGACCAAAACAAGAGGCTGTATAAAAAATATACGACCTATGTAAAACAATCTTTGGATGGCATGCCTGTCGGTACCAGATTGGTTACTTTTTTTAGTGAGGGTAAGGAAATACCGGATAGCTATTCCATATCACTTTCGCTGCCCGATCATAAATTGAAATTATGGATTCGTAAATAATTCACATTTTCGATTTATGTTATTAAAAAAACAAGTTGGAAAAGGAGAGATAGACTGATTGTGCAATTGGCAGGTATGCATTTATTTTTCAATGAACGATACAATTTTTACCAATATTTGTAGAAAAATTTTTCAAATTTCTTAAATTTGTAATCGTACATTTGACTTTCTTAAACTCAAAAATGCTGGGATTTAAAAATATTAGCATATTATTTATTTTGACAATAATCGGTTTAAACGATTTTGTCAAAGTATATCATGCAATCACAGCCAAAGAAAACTTTTCCACAGACTTTAAATTTGAATTCAGAAGCCTTAGTTTGCAAAACGACTTCAGTCTTCCTGTACATCCGGATCAAATAGAAAATAAGGAATTTGAAGAAGAAGAAGCAGGTGCTAATGATGAAATCATTTATAGATACGCAATCCAGGAAAGAAGACTTTTTACACAACTTTTTATCAGATCTTACAAATTATTTCAGGATCTGATTTTATACCCAAATAAGTATTTATTGTTTTGCTCCCTTAAATTAGATTGTTAAGTTAAACATTTTGCCTTTTATATAGGCCCTCGCCAAGTGGGTGATCTTGCCCAATGGCAATTTTAAATTTATTTATTTCTTCATTATTAATGTAGTGTAATATGCATTCATTAATTCTTTAATCAATTTAAATGAGCAGTCATACAAAAACAATTAAGCTTCCCAAAGATGGCATTGCGGGATTAAAAGAAAATTTTTCTGCGGATGCGATTTCTGGATTTATAGTATTTCTCTTAGCATTACCTCTTAGCTTAGGTATTGCTAAAGCTTCAGATTTTCCACCACTAATGGGTTTGGTAACTGCCATTATAGGTGGATTAATAGTAAGCCATATTGCTGGCTCTAAACTCACCATTAAAGGTCCCGCTGCCGGACTCATTGTTATAGTAGCCGGGGCTGTTGCGGATTTTGGAGGCGGGGATACCGGTTGGCATTTGGCATTAGGCGCTATAGTAGTTGCAGGCATTGTGCAGATCCTTTTTGGAATATTAAAATTGGGTAAACTGTCTGATTTTTTTCCTTTATCGGCTATACACGGTATGTTAGCTGCAATCGGATTAATCATTATAGCAAAACAAATACCCGTATTATTAGATATAGACCCAGCTCTCACCAAAGGTGAAGGGCCAATTACCCTTTTAGCAAATATTCCCAATTTTATAGCTCATTTTGATCCAAAAGCAACCGCTATCGGTGTAGTAAGCCTTGTAATCATGTTGGGTTGGCCCTACATCAAAAACTCCATATTGAAAAAAATTCCAGCCCCATTAGTGGTTTTATTAATTGCCATTCCTGCAGAATTAGTAATGGACTTTCAACACACCGAGCCTCCTTATGCTTTGGTAAAGATCGGCAATCTATTGGATCATGTAAAATGGAATGTTGATTTTTCAGGCACGGCCCAAATTGGGTTATTTATTAAGTACGTTGTCATGTTTGCTCTGGTAGGTACTTTGGAATCATTGCTGACAGTGAAAGCAATAGACATGATGGATCCTTTTAAGCGAAAGTCCGACGCAAATCGGGATTTGATAGCAATAGGAATTGGAAATACAATGGCTGGTATATTGGGCGGCTTGCCTATGATATCTGAAGTGGCTCGTAGTTCCAGCAATGTAAATAATGGGGCCAGAACAAGATGGGCCAATTTCTTTCACGGTTTTTTTATTTTGTCGTTTGTATTATTAGCCTCTCACCTCATAGAGTTAATACCCAATACTGCTTTAGCAGCTATGTTAATTACGGTTGGTATTAAACTCACTCACCCTAAAGAATTTATTCATATTTTCCAGATAGGTAAAGAACAGTTGGCAATATTCCTGGTTACTATATTTTTTACATTATACGAAGACTTGTTAGTAGGCATATTTGCAGGCATGGTACTTAAAATGATTATTCATTTAGTTAATGGCGCCCCTTTCCTTGCCTTATTTAAGGCTCCGGCTAAAGTATCTTTTGATGACGATAAGAACTACCTGGTAGAAATAAACAAAGCAGCTGTATTTACCAATTGGTTGGGAATTAAAGCTAAGTTAGAAGCCATTCCGACAGATATGAATATTACAATAGATCTTTGTAATACGAAATTGATCGACCATTCCGTGATGGAAAATTTGCATCATTTCGAGCATGACTACATAGCTACAGGTGGTACAGTGAAAATCATATGTGCCGATGATCATGTACCGTTGTCTGAACACAAATTAGCTGCTCGTAAAAAATCGCTCTCTACTAAATCAGTTTCTTAATGTCTAAAACAGATCATACCCATTTTGACGAGCAGCACTTGCTGCACGAACTAAAACACTATCTCCCCTCGCAAACTGCACTGAAAGACTTTATACATCACAATACATTACATGCTTTTCAGGAGTTGGACTTTTACTCTGCTATTTTTTCTGCACATGAAATATTTAGTTATAGGGTAATGCTTCCACTGGAAGATTTTAGAAATCTATATCTTCTAGGGCGCATCAATAGTGAAATACTTAAATCAAAGATACAGGAGCGAAAAGGATTGGATGTAGATGATTGGCTTGAAAAATGCCTAAATAAACAATATAAAATTGAATCCAATCCAAGAATTGGCAGATTGAGGGCACACTGGAAATTGGTTTACCATCTTGATATGGATAATTTGATGCAACCGCTACTATTCAGAATATTGAGTAGTTACCTGGATCAGGGTATTGCTATCTGGCATTTCCCGTATGAAGACTGGGGGCTTTTACCCGCATTGCGGGAAATCGAAAAACACAGCGTTACCTCCTTATTTAAAACCAAAAAAGCTCGGGCGCTTTTGATGGATGATTCCATTTCGATTACATCATTACTTAAAAAGATTGTTGGTAAAGAAGACTATTTCGAACAATATATTTTCGACCAGCAGTTTGCCCATAGGGGGTGGTCTGGCATGGCGGCAACCGTAGAAGAAAGGCCCGATTCTTTATTGTATACAAAGAAAATACAGTTAAAGGAATTAATTATTCTAGAATTAATAATGGAATTGGATGTGCTCTATTCGGAATTTGGAGATCATTGGTCTCCATTGGCAGATAAAATTACCATCCCCCCTGTGGATTTGTTTGAAGAAGTACCCACGGACGAGTATAAGGAGGTGATGAAAATATGGCAAGATGCCTTTGAATGGAGTTATTATGATGAAGTATTGAGGGGTTTACGCGCTAAACAAAAACATGATGCCAGTACTGATGTTTCGAATGGCAATGGCACGGTTTCTAAAATAAGTTTTCAGGCTATCTTTTGTATTGACGAACGGGAAGATTCGTTGCGTCGTCATATAGAATTTGTAGATCATAGTTGTGAAACCCTTGGCTGTCCGGGATTTTTTGGCGTTGAATTTTATTTTCAGCCAGAAAAAGGAAAGTTTTATGAAAAACTATGCCCTGCACCGGTGACTCCAAAATACTTGATCAAAGAACATGATGTACCAACGGATCGTGAACATGAAATACTTTACCATGAAAGTACTCATACATTTCTAAAAGGTTTTATCACTACTCTTTCACTTGGCTTTTGGGCAGCGATACGATTGGTATCCAATCTTTTTAATCCTAAGATGAGTCCTGCCATATCCAATGCATTTGCGCACATGAATATCCATGGTAAACTTAGTATTGAAAATAGAGATCCTTCTGAAATTGAAAATGGATTACAGATCGGATTTACCACAGATGAAATGACAGATAGAGTAGAAGGCTTGTTGAGAGGTATAGGATTGATCCATAATTTTGCGACTTTGGTCTATGTAGTAGCCCATGGTTCGAGCAGTGCAAATAATCCTCATCATGGTGCACACGATTGCGGGGCTTGTAGTGGTAGACCAGGATCGGTAAATGCCAGAGTATTTGCCTTTATGGCTAATCATCCCAAAGTAAGAGCAAAATTGGCAAAAAGAGGATTAGTCATACCCCAGTCTACCCAGTTTGTAGGCGCATTACATGATACAGCGGCAGATGAAATGGCTTTTTACGACGAAGATTCCATTTCCAAAGAAAACCTCCGTGACCACGATAAAAACAGAGTGAGCTTTGAAAAAGCATTGGACCTCAATGCAAAGGAAAGATCCAGGCGATTTGCATCCATAAATACCACGCGAGATATCAAACATGTGCGCAAAGCAATCAAACAACGTTCCGTTTCATTGTTCGAACCTCGACCTGAGCTCGGGCATGGTACCAATGCTCTATGTTTTGTCGGTAAACGATCTCTGACCAAAGGATTGTTTTTCGATAGAAGGGCCTTTATGAATTCGTATGATTACAAAACTGACCCCGATGGAAAAATACTTTTAGGAGTAATGAGGCCTTTACCTCCCGTATGCGGTGGTATTAATCTCGAATATTATTTTTCAAGAGTTGATAATCAAAAATTAGGAGCCGGTACTAAGCTACCTCATAATGTAGTCGGCCTCATTGGAGTTGCCAACAGCAGTGATGGCGATCTGAGACCCGGACTACCCTTGCAAATGATTGAAGTGCATGATCCCGTGAGGTTATTGATTTTGGTGGAACATTTTCCTCATGTGGTATTGAATACGATTCAGTCTGACCCTAATTTATATCCTTGGTTTGAAAAGGGATGGGTTCATTTAATGGCTATTGATCCGGAAAATAATACTTTTCACTTTTTTAAAAATGGTGCATTTGAAGAATATATTCCATTGGATGAGACTGTAAAACATGTACAAGACTTTCACCATTTTGTTGAAAATGCAAAAGAGATGGAAACCAACCACATCCTTCACGCGACACAAGAAAACCTTCCTGTAACACTTCTAAATCCAACCAAGCATGAATGAACTGATAAAATACTTACCGTTTATTCCTTTTGTAGGGTTGATCCTGGCTTTTTTGCCGGAAAATAAAAATGAGAACTTAATCTTCAGGATTACGATAGTTTCCATTTTATTACATTTCCTGGGTATATTGATTTTAGTAACAGAAATGGCGAGGTTGAACTCTCATTTTATTACTTCTCATGGTTGGGAAATTTATACCTCGGGTACTTCTGATTTTTCAATCAAATTTTTTCTTGATCGATATGGGGCAGTGTACTCATTAATTTCGGCGGTTATTACTTTGTTGGTATGCATGTTCAGCAAATATTACATACATCGTGAAAAGGGGTTTAAGCGATTTTTTAATAATATGTTGTTTTTCTATGGTGGTTTACAGATGATCTTGCTTTCCGGAAATTTCGAAACACTTTTTATCGGTTGGGAAATTTTAGGCGTGACCTCATTTTTTCTCATCTGTTTTTACAAAGACAGATATTTGCCGGTTAAAAACTCCTTCAAGGTATTTTCGGTATATCGGATTGCAGATATCTCCTTGTTATTAGGGTTATGGTTATCTCATCATATTCATCACCAGAGTATAGCGTTCGAAGAAATGCCTGGTCTTTCCTGGACTGAATCTCATCAGGCTCATCAGTCAGTCAGCTGGATTGGTTATATAATACCATTTGTATTTCTTATTGCAGTAATGGTGAAGTCAGCTCAATTTCCTTTCTCATCATGGTTGCCAAGAGCTATGGAAGGACCCACCAGCAGCAGTGCAGTTTTTTATGGTTCATTATCCGTACATATTGGCATATTTCTTCTCATCCGGATACATCCGATATGGGAACACAATAGTATATTTAAAATAGTGTTGATCCTGATAGGGTTGATAACCAGTTTGGTTGGTACCTCAATAGCCAGAGTGCAGTCAACGGTAAAGACTCAAATTGCGTATTCTTCAATTACTCAAATCGGGCTCATGATGATTGAAGTGGCATTGGGATGGTTCTGGGTCGCTTTGGTGCATTTTATGGCTAATGCTTTTTTGAGGTGCTATCAGTTATTGGTTTCGCCTTCTGTATTGAGCTATAAAATACATGATCAATTTTTTAATTTTATCAAGCCGCAGCACAGCTTTACCGATAATTTATGGGGAAGACTCAAAATGACATTATTTGTATTGGGAATCAAAGAGTGGAATCTCGATACGCTTATGTATCGTTATTTGTGGCGGCCGCTTAAAATTTCGGGTCGTCTTTCTTCCCTTTTAATAAATAAAAAATCGGTTCTTTTTTTCTTCACCCCCTTACTGGTATTGCTGTTGTATTTTACCAACCATAAGCAAGTATTACCCTCTGAATTAACCAGATTTTTACCAGAAATACTCTCGTTGATTTCGTTACTGCTTATTCTTACGGCTTTTGTATTAAGAGGTAGTGCTTACATCCCTTGGTTTTTGGTATTGTTCAGCCAGATGTATATGGCACTTTCGATTTCATTCAATGAAAAGATCGGGTACGATCAGGTGTTTTTATATCTGAGTGGATTATTTGTTGCTGGTATCATAGGATTTATCTGCATTAAAAGACTTGAAAGAAATGGCGAACCCATTCATCTGGACACATATCATGGTCTGTCATTACCTTATCCCAACACTGGCTTGTTTTTTATTTTTGCATGCCTGGGTCTTGCTGGGTTCCCAAACTCACCTACTTTTATTGGAGAGGATTTGATGTTAGGTCATATACATGAAAATCAATTGCCACTTACTTTAATTACCGCACTCAATCTGATATTGGATGGATTAGTTGTTTTTCGAATATATTCTAGATTATTTTTAGGTCCACATGAGAGAGGTGAAGTTGCCTTTAAATCTTCTTGATGTACTTCCGGTGCTCTGCACTGAGAGCACCGGTTTTTTATCTGATCCACTAAACAATTTTATTTTATTTTTGATAGTTTTCAATTCTTATGCGACTTATTTATTTTTCTTTTATATTGTTTTTACACTTTACAGTCTCCGCTCAGTCTATTCGAAAACAAACATCCATTACCAATGCCTGGTTGATGTATTTTGGTGATCACAAAATAAGCCCTAAATGGGGTGTGCACCTCGAAGCACAGTTACGCAGGGCAGATTTTATATCCAACCCGCAGCAACTTCTTCTACGACCAGCTATAAATTACCACCTTTCCGCTCAAACCTTTTTTTCTATGGGTTATGCTTTTGTAGAAACCTATCCATACGGTGAGTTTCCGGCCAAGTCCAATTTTCCCGAACACCGACTTTGGCAACAAATGCAAATAAAAAATCAAGTGGCTAAGTTTGAAATGACCAGCAGATTTAGGCTGGAACAGCGATGGATAAATTTACCCACACAGCAAGGTGATGTGTTTTTACCTGGAGAGGCAGTATTTCAAAACCGGTTTAGATTACTCACCCGGTTTTCGATCCCGTTCAAAGGGAAGGTCATTAAAGAAAAGTCATGGTATTTCAGTACCTACGATGAATTATTCGTTTCATTTGGTAAAAGAGTAGCGTATAATATTTTTGATCAAAACAGGTTATATTTTGCTCTGGGATATCGATTTCCAAAGCTGGGCAGATTGGAAATGGGATACCTGAGCCAAATAATTAATAAAGCAAATGGGACCCAGGTCGAAAATAACAATACCATTCAGCTAGGTCTGAGCTCGACACTCGACTTTTATAAAAAGAAAGAATAAATAGTACACCTACTGGGTAAATCCAGATTCTTTCCAACACTGCCAAAGCCCCAATTCAGCCGATGTCAGCTTTGACCCTTCAGGCATAGAACCATTGAGCACTGAATTAGCCCCTTTAGCTAGGAATGATTTAATGGCATTATAATCGGTAGTGGCTAAAAATTCATGTGCTTCCTTTGCTCCGGTACTGTGACAAGTACTTCCACTGCATTTTGATTGAATCATGCTGCTCAATTGTCCATTATTGGAAGTAAATGTAGCGCCTGTGACAGTAGAGCAATCCGTTATTACGGTACTCTCGTTGGTACAAGAAAGTACAACAGTTAGAAAAATACTAACGATAAGATATTTGAATTTATACTTCATAAACCTATTGGTTCATGTACAACTGACAAGTTGCATTGAAAAGTATAATTTAATTGTGAAGAACTATTTAAAAAACAGACAAAGCGTAAATATTCCAATACTCTTTCAAAACTTATACCTTACCAGCTACTTCCGCCTCCACCTCCAAATCCTCCGCCACTAAATCCACCACCACCACTACTTCCACCGCTGAATGAGCCAGATTCAGGCATTGGTACAGAATTAAAAGCGGAGGTGATTTCTTTCGGCTCAAACTGATTTCCAAAATCCTCCATTGTGTTTCTCTGGCCGGTCATCACGGGTATACCGTACCAACCATACCAGGTAGGAGCATATGGATGAAAAGTCTTCGCTTTTTGCACGAAAGATTTATCCAGATTTAAGGCTACTGCATATGGATAGGCTTTATCGAAATAATTTGGATCATTAGCGAATACGGATTGCATGGCCTGGGAATCTTTATTCTTTAAAAAATCATGAAATGCTTTAAGATGCAATTGTATACGGTGACCCTTCTGAGATACCACATCTGGTTGTAATAAAAGTATTAGCCCGATCAGAAAGCCAAGGAAAAAGAAGATCCCGGTAAACCAATAACCCAAAATAAATGAGGCTATACCCATAGGGATAAGAAGCAATATGGCTAACCATGCTCGCCATGACTTAAACCAATACCGGTATTCGTTATCGTACAACTGCATATCTATAATCTCTCTTTTTATCATCGACTTCACCAGGCTATGGGTGGTATGAAACTTGTTTTTTAATTCTGATATGGCAACACTGGGTCTGTTGGCAAACAAATTATTAAATAAGGTAAATTCATACTCTGCCCGGTTTCCACTTAAATTGTTCAATTTCGAAATATACGTATCGTCTGTGCGGGTATCGTGTTCCATACGGATAAAACCATCAGCAGCCCAATAGGGGAGGAGGGAGATTACATCCCGGTCATTTACTACATGATCGTAAAATGCTCCCACTTCTGCCGGATTCATGTCATCAGGCGGGTACGGCATTTGGGATTGAAGTGTATGTGGAGTATATCTTTTTCTGGTTTTGTTCCAAAATCCTACAAATAAGGATATCAAGGCTGCGGGTATAATAGCCCAGGGCCATTGTATTTTCACCTCTTCTACTATTTCCTGGGTTTTTGTTTTATTCAGATCAGCCACATTTTTTCGATCTATATAACCCAGTGGTAATTGAAGAGATACGGTAAGGCCCTGCCCGGGAGGTAAGGCTGCTATGGAATTGCCATAGATGTGCCGCCCTCCTTGTTGTATATAACCACTATCTACCTTTGATCCGTATGTGCCGGTAAACAGTTTTAACCCTGAATAGGGCACGGATACATCATCTGGTAATTCAATATCGTATTTTACTTTTTCTATAGGGGCTGTCCAATCGTTTCCGGTAATGTTCCAATAGAATTCATCATAAGTCCCATTAGTAATAAATGGTCCCTTCACTTTATAAGAAATAGTATACACGACTTCACCTCTCAGGTATTTATTCGGATCACCAATCCGGATCCTCTTAATACTGCCGGATGCTGTGATTTTAAATTTTTGGTTCTTTACTTTAATTTCCGAAATAGGGGTTTTGTATTCTTTGCCCTCCAGTTTATATTTATAGGGTATTTCTCTGATTATCCCTCTCCTTGATTCGTTAAAATAGACCGAGATTTCTTCGTTTACTAAGGCTACACCGTCTTTATTTATTTTAATTTTTACATCAAATTCTTTGATGATAAAATCCTGGCTAAATGAGGATAAATAAGTAAAGCAAAGTATAAAAAATAAGAATGGGATTTTCTTTTTCATATCATCAAAACCATTCATCCAAATTGATAGTTCCCGGGAGCAATCGGTCGGGCTTATATTTCTGCTTAAATTAGTTCAATTGTAGACCAATTTTACCTCTGGTTAGATTAAGTAATGAGGCTAAATAAACACAAACTTCGGTCTTTTTGACCTTCTGATACTGTACCGGGCAAATAGGAAATTCAGTTGGCGAATGGGACAAAATACCGGATGTTGCTAAAATCCAAATAGATTTCCTGCAATTTTGATAAATAATGAGGATAAAACATAGGTGATAATGATGCTGATAACAAAAGAAATCAATGTTGCAAACGGTTTTATGGAAAGCCAATTAATCCATGCTTTTGCACTCAATACATTTGGTTTTGAAACTTGTAAAGACTTAATTGCCTTCGAATGTTCATATGCAAATTTTCGGTCATTTGAAACTAATGAACTGGAAATATAAAGGTTATTATCATTAAACCGGCTCATCATGTTGAAAAAATGGCTTAATCCTGACATAGTTTTTAGTTTGATGTACTTTAAAGTTACAGTAATCAGCGTAAAAGTCAAGAAATATTTTGTGATTGGATAGGGTACTAATGTATCCTAACAATAAGTATCAAAAGCCATTTTTAGGTTAGCAGCCACTATATCTGCATTTCTACCTTCTATCTGATATCGCTCGATCATATGTACCAGTTCGCCATTTTTAAATAAAGCAATAGAAGGAGAGGATGGGGGGTAAGGAGCTAAAAATTCGCGTGCTTTGGCGGTAGCTTCCCTATCCACTCCGGCGAATACAGTATATAATTTATCCGGGGTCTTGTCAGAACGCAGGGCCATATTTACACCTGGCCGGGCATGAGCAGCGGCGCAGCCACATACACTATTGACCATCAACAGTATAGTGCCTTCTTTATCATTTAATGCTTTTTCAACTTCCTGTTCATCTGTAAGCGCTTCGAATCCCGCCTGCAGAAGCTCATTTTCCATGGGTTTTATTAATTCTAAAGGATACATAGTACCAGTGATTTATATCTTAAAACGAAATAAAGGGGGGAAAGTTCGCAATACAAAGATAAATTATTTACCTGATATAATACCCTAAATAAATTGAGGGCAACTTTCTGTCTTTCCTGGTTCCAAACCCAAAACAAAGTAATCAGCATCAAGGCTAATTTCATTTAAATGCCAAAAGATTTCCACCAGTGGTGGCAAAATAAATGGTACCGGTTTTCGAAATGGTGGGACTGGAAAGCCCTCCTGCAATGGTTTCAAATGAAGCCAAATTGGTTAAGTTTTCATCCAGCGAAATGATTCCATTTGAATGAGAAATATATACCTGATTTTGGGAACATCCAGTATACAATATAACGGCAATGGATTTTATAAATATGGCCAACCCGGGGTAAATGATAAAAAGCAGGAAATATGCAAATGTAGGGATCGCTAATAATATAGAAGATGGACAAAGAAGAGAGAAATTCAGTCCATCCTAAACACAGTGGAAATAGAGATTAGTCCTTGAGTAGAAGAAGAATTTACCCTATAGAACCTATTTTGCTAGCCCTGAAAGGGCTTTGTTTTACAACCAAGATCAAATTAACGATATTAATTTGATCTTGGGAAAAAGAACAATTAATCAATAGCCCTGCAAGGGCGTAGTTTTTTAATTTCTGAAAAGAATATATCCCACAGCTACATTCAAAAACCAAATTGAACGAACGGACTTGTGTTAAATAATATAAAACTGATTGCACAGCTTTTTAAAACCTGCAATAGGTCATACACTCCATCCTGGTCTCCCAATATGTTTTTCGCCATTTAACCTATCTTTATCAGTATGAAACTCGTCAATTGTATAATTCTGTGGTGCTGTATTGGTTCTGGTGTATATGCACAAGACCTGGATAGAAAAATCCAGTTTCCCAATGTAAACGGCTATAAAACCTTAAAATGCGATTTTCATATTCATACTGTATTCAGTGACGGACAAGTATGGCCCAATATCAGAATTGAGGAAGCAATCCGAGATGGCCTGGATGCTATATCCCTTACAGAGCATATCGAATATCAGCCTCATAAAACCGACCTTCCTCATCCAGATCGCAACCGGTCATTTGAAGTGGCTAAAGAATATAATAAACCCTATGATTTGCTATTGATTCACGGGGCAGAGATCACCCGTCGCATGCCACCTGGTCATGCCAATGCATTATTTATTCAGGATGTGAATGCATTTAAAGTAGCTGATTCACTTGAAAGTTACAAGCTGGCAAGAAAGCAAGGGGCTTTCATTTTTTGGAATCATCCAAATTGGATTGCCCAACAAAAAAATGGACTAGCCACCCTTACTGATTTTCACAAAAAGCTGATCTCCCTGGACTTGCTCCATGGAATAGAAGTAGTAAATGACATCACCTTCTCCGATGATGCTATGAAAATAGCTCAGGACCAAAACCTCACGGTAATGGGTACCTCAGATATACATGGCTTGATGGACTATCAATTTAATCTTTCAGGAGGTGGACATAGACCCATTACCCTGGTATTGGCCAGAGAGAAAACGGAGGCTTCAATAAAAGAGGCAATGTTCGCCGGCCGCACGGTGGCCTGGTTTGATAACTTATTAGTAGGTAAAGAATCCAATATGAATCTATTGCTGGATTCATGCCTGTTATTTAAGAATAAAGGATTTATTGGTGATTCAAAAGTGTTGGAAGTGGAAATCAAAAATCAGAGCGATACGAGATTCATTCTAAAAAATAATTCAGTTTATGTTTTGCAAAGGCAAAATGACCTCGTAGAAATTCTTCCCCACAGTGTCAAAACCATTCAATTGATTACTGCCAGAGGTAATATGGATACGGATCCCTTAGAATTTACTGTGATGAATGCCGTTATTGGTTATAGACAAAATGCGGTCGTAAAATTTGGATTGAAATAATACCATTTCTAGGTATACACATTACTTCCACTCAGATATTCGTACACGGAATCCGGCACCAGGTATTGTATGCTGATTCCTTTTTTTATATTTTCCCTTATATAAGTTGCGGATATATCGAGTAAAGGAGCATCAAAATGATTTACATGAAGGTGTTTTTCCAAATCTCCCAAATCATATTTAGGTCTTTTATAAAGGTAAATAGGATACAACTCCAGTATTTTTTCCCAGTTTTTCCATTTATGCAAAGTGGCCAGGTTGTCGCCTCCCATGATCAATACAAACTCATGCTCGGGATGTTTCTCTTTTAAATAAGTAAGGGTATCTATGGTATACGATGGTTTAGGAAGTGAAAATTCTATATTGGAAGCCCTAAGTCGTGGATTATCACCGATAGCTAATTTTACTAAATGCAACCGGTCATAGTCAGGGGCCAGGCTAGCTGCTGGTTTTAATGGATTTAACGGAGAAACTACCAACCAGACCTGCTGCAGGTCAGTAGCATATGCCATAAAATTAGCTATGATCATATGCCCGGTATGCACCGGGTTAAATGAACCGAAAAATAGACCGACTTTCATAAAGCAAAAAGCATTCTTTCCATATAAAAAAGACAGGCTGCATTAAGCAAAGTAAACAGGGTGCATATAGGCTGTGGTATCACCATTATTAATACTTTTCTGGATTATTAATCATATGCCCGAGTAATTTTCCAATATCTTCATTCCTCGCCAATAATTTTCCAAGTACAACCTTGTCAATATATTTACAATGATAAGAAAAGTCTGACCACCCTGAAGTTTCAGAGTTTTCCATATCGGCATCAGAGACTTTTGCAATAAAATGTGCAGTGTATGTTTTCTTTCGATATGCCTCAAACAAACAAATACAAACACTTCTCGAAGCTCTTCTTATCTGATCGGTCAGAGAATACCTTTCTTCAATTGGAAAATTTTTACTAATCTCAAAGTTTTCCATTGTTTGCTCAAAAGCCAACTTGTAGACCTTCGTCTCTTTTACAGTTCTTGCTCCCATTGCCTATTGCCCATTGCCCATTGCCTAATGATTAATCAACACCGGCATGATCAGCATAGTCAGGTCCTGGTCTTTAATATCTTCGGCAGGAGTTACTATACCCGCCCTGTTGGGTGTAGACATCCTGATGCTTACTTCATCATTATTCATCACACTGAGCATATCAATCAAAAACTTGCCATTGAATGCAATGGTCATCGGTTTGCCTTTAAATGTACACGCCAATTGTTCTGTAGCTTCATTAGAAAAATCCAGATCCTGGGAGGATATCGTCAGGCTGCCTTCGGATACCTGCAATGCCACCTGGTTGGTGGTCTTATTAGCATAGATGGCTATCCGTCGGAGTGATTGTACAAGTTGGGCCCTGTTTACGGTCAGTACATTGGGGTTGTCCACCGGAATTACTGCATTATAATCCGGGTATTTGGCATCTATGAGCCGGCAGGCAAGCAAAGTTTTATCAAAAGAGAAGAATGCGTTTGACTTATTAAATGATATCTCTACCTCGGTATTGGGCGGCAGTGTGTTTTTAAGTAAAGTACATGTTTTTTTTGGAAGTATAAATTGAGTAGCACTGTCACTATTGATCCCCTGAAATACATATTTTACCAGCTTATGGGCATCGGTGGATACAAAAAGCATTTTACTAAAATCCAATTGTACCAGCACTCCGGTCATAGCCAATCTAAGTTCATCATTTCCTGTGGCAAACAAAGTCTTATTGAATGCCTCATGTAATATATCCGAATTCACTTTCACACTATCCTGGGTAGAAGCAGATGGAAAACTGGGGAAATCACTTGCCACTTCACCTGCCAGTTTATACCTGCCATAGCTGGATGTGATTTCGATACTATTATTACCCGAATCCACGGTAAAAGATACAGGTTGCTCCGGTAGAGATTTTAAAGTATCATTCAGGATTTTTGCAGGAATGGCAATAGACCCATTCTGATCCGCTTTTACATCCATCTCAGTCTTTACACTGGTCTCCAGGTCTGTAGCAGAAATGGTCAGTAATTTCCCTTTTACATGAAATAAGAAATCTTCCAGTATTGGCAGTACAGGATTGGATCCTATAGCCCCGGAAGCTAGATTGATTTGTTTTAATAACTCCGCTGATGACACACTAAATTTCATATAATTTGCTTGATGGATTAAAATAGTACGTTGAGCCGCAAAAATAGGAAGAAATGAACGAAAAGGGAAAAAGGAATCAAATCAAACAGACAATTAAGCAGGCCAGATATCATTTTCCTACCTTTATCCGATGAAAGTTTCAAAGGCGCCTATGTTGAAAGTTGCCGAATTAATGCCTGTCACGCTTAGAAATGGCGCAAAATTTTATCCGATCTGCAGAGGTAATATTCCCGCCCTTAAGTTGGAACTAACTTTTCCAGCCGGAAGACCATTTGAACAAAAAGCTGGAATTGCCACAGCCACTTTACAATTGATCAAAGGTGGTACCAAATCCAGGTCTGCTACAAAATTGGCTGAGGGTTTGGACTATTGGGGCAGCTCTGTCAATTTTGATTTTTATATAGATACCGTGGGGATAAAACTATTTGCACTGGAGAAGTATTTGCCGCGTGTACTTCCCCTATTGGTAGAGTTGCTTTCAGAACCTTCATTTCCCAAAAGTGAAATCAAATTGTACAAACGCCAGCAAAAGGAAAAGCTGAAATCTGATGAATCAAGAGGTGATGTGATAGCTTACCGGTCTTTTACTGAAAATATTTTTGGACCCCATCATCCTTACGGCTACAATAGCACCATAGAATCTATTGAAGCATTTAATCAGGATGATTTAAGGGCTCATTTCGAAAGAGGGTACAACATGAATGAATGCAAAATTTTTCTTTCCGGATGTTTCAGTGAAGTAACCGCCGATATGGTAATGAACGCCCTGGGCAGTATTTTAAATGTCAGCAGGCCAGGTGCTATTCTTGAAATTCCGGCTAAAACAACTCCAAAGCGTTTTTGGCATATTCCCAAACCAGACTCCATTCAGACCTCCGTAAGAATTGGCCGTACCATGTTTACACGTAATCATCCGGATTATGTTCACGTATTTGTGCTTAATACTATTTTGGGTGGATATTTTGGATCCAGATTAATGCAAAACCTTCGGGAGAAAAAAGGACTGACCTATCATATTTATTCCAGCCTGGATACGTTTATGCTGGATGGTTATTTTTTGATATCAACTGAGGTGGACTCCGAAAGATATAAAGTAGCGGTCAAAGGAATCTATGATGAATTGGATAAGCTAAAACAAAAATTAGTTTCTGCGAGAGAGCTTAGTTCCATTAAAAATTACCTGCGGGGTAGCTTCCTTAATTATTTTGAAAATGCATTTGGTTACTCTGAATTGATCAGAATGCTGAGTCTGGAAGGTGGACCTAAGGCATTTGATGAATTAATATTGGGTATTGAAAATATTCAAGCCGAGGATATATTGAAAGTGGCCCAAAAATATTTTGACGAACAAGATTTGACGGAGATCACAGTTGGAAAAATATAATAAGGACTGGAGGAATCTAAATAGGCATTTTTGGTAAAGTGCAAAATATTATAAAAGTAATTAACTTAATTTTAAAATAACGATTCAGCGTATATTTAATTTTACATATAAAATGTTAATAATTCAGTCAATCGATAAGTTTTTTCAGCGCCATCGAAGGATTTTGAAGAGCCTCAAAGATTCAGAAATCAAACTCGTCCCATCCAGCTCAAAATTCACCAATTTTGAAAAAAACTTTCATTTTTAAATCATTTCCTGATTCACGATAATAAACCTGTATATTTAATTTAAAGAATTGAAAATAAAATCATTACCTAACCATATTTTTCTAATATATTTTATTTCCTTTGCGTTCTAATTCCGTGGATACAGGTAAATTTTATTTTTAGGCAAAGTTTTTGCTTTAACAACATTTTGGACAGTAATTTAACGAATGAAGTGGTTTAATTTTTTCTCTCAGGAATTGGCAATCGACCTCGGCACGGCCAATACCCTCATCATGCAAAATGATCAAATTGTGATCGATGAGCCGTCTATTGTAGCTATCAATCGCAAAACAGGTGAAACTATCGCTGTTGGTTCCCGTGCTATGCAAATGCATGAAAAAACACATGAAAATATTAAAACTATCAGACCGCTCAAAGACGGTGTGATAGCTGATTTTCAAGCAGCTGAAAAACTGATTGAAGGGCTGATCAATATGATCGGCACCAAACGCAGTTTTTTTACGCATCTTAAAATGGTAATTTGCATTCCATCTGGTATTACCGAAGTGGAAAAAAGAGCTGTTTTTGATTCAGCTGACCATGTCGACAGTAAAGAAACTTATTTAATTCATGAACCGATGGCTGCGGCCCTTGGTATTGGCCTTGATGTGGAAGAACCGGTTGGTCACATCATAATTGATATCGGAGGGGGCACTACTGAGATCGCCGTAATTGCAATGTCTGGCATAGTAACAGATCAGTCCATTCGCACAGCAGGTGATGAGTTTAATTATGATATTATGGAGTATATGAAGCGGGCCCATAATATACTCATAGGTGAGCGTACGGCTGAACAATTGAAAATAAATGTGGGTTCTGCATTGAAACAATTAGAAAATGCCCCCGAAGACTATCCGGTAAATGGCAGGGATCTTATGACGGGTATTCCAAAGCAAATCACTGTCGGACATTCAGAAATAGCTACTGCATTAGATAAATCAATTGCTAAAATAGAAGATGCGGTGTTAAAAGCCCTGGAATCCACACCCCCTGAATTGGCCGCCGATATCTATAAAAATGGATTGTATCTTACTGGTGGAGGAGCCCTTTTGCGGGGTTTAGATAAAAGACTTTCAGCCAAAACCAAACTACCTGTACGAGTAGCGGATGACCCGCTTCGGGCTGTTGTTAGAGGTACAGGATTGGCTTTAAAAAATTCTGACAGATATTCTTTTTTGATTGACCGAAAAAGTGTCTGATCTTAGCGCCGGATTATGCAAAATCTTTTTGCTTTTTTTTACCGGTATGCTTTTCTGTTTTTGTTCCTGATATTGGAATTTATAAGCATCAGGCTTATTATCAATAGAAATGAAGCTCAGAGGGAAATATTCCTCAATTCATCGACCATTATAAGCGGCAAATTATACGATAAGGTAAACGCCATAAAAAATTATTTTGGCCTCAGAAAAGCAAACCTGGATATGGCGACGGAGAATGCAAAACTGCGGGCCGAGATAGCCAATCTGCAACTACTGGCATCCACACGCAAAGATTCAGTAATCGATACTATCACGCATCAGCGCTTTTTTCTCATGCCGGCGCAGATTATCAATAACTCCATAGAACAAAATAACAACATGATCACCATCAATAGAGGTTCACGGCATGGGGTAAAAAAATACAGTACAGTAATAGAAGACAATGGCATCATCGGCTTTGTTACCAAAGTAGGCTCTTTGTATTCCAGTGTGATGTCAATACTCAATACCAAAGCAAGAGTAAGTGTAAAAGTAAAAAGAACAAATGCCATTGGTAACCTGATATGGGAGGGTGGATCACCGGTCACGATGAAGGTGGAGGCTGTGCCAAAACATGCTGTGGTAGCTGAAGGCGATACCATAGTTACTACCGGATTTTCACATTTTCCGATGAATCACCCGGTAGGGATAGTTACTAAAGCATTTGTGCAACCGGGAGAAAATTTTTATTCCATAGACATATCCCTTTTTAATGACCTTTCAAAAGCATCACATGTATATGTAGTGGATGATTTGCACCGGACGGAAATAGACAGTCTCTCATCACCCCAAGCAAATAAATAATGAGCAGTACTTTACTTAAACATGGATTGCGCTTTTTTATCCTATTCCTGTTTCAGGTCTTGGTCCTGAAACAAGTACACCTATTTATGGGGTCATTTAATTATATATCCCTCATTGTATATCCTTTGTGGATCATGTTATTGCCGGTAAATACACCAAGATGGATATTGGTGGTATTGGGATTTTTCTCCGGACTGGCGGTGGATTGGTTTTATGATTCTCCAGGTGTGCACGCCAGTGCGGGCACGTTTTTGGGATTTGTACGACCATTTATTTTATCCTACTTTGAGCCTAAAGGAGGCTATTCTCGCACCCCGGTTCCAAGCAAAGCGCATCTTGGTCTTAATTGGTTTATTACTTACTCAATCATCTCCCTTATTGTATACCTGCTCTTCTATTTTTCAATGGAAGTATTTACCCCTGTTTTAATTTTAACTATACTTTTAAAAACTATTTTCAGTTTTATACTTTCATTCCCACTTCTGCTTTTATATATGTTTATCTTTGATCCTGAATGAAACAAAACAGCAGATTTATAATACAGGCTGCCATACTGATACTGGGTGCCACCCTGCTATTACAATCTGTTTATATTCAATTTTTTGATACCAACATCCGGGATAAAGCCAAGTATGCCGCCTTGGAAAAAGCAGTAAGCTACCCTGCCAGGGGGGCGATTTACGATCGTACCGGGAAATTATTGGTTTATAATAATCCGGTCTATGACATAGATGCTATCTACAAGAAGGTAGATAAAAATATGGATACCACCCGCTTTTGTGAATTATTAGGAATAGATAAACAGACTTTTATTACTGAATTAAATAAAGATTGGTCCAATAAACAATTTTCTAAAAGTAAACCATTTGCTTGTATTAAAGGAGTACCGGTTTGGCAATTTGCCAAATTTCAGGAGATGATGCATGAATTTCCTGGATTTAGTGCTACCTTAAGATATATACGCGGTTACCCAAGACCTATTGCGGCCCATGCGATGGGGTATATCAGTGAAGTAGATCCCGCCGAAATAGAAAAATCTAATGGATTATACGAAAGAGGTGATTATAAAGG
>CAYNIG010000010.1:0-40140 GCA_964396995.1 uncultured Saprospiraceae bacterium | reverse complement strand
ATGAGATGCTAAAGTTTATCCGCAGGCTGAAGCCTACGCTACCGGGTGGAACGGCCTTAAGGCTGTTATAGATAAAGATGAGATGCTAAGATTTATTCGCAGGCTGAAGCCTACCCTACCGAGGTAGCCAAAATTGATTTGAATCAGTCAAATGATTTAAATGGTTTTATTAATTTCAGGTTAATTTCATCACATATAAATAAAGATAGTGGACAGCATTACACATTTAGCATTAGGTGCTTGCATGGGAGGAGTCTTCGCAGAAAAAAAATTAAAGAGGAAGGCACTACTCTGGGGAGCAATGGCTCAGAGTATACCGGATATAGATTTTTTAGCTTCCTTTTGGATGGATACTTCCTCTAATTTGCTAGCTCATCGCGGCTTTACTCATTCCCTTTTATTTGTAGCTATTCTGTCTCCTGTATTGGCGGCACTGGCAGAAAAATGGCATCGGCCCCACGACATCAGTTTTGGTAAATGGCTTGTTTTTTTTCTGGCGGTGATTGGTACTCATGTATTTTTCGATGCATTTAATAATTATGGTGTAGGATGGTGGGAGCCATTTAGCCATACCCGCATTTCTTTTGATATTATTTATGTAGCTGATCCCTTTTTTAGTATATGGCCGGCTTTGGCAGTGGTGATCTATTTGTTTTTTCCGGGAATATGGAAATTCAAAATTAATGTATTGGCTGCAGGCTTATTATTCAGTATAGTGTATCTCGGATATGGGTGCATAAATAAATTGGCAATAGAGTCGAGGGCAAAAAAAGTATTAGCTGAAAAAAACATTAATTTTAATCGTTTATTGACTACTCCAGCCCCGCTTCAAAATTGGCTTTGGTATATTGTGGCTGCAGATAGCGGAGGCTTTCATATTGGCTTTCAATCTTTATTTGAATCCGGTGAGCACGCGCATTTTGAATATTTTCCTCAAAACGATTCGTTGCTTCATTCGTATACTGATCATGAAGAACTGAATAAGCTAAAACGTTTTTCTAAAGGATATTATACTGCCGAGAAATGGGGCGATACCCTGGTATTTAATGATCTTCGCTTCGGACAGATGATAGGCTGGCAGGATCCAAGGCAAAACTTTGTATTTCATTATTTTTTAAAGCCGGGTGTGGATAATACATTGGTAGTACAACGGGGCCGATTTAAATATTGGGATAAAAAAGTAGTGACTAATTTTTTTAGAAGAATATTTTATACGGATTGATCAGATGGAAAAAAATTTATCTTTTCATCATCATCCATTCCCTTCCGGGTATTTCGACCACAAATGTTTCTATATTCATATTGTCCTGCAGCGTGACATATGCGGTGCGCCCATCCAATCCTCCAAATGCAATATTGCTTGGTTTTTTACCGGTCAATATTATTTCCCGAATGAGTTTTCCCTCAGGTGATATTATAGCAACAGTTCCTTTGCCATGCCTGGTGATATACAGATTACCATTTTGATCACATCGCATCCCATCCATTCCAAAATCAGGAAACTCTATCAAAAGTCTTTTATTACTTATTGTACCTGAATCGGAAAGATCGTAAGCCCATACTTTACGCTGTACAGATTCATTTACATACAGTTTTTTTTCATCCGGGCTAAGTTCTATTCCATTCGTAGTACCCATATTTTTTTCTAACAGATTTACTTTACCATCTGTATCCATTCGCCAGATATTACCCGTACCTTCTTTCCAGTTGGGGTCGCTGGCATACAATCTGTCTTTACTGTCTATAGCTATATCGTTGGGCTGATTCATGGTAGTATCGTGCGCATATACAGATATAGCCTTACTGGCCATATTTACTTTTAGAATATTGTGATTGGTATAGTCAGCGATCATCATTTCCCCTTTGCTGTTAAATCGTATTCCATTCCCAATGCTTCCACCAGGCAGGTCAATGAAAATCTCCGCCTTGCCCTCGGGTGTGACTTTACCGATAGTACCTTCATGATGAAAGTTTACAGCATATACATTTCCATCTTTGTCTACTGCCGGGCCTTCTGCTCCTGAAGTAAAAGAACTACGGGGTGTAAATTCAGTGGGCGTAAATAGCTTTTCTTTCATTTTTGAAGAGGTACAGGATAAAATTGAAATTAAAAATGCGAGTACTGCTGTTCGATATTCACCTATCATTTTACAATATTTGAAATTCAATATATGGATAAACTATCGAATTTTCATCCACCTCCTCACTGATCGATTCATTCCATTAGAAATTTCAACAGTAAATATTCCTGGTGATAATTCTGCTCCGAAAATGGCATCTAATTCAATTATCGAAGATTTTACAAAAACCAGCCTGCCAAAGATATCGGTGATTTTAATAAGATAAGGAATGGGAATTGATTGTCCAGTCCATTGTATCGAAAAGGTGTTTCTTCCCGGATTTGGAAATATAGATACGACCCGGTTTGCCATTAATATTGATTGTTGGTCTGCCACCAATCCCACTATTAAATCGTCGCATTTACCAAGCTTATCCCCGGGATGACTAAGATGACCGTCTACAGCATCCACATTGATTTCAAGCGTATTCGTATTGGCCGGATTATCAGGTGGGCTATGACATAAAAATACTTTTTTATCATTACTGCCAGGTACCCTAATATCCAATACATAAAAGGTGATGCTACTGGTAGTTGTGCAACCACTTGTATTTGTCATCAGCACACTAAAGTTGAAATATCCCGCGACAGTAGGGGCAAATACAGGTGATGCACAGGAGTTGCAGCTCAATCCTGTTCCCGTCCACTGATATGTAACTGGCTCCCCCCCAGTGACACTAAGATTAAGCGTTACTTTCTGCGGCCCATAACCTAAATAGATATTTGTATCTGCACCACCAGTGAAAACATTATTTTCAGGTATTACATTGATTTTACATTTGGGGATGGTACCAATAATGGTTACCATGGCATTACATGCGGATGTATTTAAAGATGCATCTTTTACTGTAAGCGTCACTATATTGGTTCCAATAGTATTACAATCGAATGATGATTTTGAAAGAGATAAAGTCACCGCACTGCATTCATCCGTACTTCCATTATTTATATCGGCAGGTGATAAAGTTACTGTACCATTTAAAAGCAGGATAGTGGTGTCTTTACATAATGCAGTCGGAGCCGTTTCATCGGTAAATAAAACATAGGCTACCGGAACATCGTGATCCGAGATGCGCTCCGGTCTATTGGGATCATTTCGATATACTTCCGGGAAGTCAGCGTTCATTCTGGCAATATAAAACCCACTCACTTTAGCAGCTACATTTTGATTCACCAGGATATGATCTAATACCTGGGCATTGCCTTCAAAACTATATGTATATTTTTGGTCAGCTGCATGGCTATCCACCAGATTTACCAAATCAGGATTAACCAGGTCAGCAGAGGCAAGCGTGACCAGGCTATCAGGAGCAGGGGTTCCCTTTACCGTACCCAAGATATCAACATATCCATCATTAAACTGAAATGCATTGTAATCTCCGATGGATAATATACATACCGCAGGATTTGTCGTTTGCATGTTTTGTATCATCGTGGCAAGAAATTCTGCTTGGCCCCTTCTTTTTGTTCTTACTCTATTACCATCAGAGGGGTCATCTATACCATTTAATGATCGAAAGTGATTCACTATTATCGTAAATGGATATGATATGGTACAACCTGGAATATTAAACGCAGCATTTAATACCAGCGGAGGTCGGTCATTCAACAAATCAGGTAGTCCACTATTAGGATCTATATAGGTAGTCGATTTTCCATATTGAATCACATCTATTACCTTTACCCTACTGGTTTTGACAAGGAAACCGACATCGATACCACCGGGGTCATTGCCTTCCATTAAATGTGCGGTATAGTTTGGATTGGGATCCCCATTGGTCATCGCATCGGCATTTACTTTAGCAGCTATGGCTTGCAATACCTCTACTTTTTCTACTTCGATAGCACCGATGACATCGGGTGACCGCAGTACATTTCTGATCGCCAGGGATACTTTATTTAATCTATTAAGGTATGCAGTAGTTGAAAGCACTGGTTCGCCGATATCCGGATCATTTATATTATCAAAAAACCGTTCCATATTAAACGAAGCTACAGTGAGTTCTTCCTTGGTTTGCATTGGCACTTCAGTGTAGAAAGAAATAGTATTAGTTATGATAGGCAAAGCAGATACGGCTGGCAAATCAATATTTATAGTGTATGCACGATTAAAGAAATCCAATGGTCCCACTACATCCTTCAGCACGGCTCCGGTCACTACATTTATTGCCGTACTACCGAATAATCCCCTGCTGGCAATACCTATCAATTCAGGATTAGCATCAAAGACGGGTATAGACTTGGGTGCCCCTACTGGAAATGGATCCGGTGTTTGAATACCAGGTTCGCGAAACGGTCTGTTAGTACCGCTTAGTACTCCATAAAAATATCCATTACTGGTTGCTGGAGTGATTACCGTTTCATTCACTGTACCATCAGTTGGTGATACTGCTTTGATTGAATTTACCTTTACCCTCATGCCCTCGTATTTTTCTAATTGAAAAACAGTGCCTGCAGGATTAGTATCTGCATTGGTAATGATTTTAGGTGTTGGTAAAGGATTGCCCGTACTCAGTAAAATGGTGGAGGTTATATTGATCAATTCAGTTTGAGATGGGCTATTGGGGTCGGAACTTGGAATAAACTCGCTTACCGTTCCGGATATACATACCTTATTTCCTACTACCGCAGCTGCCGGGGGTACTCCTGCTGTAAATAAAAAAATTCCTTCTGATGTCAATGGATCCTCATCAGCAACTGTATCCGCAGCCTGGATAAAATACCCATTTGTTTTTATACCGGTGACGATACCCGATAATGTGACTATATTACCTAATACTGGGGAAGCATTTCCACTTCCTTGTACCTGGGCGATAGATGTAGACGGGGTACAATCATCATTTATTATCTTGCCTTTACCTTGTGTATCACCTTCACTTGCTCCGGTAATATTGGTAATATTTACCAAAAATTCTTCGTCAGGTTCCATAGTAGTGTCGCCGTTTACCAGTACTGTAAATTGGTACGAAATATTTCCTTCGGTTATAATCTCTGAATTCAAAGATTTAAAAGTATAATCAGATGGCTCTGTAGCAGAATTATTTTGAGTACCGATATCAAAGCTTACTCCGCCTGCAGGGGCTGGGGCAGAAAGGCTCACCATAAAATGATAAGCTATGGTATCATCATTGCCTTCTGCCATGGAGACATCATTGATAGAAAGGCTTGCACCAATGCTACTGGTAGGTAGGATAGAAAAATCATCTATAGCCAGTCCATCATCTGCACCGGATGCATTAAAGTCGGTCCATCGGATAAAAAAACCAGTCCCGGGAGCCATACTTAATCCGGTAATAGTAAATGATTTTACAGTTCTGTTTGCAGGAGCATTTCCATCAAGAGGACCTACTGGACCGGCCTTTGTTGGAGCTGTAAAATCAAGTGCATCAACATCTGTCCAGGTACCGGTACTAAGGCTGGTAGCTGAAGTGCTGTATTGAAAATCAAGGCTATCTGTCCTGTTTATATTGCCCATCCTCCATTGCTCTCCGGTGTAGGTGATAGACAATGCAGAAATAGTGCCTCCTGTAGCATTAATAAATGATGCGCCAATAATGGGTACTAGTGAACCCGATTGCAGACATCCAAAAGCTCTGTCAGTTATTGGGTTAACACCAACTATACCAAAACTGTAGGTGTCTCCCGTTCCACTTGATCCTGTACCACCGGAATAAAGAGCATTAGCATTGGTGCCCGATTCTGACAATAACCATCCGGTTGGCAAGGTTCCCGATGTGCCGGAGTTAGCCAAAGAGGTAAAATCCTGGGTATAAGTTGCATTGGGAAGATGTATATGCGCTACAGAAAACGAAAAAGCAAAGATGAGTATAAGAGCAGGTATAGTGAATTTCATTTGTTCTGCTTGTGGTAAAAGTAAATTTAGGGATCCTTCTTTGAATTACTGTAAAATAAATACTAAAAAACGAGAAGAATTTCAATATTCATTTGACAAAGAATGTACTTACATTCACATTTAAAAATACAACAGACATGAAACTTAGATTACAGACTCTGGTTTTTATTGTATTCATTTTATCCACACTGCATTCCTTTGCAGTGAATACCAAAAGGGAAGGTCACCCCAATACTCAACCACAAAAGCTGACAGATATAAGTATTGGTCAATTTATCGCCATGGATTTTGATCAATTGCAGGAATCTAAGTTGATAAAAATCAACTGGCTGCAAAAGTCCATATTCAAAGCAGCACAAAAAAAGCTAACCAAAAAAGTCGCTAAAGGCAAAATAGAAGCTGATTCTTTTGTAATAAAAGCACGTGAAACAAAAAATGAAAACAGTAGAGGAAAGCTTGCCCTGATATTTGGAGTGTCTGGCCTTTTATTATTAACCTTGGGTACAGCTGGTCTTATTCTAGCATTTCCCTTAGGTATACTAGCATTTATACTTGGTATCATTGGTTTACGGAAAGACAAAAATCGCACTATGGCTACACTTGGTGTTGTATTAGGAAGTTTACTCTTGTTACCGGGCATTGCTATTTTACTATTTTTCATTGCTCACTCAAGTCAGATGTAACTAAACTAATAGTTCAATAAAAAATTACGAAATTATCCAATTCGGACGCCTGGAGATTAAAAACTAGGTCTTTTACCGATTAAATAATATAAAAATGTATTTTAAGAAATGCCGGATTGAACCTAAAGGTCATTAGATTATATTCATTTTATTCTATACTTTTGTTCTATTCAAACACTATAATAATGAAAACCATTTACTTTCTTTTTGTGTGTATGTTGTTTAGTTCATGTGCACAGATATCCTCATTTCAAACGGCCCGTACCACTCCTAAAGAAGAAGGAGAATTTGGAGCCAGTGTTGATATCACAGGTGTGTCTGACCTTTTTGATACTGGTGAAAGTTTTGGAGTACCCAGTATTTCGCTTTGGGGAAGATATGGAGTCGGCGAAAAAACGGATCTTGGATTTAAAATAAGCTCACTCCTGAATCTCATGTTTGATGTGAAACAACAAATAGTAGGTGATCAGAATTCAAAATTTGCTTTTGCACTTGGGGCAGGTCTTGGCTTCTTTCCGGCAGGAAAATTAGTTTGGCAATATCACTTACCCGTATACCTTTCTTTTCATCCGAGCGAAAGATTTGCATGGTATCTCACCCCAAGATATATTAATCAGTATAAAGTCAACTATCTGGGATCCTCAATTGGTTTTATGGTAGGTAGAAAAGCAAAGTTTGCCATGGAACTCAGTTTATCTCAAGCCATGAATGACCTGGATACACAGGATGATCTCAACCTGGGAGCAAGTCTGTTTAATATTGGATGGGGTATCAAAGTCCCAATAAAATAAACAACTGTTCAGTTTTAAACCTCATTTACCGTATTCCTAAGCATATGAGATTGCTGTTCTTTTTTACTGTCTTGTTTCCTTTAATTCTACCCGCCCAAATACCATCCGGGCAGATCAAAGGCCCTTTTAAATGGGTGAGCCGGATATATCCTGGCACCGAAAGAAATTATTGGTTATATATGCCGGCAAATTACGATGCCAATAAACCTACCTGTTCCATGATCGTACAAGATGGATTGAGTCGCGCACGGGGTTGGAAATTATCGGAGCATTTAGATACATTGATTCACGAAGGCAAAGTACCACCTGTCATCGGTATATATATAGATCATGGCAGGGTGATATCGAAAGATACAAATGACTATCCACGATTCAACCGAAGCTTTGAATACGATGGCCTTGGGGACCGCTACGCCCGATTCCTGATAGAAGAAATATTACCTGAGGTGAAAAAATCGTATAACCTGAGCGATGACCCCAATGACAGAAGTATAGCCGGTGCAAGTAGTGGAGCTATTTGTGCTTTTAATGCCGCATGGGAAAGGCCCGATGCATTCAGAAGAGTGTTTTCTACCATTGGTACGTATGTGGGATTACGCGGTGCTGACGAGTTTCATACGCTGGTGAGAAAGACTGAGCCCAAGCCATTGCGTATATTTCTTGAAGATGGTTATAACGACTTGAATATATATGCCGGTGATTGGTATATAGCTAATCAGCAAATGAATTCTGCACTCACCTGGGCGGGATACGAAGTGGAGCACGCATGGGGAGAGGGAGCACACAGCAGTGAACATGCATTAAAAATCATCCGCGATGCATTGGTCTGGCTTTGGAAAGACTATCCTGCTCCGGTAACTACTCATATCGATAAATATAAGGGTATGTCAATTACTAAAAATCAGGAAGGGTGGATACCAATACATACCTCTTTTTCTTATATTGATCGGATTGCAGTCAACAGCAAAGGTGAAGTGCATTTCACTTCAAGAGATAAAAATGGGATATATAAAATAAATGAAGAGGGTAACGCTGTCATCACCTCCCATATTAAGTATTACAGCGAATTCGCATTTGATGCTGACGACCACATCATAGCAGCCAATAAGAACATGCCTGGCCTATCTATCCTCAGGGAATCGGCCAGTACCACTATTTTGCCCAAAATAAATTCCGATAAGATTGAAATTACGCAGTCCGGTTTTTATTTTAATGATACTAAAAAGAACCGGTTTGGGTATTATAATATGAATACCGGAAAAACAAATTATTTTCCCTCTTTAAAGAAAATACACGGCATGGCTCTGAATGCAGAACAATCCTTTCTGAATGTAATGGAAGAAGATGCTGTATTTGGATCTTCGTATAAAATAAATGCCGATGGCACCCTGGATCATCCTCAATCTTATATTCATTTTCATATTCCATATGGCTATGCCGGCCCGGAAGCCAGATCAGCTGTAATCGATACAGCCAATATTTTATACACTGCCACCAATATGGGAGTACAGGTCTCTGACCAATTAGGAAGAGTAAATATGATCTTACCTGCTCCAAATAAATTCGTGAGTGACATTTGTTTTGGTGGCAAAGACTTCAATGATCTGTATATCATCAGTAATGGTAAACTATACGTAAGAAGATTGAATACAAAAGGCAAATTGGCCACCGTAAAAGCGATAAGGCCTCCAAGACCAGGGATGTAGTAAGAAATAGTAATTTTGTAAAAGAGTAAAATCTATGCCAAATATTGATACTCTCTTTGTAATTCGATGCATCGATACTCTGGAAAAAGCGCAATCATTATTAATGCAAAATAAACAGGATTCGTTGGAATACGAAATGTACCGATCGGCTGTGTCAAAGAATTTGAAATTATACTTGAGCAATCAGGGAAATTATTAAAAAAAACATTGAACCCCTTTTTACATTCCTCAAAAGCAGTAGACCAATTAACTTTTAAAGATATTTTTAGGCAGAGTGCACTTCACCAAATCATAAATATAGAGGAATCGCAGCGATGGATGGAATACAGAGACAATCGTAATAGCACAGCGCACGATTATGGAGTAGGCTTTGCAGAAAGCACTTTGCAATTATTGCCTCAGTTTATAATTGACGCAAGATCATTAATAAATAACATTAATACTATTACCCATCATGCTGATTAGAGAACAGGATAGAAAAGCTCTTGCGGAAATATTCTCAAAAACGAATAGTCCAATAGAAGTTTGGGCTTATGGTAGCAGGGTAAACGGTTCAGCACACGATACCAGCGATCTTGATCTTGTGTTGAGAACAGCAGATTTAACTCCACTAGCTTTTGACGAATTCGAAACAATGGTTGATGAAATACAAAATAGCAACATTCCCATTTTGGTTGAAATCAGAGATTGGGCTTATTTACCGGAATCTTTTAGAAAGGAAATAATTAAAAATTATGAGATCCTGTATAGTTCAATTCCAACTACAGCAGTGATGGAAAAATAGTTTATGAAATTAGTTTAATGCAACTGCAGAATATCTGTCGAGCCATAAAGTACAATCCGAATGAGTCCTCAATAAGCTGGCAGGACAATTGGTAGTAATCTCTCCATTCACGGTATTCTTTACAGCTTCTGCTTTTCTTTGATCAGGAACTACACAACTGATTATTTTACTGTTCATAATAGCTGGAATAGTAAGGGTAAGAGCATGGGTTGGTACTGCTGCTAAGGTGGGAAACCATCCTTCGCCTAATTGTTGATTGCGGCATGCCTCATCCAGTGCAACTACTTTTACCCAATAGGGATCATTAAAATCAGCTACCGGAGGATCATTAAATGCTATGTGACCGTTTTCACCAATGCCAATGCAGGCGATATCTATCGGTTTTTCTTTCAGTAATGATTCATATCTGCTTACTTCCATAGCCAGGTCGGTAACATCGGCATTTAAATAATGCATTACCTGTGGCTTTACATCATCTATAATTCTTTCTTTTAAATATTTTCTGAAACTGGCTGGATGCTGATTGTCTATACCCATATATTCATCCAGGTGGAATACCGTGATTTTATCCCAGGGAATATCCAAGGTTTTTAGATGATCCAGGAAATCAAATTGCGATGTGCCGGTAGCGAGAATGATTCTTGCCCCTCCCTGCTGATCTAGAATTACATTTAATTTTCTTGCTACGAATTCAGCGGCAGCTTTGCCCATGGCTATTTTATCTTCAATTATTTCAACTTTCATGCTTCTTGTTCTTTTTTTACATTCTCATTAGTTCGAGTATGGCAAACCAGGTAGTCACCAATGAAAAAAGGATTACTGCCAGTATACCCAAGTTCATTTTTTTGCTTGCTGTATATTCATTCATGATTTTTTTATCATTCATAATAATCAATATAGGAATGGCTACTGCCGGCAATATACAAGCCTGGAATGCCTGAGAAAAAATCATCAACATGGGAGGTCTTTGTGTCAGTATCACCGATCCAAAAGCAAATACAAATCCTACTAAGATCAATACTCTGAATAAAGGTGTTTTTAAATTTCGTGGCCTGCCCGTATAATCGGATATCAACCAGGGTGCAATCAATACGATGGGAAATATAGTAGATAGTCCTGCACTGGCTACTCCCAATATCAAAACCAACACAGCTAATTTACCACCTAATGGCTCAAACAAATGCACCATATCTATAGTGTTTTCTATACGCAATCCCATTTTGTGTAATGTACCTGCAGATACCGCCATGATCAGGCCACTCAGTACCAGCATCATCGTCGCAGACACAAAAGAATCTTTTTTTTCCTCAGCTATATTCGATTTATTCCATCCTTTCTCAGCTACTACCGTACTTCGCATAATAAATACGGCCGCAGAACAGGTAGTACCGGCCATTGCAGCTATCAATCCAAAGGTTCCGGGTGCATTGCTGATCTGTGGTATCATGCCGGTGATGATTTCTTTGAGGTCCGGTTTGACTAAAACAAAAACAATCAAAAAACTAAATGCCATCAATAGTACAAATACAGTAAGTACTTTTTCAAACTGTTTGTATTTGCCATACCAAATCAAAATATACAATGCAATAGATAATACCAGGATAATCCAGAAGGTAGGAATGGGTTTTTCAAAAACCATTTTTAATCCTTCCTGCACTAAATCTGCCACGATACCCATCACTCCTATCAATGCCAATAATTCTCCGATCACAATAGCAATGAGTATATAGATTGCAATGATCCACCCGTATTTAAATTCTGTTTTTAATGCATACAAAGCAGTCTTACCACTCACTATGGTGAGTCTGCCATACGCTACCATGAGTATATAGGTAAATAGGCATGATAAAATCAATGCCCAGAATAAGGACATCCCATGATTGGCTCCCGACTGGGCCATCGTAGTTACCGATCCGGTACCAATATTATATCCTATCAGGAAGAGCCCGGGACCTACGGCTGCAAGGGCAATGCCTATTTTCTTTATCAGATTATTCATTTTTTATTCAGATGCATTGTATACCAATTTCCCTTTGACATAGGTTTGATGGATTTGTACTTTCGCGTTTTTCATTGATAATAAAATGATATCCGCTCTCATGCCTTTTTTTAATTCTCCCCTATCGGTTAACTTATACAGTTTGGCAACATTAGTACTGGCCATTTGAATAGCTTCGCCTAATGAACAAGAAGTAAATTTTATAATATTTCCTATTCCGTTAGTAAGCGGTGCTGCAGATCCATACATTATTTGCTGAGCGGGATAGTGCAATTTCCCTTCCTCGGTCAACTCTATATCTTCACCGGTTTGCGTTTTATACATACCGGGTGGTAAGGCTGCATAACTCGTAACATCTGAGGTGATGATCGTTTTTTCCACGCCTTTTGTTTTATAAAATGTACGGATCTCTTCGGGCAATAAATGGAATCCATCGCAAATAATACTGATCATCAGGTCATCATTGGCCAGTTGTGGCCAGAGAGGATTATTATGCCGGTGAATCATATTGGCGCATCCATTGCCCAGGTGAGTAGCTATTTTAGCACCGGACCGTACCGCTTCGTCGACCTGTGATTTATTTGCATTGTGATGACCAATGGCAACTGTAATACCTGAGGCAGTAGCTTTTTTAATAAATTCAATAGCACCCGGTAATTCCGGTGCCAGCGTAATCTCCTTTATGTTTTTACCCGATGCTTCATACAATTCCATAAATTCATTCCAATCAGGAAGTCGTACATATTGCCTGGGGTGGGCCCCTCTGTATCCATCCTCTTCATTGATATAGGGGCCTTCCAGGTGAAACCCCACTATAGAGCCGGCCAAATTTTCGTGATGAATGGCATTCGATAAGATGCTGAAATTATTGATCAATACGGCTTTGCTATGGGTGGTTAGGGTAGGCAGGTAACTGGTGATTCCTTTTTTCCAAAGTTCAGTAGTTGCTTTTTCTATCCCTTCCACTGTGAGTTCGTGATTGCCAAAGGCAAATGAAACTCCGGCAAAACCATTTACCTGGTTATCAAATAAACCGGGGGCAACAGTATGATATTGATTTATCGGTTTCGGGTTTTTTATGGTTGAAATGGATTCTATTTTTCCATTTTGTACAGTAATTCGTATTGGCTTTCCATGTTGGTAATGAAGGCCTTCTATGAAAACTTGAGATTGCATATGGGTATATACTAAGAATGCAAATAAAAGCACGAACGCATATTTGATTAACTTCATTACTAATTCAACTTTTGATAGTTCACTTCTGTCCATTTTTCTGTCGAAGCAGATGATTCCAATGCCTCTAATACCGACATGCCATTAAGTATGCTTTGATGAGTGCGGGGCTCTTTACCGGTTTTAAACATTTCTACCATGTCTTTATAATTTCTGCCGGGATCGGTTTCTAAAGCGGTTGACTTTAATTGTGTAAATCCCGTATTGGTTTCTATAAACGTTTCCCAACCGTATGCTTTTGTTTTGAATATAATGGTCGCAAACAATCCCGATGCAAAGCGGAGGTTGGCTGTTCCCTGATGGTGGTTTCGGGTCACTTTCACTTCAGTGATATCCTCTCCGAAAACATACATGAGCGGTTCTATGATATGCACACCATAGAAGAATATTCCTCCGTATTCGGAGTCGAGATCTGCTGTACCTGTACAAACAACCTGATGAAGATCTTTTATTGATTTTATTTTTTCTTTTAGTTCAAACGTACCATCGGTATGGGCAATGGCAGAATAAGATGAAACCGGAGTCCCTTTTTTCCTGGCCAGTTCTAAGAATTCTTTTCCTTCGACAGCTCGATAACAAAATGGTTTGTCTATAAAAGTAGGTATGCCGGCTTCTATAAAGGGTCGGGCAGCCTCGAGATGAAATTTAGCATGGCGGTGATCTACTATCAATGCATTGATTTTACCGAGCATTTCTTGAGTGTCCTTTACTTGAATGGGAATGTTTCCCGCCTTCATTGCTTTCGCAGCGAAGTCATCCGTCTCTCCCCACACATATTTTACCTCCAGCCCAGGAAATTTTTTTTCAATATTAAACAACTTTCCATAGCCTGCAGTGTGTGAATTTTCAGCACCGATAATGCCAATGGTAATTTCTTTTTCCCTATATTGTTCTGCTGCAATAAATGAACTTGCCTGGGAAGCAATTATAGACCCCAGTCCTATTTTTTGTATAAATTTTCTTCTTGCAATCATTTTATTTTTCGTTAATGGCCTTTACTTTATTATGCCTGCTAATATTTTTTGCCAATGTGACGCCTTACTTTCATTATCTGCATTACCTGTTTTTGTATTTAATAGCACATCACAATTTCATTTCCCATCCTTTTTCATATTCCCTTTTCCAATGCATATTGGCGAGGGTATCGCCCAGGATATGTCCATTTTGAGGATTGATATTCAAAGAACGACCGACGCGCTGGGAGATATTGCCGAGCTGCATGAGCAAGGTACTTTTATGGCCTGAGTCTATATCGGATCGGAGAGGAGTATTTAATTTTATATTATCAAAAAAATTGCGCACATGCGTGGCATCGAGATGTCCTGCAGGATTTGCCAGGTCTCTTGGATCCACTCCTTTTTCGTCTTTTACTTCTTTTATTACATTATTCTTCAAGTCATAAATTTTATACTCATTGCCACCATAGATCACGAGAGTACCTTTTTCTCCATAGAATGCAACACCTACACTGCTGCCCTCTATATATTTGCCATTACAACTCCGGCCCTCCCACGACATAGATACCCCTTCCTTAAAATCGATATTGATCACCTGCGTATCGGGGGTTTCCCAATCATCTTTATAGTGATACCGTCCACCGTTACTGCTTACTTTGGTTGGATAGTCTACATTCAAACCCCATCGCAATAAATCTATCATGTGGGTACCATTATTGCAGGATTCACCGGTACCCCAATGCCAAAGCCAGTGCCAATTATAGTGTACTAAATTGTCTTTAAACTTGCGCCTGGGTGCTGGCCCTTGCCATAGATTCCAATCCAACCATTCCGGTACCGCTGTTTCCTTTCCGATTCCGATGGAAGCTCGATTATTGGTATACCATCCTTTTCCAAAATAAGGCCGGCCGATGGCACCCTCTTTGATATCTTGTATGGCTTGCATTACATTGGGCCAGGATCTGCGCTGATTGCCCATCTGCATCGATTTTTTATATTTTGCAGTTGCCTGTATCAATAATTCGCCTTCGTGAGGATTATGACTGCATGGTTTTTCTATATAAATGTGTTTACCTGCTTTAAGACCCAGTAATGCAGCTGGTGCATGCCAGTGATCCGGGGCTGCTATCACCAATGCATCGACCTCTTTATTTTCAAGAGATTTTCTAAAATCGGTATACCGTAGGGGCGTGCTTTCCTGTATATCTTTTATACCATTTAGACATTTATCGATAGCTCTTTGATCCACATCGCATATGCCGATTACCTCACAATCCTGATGAAATGCAAAATTTTGTGCCAGTGCCAGGCCTCTGGAATTCACACCCATTACAGATACACGAATCATTTCATTGGCACCCATAATCCGGCGATAACTTGCAGCACTAATACCAGGAAGCAGGTTGCCAGATAATGAAGCACTAGCAGCCAATGCAGACTTTTTTACAAACGATCGTCGAGACTCCGATCCCAATACTTTTTTATTCATTTTATCAATTCTTAAAATCCGAATAATGAATATAGTATTTCTTTCTTAATAAAATAGTGTCACAGGGTATATAGTACAAGCCGGCTTGTAAGTTTTCATTACTGAGCCGGTATCTTCACTGTAAAGGTGGTGCCACCTCCAATAGAGGATCGCTTTACATAGATCTTGCCCTTGTGATAGTTTTCAATAATGCGCCTGGCCAGGGAAAGGCCAAGGCCCCAGCCTCTTTTTTTAGTAGTGTATCCAGGCTCGAATACTTGTTTGAATTGATTGCTCGACATGCCTTTGCCGGTATCACTCAAATCTATACAGATATCGCGATCATCGCGGTAGATTTCAGCCCGGATCGTGCCTGTGCCATCCATGGCATCCAACGAATTTCGCATCAGGTTTTCCATCACCCAATCAAATAATGGTCCGTTTATCCTGGCATATTGAGGATTGATATCAGGCGATGGGAAATCAAATTTTACTTTTTTTGAAGCCCGCTTTTCCATATAGCTGCGACAAAGTTCGAGTCGTGCATTGATATTGGTGGTTTCGAGGTTTGGTTTGGAACCTATCTTGGAAAATCGCTCAGCTATTAATTCCAGGCGGGTGACATCGCTGCGCAATTCATCGAGCAATTCCATTTTATCCGGCTCATTTTGAGAAAGGAGTTTCAGATTTTCCACCCAGGCGACCGTAGCCTGGATCGGGGTACCCAGCTGATGAGCTGTTTCCTTGGCCATACCTACCCATACCCGGTTTTGTTGCTCCCGCTGGCTGGCAGTGAATCCAATTACTCCGATAGCTAAAAATCCCAACAATAATGAAAGCTGGATATAGGGAAAAAATTTAAGCCATCTCAATATCCTGGAGTTTTCAAAGTATACATTATTGAGTTCTGATTTTATGGGTTGTATTCCCTGGCTTTTTATATTGGCCAATCTGCGGGTAAGAAATTCTTTGTCTTCATCTTTGATAGGTCCATAGTTTCTGCCCCAGGTAATCTGATCCTTCTCATCAGTAGCAATGATTGGGGTCTTATTCGATTCCAATGCTTGCAGCTCAAAAGTCACATCTTTATTAATATCGGTACCTGTCTTGGCCAGGGCTACCTGGGCTTTTACATATAATTCCACGCTTGCCCGTTCATTTGCTTCCAGGTTACGTGCCAGAAAATTTACATATAAAAGCGAAAGAAGCATGATCACCACTCCGGTAATGGATAGATAGATTTTCCAGCGGGAATCTTTATTGGAAAAATTGAGCTGCGGAAATGGTGAAAACACTCGGATTTTTTATTTATGCAAAGATGGGGAAATTATTGGAGTGAGGTGGAGGCATAACAATGGCCTCACGTAATATTTTTGTCGCACGAATCAAATTTAAGTAATATTTTTACTTCAAGATGTTTGGAACGAGACTCTTAAAACTAAAAACTTATATTGTTTTCAGCTAGGTATTTAATCAAAGCTTCTTTCTTATTTCTAGAGACATTTATTTTGCTTCCATCAGACATAATTAAATACCCCCCATCTCCACGGATATATCTGTTTACTTCATTTAAATTTACAAAGGCAGAATGGTGAATTCGTACAAAATTATTATTATCCTCAAGTATAGTTTGGACTTCCTTTAGGGAACGACATGCAATAAGTCTTTCTTTATTTTTTAAATTAAATTGAGTATAATTTCCCTCTGCCTCACAGGAGATGATATCATTAATACTGATAAATTTGAATCCTTCGGTTTGAGGTATTGCAATTTTTTTAATTACTTTATCTTTGGATTTTATAATATCCAATAAATGCTCAACCTGATTTATATTTATCTTAGACTTGTTAGTTACATATCTTTCAAAAGCAAACATCAATTCTTTGGGTTCAACCGGCTTTAATAGATAATCTAATGCGCTGTATTTTATTGCACGTAGTGCATAATGATCAAAAGCCGTGGTGAATATAACTGAAGTAGATACAGTCTTGATTTCCTCAAGTACTTCAAACCCATTTAATAAGGGCATTTCAATATCTAAAAATAAAATCTCAGGCTTTAACTTAATAATTTCAATCACGGCCAGTTTCGTATTCTTGTATTTCCCAAGGATTTCGATTTTAGGGCAATATTCCTTTATTAGAATTTCCAACGAATGAAGAGAATCTTCTTCATCATCTAAAAGCATGGCAGTTATCATATTAATTGTGGTAATTTTAGTATTACTTTGGTGCCTAAAGCCTCAATATCATTTTTCAAATCTATAATTTCAACTTCTGGTATTTGGTCACTCCTTGATAAAAGGTTTATTCTTTCTTTTGTCAGCTTCATACCAAGTGATTTATGTTCTGAATGATTTTGATTAATTTCATTTACTTTGTACCTTCCGACTCCGTTATCTTTTATTGAAATTACAACAAACTTATGGTGAAGACTTACCGCTATTTCTAATTTTGATTCATTCTGCTTTGGTATTAGTCCATGATTGATAGAGTTTTCTACAAATGGCTGTAAGATGAGAGGAGGTACTTTAAAATATCCGATATCAATATCATCCTGTATATTTATTGAATACACAAATTTACCTTTAAATCGTAATGCTTCTAATTCAATATATAATCTCAGTGCTTCTAATTCTTTTTCGATTGAAATCATTGAATAAGATGAATTATCCAGAATCATTCTGATTAGTTTAGAAAATTTTAGCAAATACTCTGAAGCATTATGTTTATCACTTATTAAAATAAAATGATTAATGGAATTAAGTGAATTGAATATGAAATGTGTATTCATTTGAGCTCTAAGGGCCTGCATTTCGAGTTCGGCCGCTTCTTGTTTTAAACGCAAAAGTTCTTTTTCGATCTTGTCTCTTTCAGCAATCAATAGTTTATTTTGAGTTCTTTTAAGCTCATCTAAGGAATTATAGAGATCATTGGTTCTCGATTGCACTTTGAGTTCAAGAGCTTGGTTACGTAATCGAAGGGATTTGGACCTAAATTGAATAAAACCTATAATTAGCCAAAAGAATGATGCGGAAAAAAAAGAATATGCCCACCAAGTTTTCCACCAAGGTGGGCTAACTTTTATTTTAAAGCTTCTGATTGGCCCAAGAAATTCGTTTGAAGCATTAGATGACTGAATTTGAAGATTGTAAATACCAGGTGGTAACTTTTCATATCGGATGATATAGCCACTAGGACCATATTGCCAATCATTTTGATTTAGCCTATATCTTACTCGGTTACTTCCTCTAGAATAATAATCAATAGAACTTGTTTCAATAGATATATAATCTTTATAATTAATTGTAACTCCATTAGATTTAATGATTGGATTTGGAATTGTAACAATCGATTGATTAACTTCTATGTTTTTAATATAAATAGTTGATGGTGTACTTTGATATATAGTTGGGTCGATTAAAAGAAAACCCCTTTTGTTAGAATGTTCTCCAACAAATATTTTACCCGTACTACTTAACTCTAAATTGTCACTCTCGAACATTTTGTAATTTTGAAAACCATCATGTTCAGCTAATTTTGAAACAAGTTTATTCTCGATATTAATTCTATATATGGATGTTTCTGTGTTAAACCATACATTACCGGACAAATCCAAGGTTAGGCTTAGGATTGGAGATTCTGGCATGCCACTTAGATTATTAAATGATTCCAAAATAGAAAGCTTAGAATTGCATTTAATAATCTTATTTTCCAATAAACACCAATATCCTTCTTTTTTATCTTTAATAATATATTTCCAGTCGATATTATCTAAAAAACTTGAATCTCTTTGCCAAATGTTGTCCTTAAATTTAAATGTTTGGTTCTTTTCTTTTCCGTCTCCTCCAATAAAGCAAATACCTTCATTAAAACAAAATAAATATTTATTCCGGACGAAAGTTATAGGGTTAACTGAAAATATTTCTTCCCCTTTTCCGTTTTTCGGATCAATTTGGGCAACAAAATATCTGTCGGTATTATATAATAAATATAGTATTTTGTCTCTATACGATGTCTTATCAAATCTAGAGTTGCCCACTAATTTTCCGAAACGATCCGATATTTTCAATAGATTACACTGTCCTGTGGATTCGTCAAATAAGTATAGACCATTGGGTTGAATATGAAAAATAATATTATTATTTGTTTTATCTACATAGTCTACGAAAGTTAAAGAAAACCATGGCTTTATCCTTTCATTCGTATTAATTGCTAAATCATTATATTTATAATGGTTTATTTTATCCTGGGAAAGATTAATTTTTCCAAAACCGATAGAGCTTCCAAACCACATTATACCATTATTACCTGCCTTAAAATTGATAGTAGCAACATTTGCCTTTGAAAATTTGTATTTACTATATTCTATATAGGTTACACAATTCGAATTCGGTAGTATTTGATATATTCCTTTTGCCACGGTATAACCTGAATAAATTATATTTTCTCTGGAACAAAAAAGTACTACACACCTATCTCCTAGTTCGTTTTGTAATTTTGAATTATTTTGCTTTAGACTTATGGAACATAATAAATCAGGGTCGTAAACGACAATTCCATTATAAAAGGTCGAAAACCAGATTCGATTGTTTTTGTCCATTACAATACCCGAACTTAATCTGAGATCTTCCTTGTTTATTGCTTGCAATGGAATTGTTTTTACGTGAGAAAACTTTTTTGAAAGTTGATCAAATTTTATAAGTCCTTGATCAGAATTTATCCAAAAACATTTTCGTTTAAAATCAAATATCATTGAAGCTGTAAATAAATTGCTATTGAAGAATGTTTCATTTTTGTTCAAATTATATATTATTCTTTCTTTTGTTTTTAAATTTATGCTCACCAATCCACTCCCTTTATAGTTGTCAACATCTTTAGTTCCTCTAATTAGCCATAGCTGGTTTAGTTTTTCATCAAAGTAAGCACTTCGAATCATGTTAAAGAGAGGCATTATAGAGTCACTATCAAATATGCTTATTATTTCTTTTCTAATCAGAGATTTGACATTATAGCTAACTATTTTAGATATACTTACTGAATTGTCTTTTGACCATTCTTGACATAATATTTCATTTTTAGTTGCCCAAAATGGAATGATATAAATACTTTTATTTACAATTGTATCAGGTGGGACAATTTGAAAACTATCTAAGCTCAAATTATAGCGATAGAGATTATCATCACCCGAAACCCATAAATTGTGTAGACTATCTTCAATCATTCCAAAGGATGCATCAATAGCATTAAATCCTTTACTTTGACCGGATCTAATTTTGGAATAATTCTTAAAAGTACTTCCGTCAAATTTACTTATTCCCATCTTAGTACCTAACCACAGAAACCCTAAAGTATCTTGTATCATTGTCCGTACACCCTCATTTAGTAACCCTTCTTTTTCGGACCATTGAGTAATTCTAAAGTCATTATTAGGACAAGTATTTAAATTTTGTGAAATAATATAATGATTTGATATTGTAATAATTAAAATCACAATACCAAAATTGAATAATTCTTTATTCAATTTAAAATGTATTATTTCAGGCTTCAAACCCCAATAAGTATCCTTTAAAATAAATTGATAGTATTCTTTAACCATTAAATATATGGGATAAACTTCATTTGAAAAAATAAAAGAGCCACTTCTTTAAGTGGCCCCGACCGTTAATAAAATATTCTTTGAAATTTATTGAATACTTTAGTTCTTATATTTAACTTTTACTTTGAAATCGTGTATTTTTAGATGACCTTCCTCGGAAATTAGCCAAATTTTGTAATAGTAGAAAGTGTTCTGTATTTGGCTTGGTGAAAATAGCGGTACTTTAATATTGATCATCAGTTGTGATGAATTCAAGGCTATAGTTCCTGAAGAAATCTCCTGGTGTTTTTCAGGCTGAGGTCCGCCCAATATTTTATAAGTGAGACTAGAGCTTAAAATTATATCTTTACAGTCTATCCATTCAGCTATGCAGGCTGCAGACATGCAGTACATGGGGTCGGGTTGGTTTATTCCTAATGATAGACTAAATTGACTTCCTGGTTTTGCCGCTTCAGGATAAACTAGTTTTAACTTCGGTGCACTGTTAATTTCATCCATTTCATTATATAAAATGGGTGAATTTTCTCTATTACAGGAAGTTGGTATCAAAATAATTAATGATATTAGTATCAAATATTTTAATATTTCCATACTTACTCAGGGTTATTAAGTATTCAAACTTATTAACCAATATTCATTTTTTTCAAACAAACTTGTAGTTGGGGGATATGAGTGAATACTTGGTGGAATTCACAGTCTGGATAACATACTAAACAAGTACTATTTGATGTAAAAATTATAAAAAGCAAAGGTTCTAATTGAAGAACAAAATATGATACAGCCAAAACAAAATCAATCCCCCAGCCAGTAAATAGGCCTTTTTCTTATTTCTTACTATGGCCTTCAGCTCCTTATGAATCATGAGTAAATAGGTTTTGTGAAAAAGCAGGTCTACAACTAAAAAAACAACCATTACTAGGGCTGAAATAAATACAATACTTATCAAAGCATTATAGCGAAAGGCATCCGGTATATTTCCCTTCAACAAGGAATGGATCGCATGAGATCCTCCACAGCCTGCACAGGGAATGTGAAATAGAGATCGAAACATACAGGCATGCCCGGGAGGGTTAATCGTTTTACCAAATAGAATAAAACCGTAAGTAATAATGCCTGCCGAAAAAAGAAAATAGAAGAAATAAATACGTTTAATATTATTATCCATTCGGGTTTTCTTTAGGATCTGTTTGCACTCACGTATTTATTTCCCTTTACCCAAAAACGCCAGGGCAATAAAGCAGACTCGCCTGCACTTTCTACCCCTATGCGAGTGCCTGCTTTCACTTGCTCATCGGTATATTTAATACCACGGTCTTCTATATAAATTTTCGAAGCTTTGCTATTCATATTCATTCCGGACAGATTGGCATTAAATCCCATCGCTACGGATAAAGCGCCGGGGCCCCGGGTAATTTTGGGTTCCACAGTAATCATGTTCCGCCTTTTCATCATAATGTCTTTACCGTCCAGTGGTTCCAATGCTCGTATCAATACTGCATGTGCCATCTCCCTGGGTGCCGTGACAATATTAAATAAATGATGGATACCATAACATATATAGATATAAGCATGGCCACCTTCCCCGTACATCACTTCGGTACGATTGGTACGGCGATTATTAAAAGCATGGCATGCCTGGTCGTCCGGGCCGCGATAGGCTTCAGCTTCGACTATAATACCACTCGTATACAAATCATCAATGGTAGAGACCAATACTTTACCGATAAGTGATTTACATATCTGTACCACATCAGTAGGTAAGAAAAAGTCCTGCGAGAGTCGTTTTGCTTGTGGCATATATACAATTAATAATTTCAGCCTGGATGGCTGTTGGTAATCGATCCAAATGCCCGTATTGGGAAAGTACCTACCCCTTTTATTTTGGGCGGAATAGCTGAGAAGGTAAAATTCGTATCCGGCAATGATTGCATATTGCAAAGATGTTCCACTATCAGAATGTTTGCACCCAATAAGATAGTATGCACTGGTCTGCTTTTAAACCGGGTATCATCAATATTATGTGAATCTATGCCCACTAATTTTACCCCTTTTTCTTTGAGATATTCGGCGGCATCGGGGGTAAGAAAAGGATGATTTTCAAAATAGGCATCAGTGCGCCAATGTATGTCCCATCCCGTATGAAATAATACAGCATCATCTGGCTCTATTTTATGATGTACTAAATGAGACTTATTTATCTCCAAAGAGGTAGAATATGCAATACGGATTAAAACCGCTCGCAAGTCAGCCAGGTTTTCAATACTCAGATCTGCCAGGTCCATACCATCAGCGTATCGGTGAAAAGGGCTATCCAGGTAGGTACCGGTATTGGCTACCATTTCGATTTTACCTATCTGGAATTCGGCACCGCCTTCATACCTATTTTTTGAATCTTCCCTGCTCAGGTAATCACAAATGATGGGAGCAGGTAATCCTTTATAGGTAATCATACCATGCTCAACAGTATGGCTCAGATCTATATATCTTTTATTTGACAAAAAATTCCAGGTTGTGTAATGTTTAGATTTTACCTTTATCTACCTCTTTTATAAACTGGATTACCCCGTCCATAAACGTTTTTTGATCATCCCACATAGCCAGGTGGCTTCCATTGGGACAATAAAGATATCTTCCTTTAGTAAATTGAGTTGACATCCATTTCATGTGTTCAGGATCCATAGTATCGTGTTTTGCTCCGACTGTAAGTGTCGGTATTTTGATTTCCTTTAGTCTCTCTTTTACATCCCAATTTGCCAATCGGCCTGCAATTCCAAATTCAGAAGGCCCCTGCATCAGGGTGTAGATTACATTATTGGTATGGGAAAAAGATCTGTTTACCGGTTCTGGCCACTCTGCCAACCGGCACAAATGCTGATTGTAAAAATGAGGAAGCAATAATTCCATATACCTCGGATTGCTAAAATCTTTTTTAGCCTCCAATGCTCTTACTTCGGCTAGCACAGCCGGTTCCATTTGTTTTGCCAGTACTTCATCAGCATATTTCCCATATTCAGGGCAGCTGGCCATCATATTGGCTATGATCAACCCTTTCATATTGGACTGATATTTTAAAGCGTATTGCATTGATAATATGCCGCCCCATGAATTGCCCAATAAATAAAAATTAGATTCATCGGCACCGATGGCTTTTCTCACTTGATCTACTTCTTCCACGAACCGATCTACAGTCCATAAACTCAGGCTATCGGTAGGTTGGTCGGAACGGTATGATCCCAACTGATCGTATTCATAAAATTCAAAGCCTTCTTGTGGAAAAAAACTTTCAAAGCACTCCATATATTCACTTGAAGCTGCCGGGCCACCATGTAATAACAATACTTTTATACGTGGGTTATTGCCAAATCTTTTGGTCCAAACTTTAAAAGTGCCTACGGGAGTTTCAATGGGTATCATTTTTATTCCAGCTGATCTCACACCGGTATCACCATAATTAAAATATTCAGCTACAGATATCACATCGGATGTGGGGGCTATTGATTGCTTACAAAAGGTACATAATAATACCACTGCGATCAAAAGGGAAAAATATTTTTTCATGAGAATGAAATTAACTAAATTAATTGAAAATAAAATCCTACCTCAATCCAATAGTATTGATATACCGGGGTTCTTTGCGTGCTTTGATCAATTGTTCAAAGGCATAACCTATTTGTATCAAACGATCTTCATCCCAGGCTGTACTCATGAAACTCATGCCTATCGGTAAGTGATGTATATATCCCATAGGCACCGTAATGCTTGGATAGCCTGCCGCAGCCGCAATACCATATGCACCATACCCTGTCCAGCGGTCACCATTTACCAGGTCTATACACCAGCTCGGGCCGGTAGCCGGACCCATCAATGCATCCAGTTTATTTTTTTGCAATAAGGTATCGATCGTTTTTTTCGCTTTATCATAGGATCCTGCCAGTGCTTTTTTATATGCAGGGCTATTTAAATCTCCCAGGTCTTTGCATTCCAATAATGTTTCCTGGTCAAAATAGGGCATGGCTGTACTGTCGTTCATATCATTGTATTTGATGATATCGTCCAGTGTCTTAATCTTATCGAGGCCGGCACTTGCGAGGTATTTATTTAATCCGTCTTTGAATTCATATTTAAGTACAGTAAATTCATCACCACCCAGATCACGATTGGGTTTTACAAAGTCTATTTCTATTATTTCAGCTCCTGCTGATTTGATTTGATCCAGGGTGTTTTTTATCAATCGATCCATTTCTTCATGGCCTTTGAGAAAAGTGGCATCTATTCCAAAGCGTTTTCCCTTTAATGTTGATTGCGCCAATGATCCGGAATAGTCTTTTTTTGCCATCCCTTCACTTTTACCTGTTATTGGATCCCGCTCATCTATACCAGTCAAAGCTCCGAGTAGTATGGCAGCATCTTTTACTGTTCTGCTCATTGGACCGGCCGTATCCTGAGTAGAGGATATGGGTATGATACCCGATCTGCTCCAAAGACCGACTGTGGGTTTGATCCCGACCAGGGCATTCATACTTGAAGGGCAAGCTATACTGCCATCTGTTTCAGTTCCAATGGCTATTGCACATAGATTGGCGGCTGCAGCAGCTCCCGATCCCGCACTCGATCCACAAGGACTACGATCCAATACATAAGGATTTAAAGTCTGCCCTCCCCGGCTGCTCCATCCACTACTGCTGCGATTACTTCTAAAATTAGCCCATTCACTCAGATTGGTTTTGCCTAATAATACAGCACCGGCCTCCCTGAGTTTCTTTACAATATAAGCATCCCGCGAGGCTTTATTTCCCAAGAGAGCAAGTGACCCTGCAGTAGTCATCATCTGGTCTGCTGTGTCTATATTGTCTTTGATCAATACCGGAATTCCGTGCAAAGGACCTCTTATTTGGCCTGCTTTATATTCAGCATCCAGCTGTTTTGCTATGACAACCGCATCAGGATTAATTTCGATCACTGAATTTAATTTAGGTCCGCTTTGGTCTATAGCCTTTATTCTGGCCAGATACCATTGGGTAACCTTTTCTATAGTCCATGTGCCGGATTTATATCCCTCCTGTAATGCATCAATAGTGATTTCGTTGAGGTCTAATGGTGGTATAAGCGAGGGACTTTCCGCAGGAGATGAATCCGATTTGCAATGGACTACAATACCGGATCCTAAAAAAGCAAGACCCGAATGGTAAATAAATTTTCTTCTTTTCATTTTCCGGATTATTTGCGAATGAATGTAAAGAAAAAAATCAAGGATAAATGATATCTTTCATCAAATATTAACCTACGTACATGAAAATAAAATTTATTCTTCTGGCTGTAATCCTTTTATTCAGAAATGGGGGCCAGGCCCAACCCCCCGATCAATCAACCGTATTAAAGCAATATTTTGAAGGTCAATGCAAGTACTTTAAGTTTAATGGCAATGTATTGGTTGCCGCAAATGGCAAGATTATTTACTCCGGTGCACACGGCTTGACGGACTATAAAAATAAAATCAAGCTCAATGAAAATTCAGTATTTGAGTTGGCCTCAGTGTCAAAACAATTTACAGCCATGGCTATCATGATGCTCAAAGAAAAAAACCTCCTTAGCCTCCACGATGATATACGAAAATATTTTCCATTACTTCCATATGAAGGCATCACCATCAAAGAACTGTTAACCCATACCTCGGGCTTACCGGAGTACGAAGGGCAATTTGAAAAGCATTGGGATAAAACCAAAATAGCCCACAACCAGGACATCCTGGATATGTTAGTCAGTAGAAAAGACACCTTATTATTTCCACATGGAAGCAAATGGATGTACAGTAACACAGGCTACGCAGTGTTAGCTTCCATCATAGAAAAAGTATCGGAGATGAAGTACGGAGATTACCTCGATGCAAACATTTTTAAACCATTGGGTATGAAAAATACATTTGTTTACAATACCCGCCGATCACTTAAAAAAATACCTGAAAACTATGCACTGGGGCATGTATACAGCGATAGTCTTAAATCCTATGTATTGCCCGATGATCTCCAAGAGTATGATATGGTATATTACCTGGATGGAATAGTTGGTGATGGATGTGTAAACTCTACTACCGGAGATTTGTACAAATGGGCCCAGGCTTTTACTACCACTAACCTGCTTAGTAATTCTGGATTTATGGAAATGCAATCACCCATAGCTCAAACCAATCCTAAAGATTCCAATACGTATTACGGTTATGGACTGGGTATTCAGAAAAAGTCAGACAAAGGAAAAGTAATCTCTCACAGTGGCGGCTGGCCGGGCTACCACACCTTACTTATTCGCAAACCGGAAGCCGGCGAAACCATCATCTTATTATCCAATAATGAATCCAATCTTCCTTTTTTCAGAGCAGCAATAGAATCCATACTGAATAATGAAAAACTGGAAATGCCCTATGAGCATAAAGAAGTGAATATTGACCCTAAATTGATTGACGATTATGTAGGAAAATATTTTGCCGCACTTACGATGGAATTTGTAAAAAAAGACAACAAGCTATATCGCCGGCGCCAAGCCACAGCAGATATCGAGCTCAAACCCGAATCGCCAACTAAGTTTTTTTATTCGGATGGTACCGACCGGCAAATAGAATTTGTGCGGGATGCTGATGGCAAGGTAAAAAGGGGTTGGTTTATCAATATGGGGCAAAAAGGGGAAATGAAACGGATAGATTGATTTTTGAAAAAAAACAAATTAGGGGTTGCCTATTTAATCTGATAACATTCAACCTATATCACCGAGATCTTTTTTACCCTATTTTCATTGGAGATGATCAGCTGCATGATATAGACCCCGGATGATAGATCGGTGACCGGTATTATATTGGCATTTAGCTTTAGTCTTTTCATTATTTTGCCATCCATGGATAGGAGTCTTATTTCGTTTGTCGGATCGGTTATATCCCCATTGAAATGAATATTTTTATTGATCTGGTCGTAGTAAATCTCGGTGTTTACATTCGAGATTTTTACCCAATCTGAGTATTCAAAAGATTGATCCCGATCTATTATTTTTAATCTATAATAATTTTCATGTATAAAAGGTTTGTTATCCAGAAAGGTATAATTATGCCCTGCACTTGAATTTTCTGCCTTTACAGATACCAACTTTGTAAAGTCCTTACCGTTTTTGCTTTTTTCAATTTCATAAGATTGCGTATTGTATTCACTTGCTGAATTCCAATTCAGTTTTATACTACCATTTGAAATTCTATTCCCTGTAAAACTCATAAGTCTCACCGGTAACGCCCGGGTAGCGGATATGGCACCCAGGTTACCATTGTCCTGACCAGCTAATATCTCCCCGTTTTCGATTTCACCAAATGAAGTAATGCCGCTGGGAGTCAGGTTGGCAATCGTCTTTACATCCAGTGCACTACGCAAGCCACTGCCCGAGGTGTTTTTTATTATCCATGCATGTTTGGAAACATAATCTGAAAAAATATAATATCCTCTCAACGAGGCATTAGCAGGTACCGTAGTGCCTCTGTACACAAAACCACCGGTAATTGAATTTCCAAAACCCGGTGTGGTACAAGGACTGGAACACCTTCTGTAATCAAATATAGGATCTTTAAATCCCGGATTATTTTGACAGGCACTTGAATACCCATTAAATCCTTCCCGACAATTCCAACCATAATTATTACCTCCTGCACCTGCTGATTCAAAATTTACTTCTTCTCTTGCATTTTGCCCCACATCCGCTATCCATAGATCATTCGTGGATCGGTCAAAACTGATGCGCCATGGATTACGCAATCCATAATCCCATATTTCGTCCAATATAGATGGGTTGGAGATGAATGGATTGTTCGGGGGTATAGAATAAGGAGCTGTAGTATTAATATTTAATCGCAGTATTTTTCCCAGCAGTGTATTCCCATTTTGACCGGACCCCTGGGGATCACCACCTCCACCTCCGTCCCCCGTAGCAATGTATAGATAACCATCAGGTCCAAATGCAAGATCTCCACCTTTATGATTATTATTTGCAGCGTCGGTAATGGAGAGTATAATTTTTTCCGTTGCCAGGGATACAGTTACATTGGATGAAGGCGTGGCGGCAGTAAATCTGGATATTCTGGTGTGACGGGTACCGGAAGGATTATAGTTTACAAAAAAATATCCATTGGTGCTGAAATTAGGATGGAAAGCCAAACCCAGCAATCCCATTTCACTAGTCAGGTTGAGCAGTCCGGTCAGGTTGAGTAAAGTACCCAGAGTATTGTAATTATTATCTAAAATGGTGATGGTTCCACTTTTATTCGCCACAAATATGCGCTGACTTCCATCTCCGGCATGGGTAATGTCTGTAATCGTACCCAATCCCGATTTTTTTTGAGTATACGTAATCTGGCTCCAGCTGTGAAAAGGCAGAATGACAGTAATCAAAAATAGCAGGATAGTTTTTTTCATGGAAAAATAAAGATAAGCGAGTTCTATTTCAACCAAATGATAACATTTTTTATTGCTATTCATTGGATAATTAACTTTGGAAATCCCATACCTAATCCTTATTGGCCAATTGTCCACAAGCCGCATCTATATCTTTGCCCCGGCTGCGTCGTACCGTGACCTGCACCCCATGATTATACAAGTATTTAGTAAAAGGCTCCAGTCTGTCTTTGCCTGATTTTACCATTTCTACTCCTGCTATGGGATTGTATTCTATGATATTTACTTTTACCGGAAAGTTGCGTTTACACAGGGTGGTAAGATGCTGTGCATCAGCTATACTATCGTTGAATTGATTAAAAGCAATGTATTCGTAAGTGATTTCATTCTGAGTTTTGTGATAGAAATATTCCAGTGATTCCATCAGGATCTCCAGGTTGTTTTGTTCATTGATGGGCATGATTTCATTTCGTTTTTTATCATCGGCAGCATGCAGAGATAAGGCCAGATTAAATCGTACCTGGTCATCACCCAACTGTTTTATCATTTTGGCTATACCGGCTGTACTCACGGTGATTCTTCGGGGGCTCATACCTATAGCTGATTCGTGTGTGAGCAGATGCACACTGCGCATTACCTCCCGATAATTGAGCAGGGGTTCGCCCATACCCATGTATACAATGTTTGACAGAGGAGCATTAAAATTTTCGAGACATTGTTCATTTACTTTATAGTATTGATCCACTATTTCGGCTGCATCGAGATTGCGTATGCGTTTCATTTTACCGGTAGCACAAAAACTACAGGTAAGACTGCAACCCACCTGGGTAGACACACATACGGTATATCTTTTTTCGCGATCTACCGGTATCAGCACGGATTCAATCTTGTGTCCGTCATACAAAGCAAAACGGGATTTTATAGTACCATCAGCACTTTTTTGTGATTTATCCAGTGTCAAAGGTCTTGATTCAGATAAATCCATTAATTTTTCTCTTAACCCCTTGGATAGGTCACTCATTTGTGCAATTTCTGTCACATTTTTTTTCCAAAGCCACTGAAATACCTGTTTGGCCCTGTATTTAGGCTCGCCAATAGATAGGATCCATTCCTCGAGTTGGGGTAGATTCATCGATCTCAAATCTGTTTTGGCAGCTGTACTTGACTCCATGTTTGATGGCAAAGTTAGCTTCTAATTTACTTATTACCCGGAAAATCAACAGTATAGGCAAACCTGCAAAATAATCCTGTTTGTCAAACATTATGTTTCCCGCACATAATCTTTCCCTACATTTATCCCGGTGAAAACCTCCATGCTTATATTATTCATAGTCCTTTGGCTGTTGTTTTTGGTGTTAAACAGGTTGATGGGGTCACGCGCAGCCTCCGACAAAAAAATGACAAATGCCTTGAATGCATTTATTATCGCCCCTATGTCGATTCTTGGCTATATTGTACAACCGATTTTGATACCCTTAGTGGAAAACAAAACCCTGCTTTCATTACTACTTATGGCAGTGATTGCAGCTTTTGCTTTTGTTAATCTTAAAATCGCGAGAATCCTAAGAGGCTAAAATTAAACTAGCGGTGGTGTGCTACCACACATGGATGTCAAAAGCGACTCACATAGCTAGTCCTTAAATTTGACTTCCGCATTGGCCTGCTCCCGCGTCAGCCACATCGTACATCCACATTGTATTTCGTACATTGTCCATTGTCCATTGTCCATTGTACATCGTATATCGTACATCGTATATCGTACATCGTCCATTGTCCATTGTACATTGTACATTGTACATTGTACATTAACTATATTTCCAGCTCACATATTTTATACTTTTCCCTTCAGCCCGATGCATCCCTTCATAATAGGTTTGTATAGCTAAGTCATTTTTGGTGAGACCATCCTTATCAATATTTTCTGATTGAGTGATGATTTGTAAACCAGGGTAGGATTTTAATGTATCCAGGGTATAGGCATATAATTCGGGGCTATCTGTCTTTAGATGCGCGATGCCATTTATTTTTAATAATACCTTGTATCTATCTAAAAACAGGGGACTGGTAAGTCTCCTGTTGGCTTTACTGTTTTTTAAAAACGGATCAGGAAAAGTAATCCAGATTTCAGATAGTTCGCCGGGACCAAAATGATTCATAATCCATTCAATGCGCATGCGCAGAAAAGCGGCATTTTTCAGTCCTAATGCTAATGCTTTTTTGGCTCCCCGGTGCATTCGGTTTCCCTTAATATCGATACCAATATAATTTACATCGGGATGTGCCTGGGCCAGAGACACGGTATACTCGCCTTTTCCACAGGCCAGTTCGGTGATAAGAGGATTTGAATTATGGAATACTTCTTTATTCCAATTGCCTTTTGCTTCCAATTCTGTATTATCAAATCTGCGCACTTTTTCTGACTCCGGATCCGTGCATTGATAGGCATTTGCAAAACTATCCAACTCAGCAAATCTAAGCAGCTTACTTTTTCTCGACATATGGTATGACCTGTAAAAAATGCAAAAATAGAAATATTACCAGTATTAAAATTTGATCAACTGATCAAGATGAGATAGCGTAATTCTCTTTTTGCTGTGCTGGGTTTTCCAAGGATCAGGGTATACCTGTAGAGCTTAGGTTTTATTAAAAGAGTGAATCGATACTTAAGGCAAAAGATAAATTCAATTTATATACTGAACTATATTCCTGGCCATTTAAAATGTACTTTAGCCTCGAGATCGTTAGTTTTGTTGCGAAACTATATTAAAAATGAATAGATTAATTCCCATATTATTTCTGCTTGCCTCCTCATTGTCAGCCCAGTCCGATATAGAAAAAATAAAATCCTATATAGCCAATAAAAAATACGATTGGCTACAAGAATACATACAATTCTTAGCCATACCCAATATCAATCCGGATTCGATAGGCCTTCATCAGAATGCTTATTTTATTCAAAACTTATTAAAAGCCAGGGGCGTCAGTACAGAATTATTGAAGCCGGATATGAAAGGAGTAGCTCCGGTAGTGTATGGTGAAGTAATCACACCCGGAGCTACCAGGACAATTGCTTTTTATGCGCACTACGATGGGCAACCGGTAAACCCTGCTCAATGGACTCCGGGCTTGTCTCCATTCAAACCACAATTGGCCACAGACAGGATTGACCGGGGGGGCAAATTTATTGCTATGCCGGAAAACAGACAGGATTTAAACGATGACTGGAGGCTTTATGCAAGATCAAGCGCTGATGACAAAGCGGGGGTATATGCTATCATTGCAGGATACGAAGCACTAAGGCAGTCGGGGTTTTCAGCAGGCATCAATATTAAATTCTTTTTCGAAGGACAAGAAGAAATAGGATCTACCAACTTGCCTGATATCATGATCAAGTATAAAGAAAAGCTGGATGCTGACCTTTGGCTCATTGCCGATGGTCCCCGGCATCAATCGGGTAGAAAACAATTGGTATTTGGTGTAAGAGGTGATGTCAATCTGGGCATAAATGTATTTGGAGCGAAGCGACCCTTACATAGCGGCAATTATGGAAACTGGGCTCCCAATCCCGCAATGAGACTGGCACAATTACTGGCCAGCATGAAAGATAAAAATGGAAATGTCACCATAAAGGATTTTTATAACGATGTGGTCCCTCTCACTGCAGCAGAATTAAAAGCATTGAATGATGTGCCCGATGTCGAAGAATTACTCAAAAAAGAACTCGGTATCAAAAAACCCGATGGAGGTGGAAAAAAATACCTGCAATTATTAAGTCTTCCTACATTAAATATAAATGGAATACAATCTGCCAATGTGGGTGCACAAGCGGCCAATATAATTCCTACAGTAGCCTCAGCTGTGATAGACCTCAGGTTAGTAAAGGGTAATGATGTGGACAGGCAAATAAAAAAAGTAGTGAATCATATAAAAACGCAGGGATACTATGTCACAGAAAAAGAACCCACCGACGAAGAAAGAGCTAAATATCCATTTATTGCACAGGTACGTAAAATAGGAAATGGATACAATGCACAACGTACACCGATGAATCTACCGATCGCCCAGGAGGTAATTAAAGCCATTCAAAAAACCAGTTCGGATAAAATGGTTTTATTACCATCGTTGGGAGGCAGCCTGCCCTTATATATGTTCGAAACGATATTAAATGCACAACCCATCACCCTCACTATGGTCAACTACGATAATAATCAACATGCGGAGAATGAAAACCTGCATTTAAGATTTTTATGGGAAGCGATAGAGAGTGTAGCGGCAGTAATGAAATTTTAAACCTTGTATAAAAAGGTCAGGTGTACATATAATTTATTTGATACGAATTAACTATGTTTCAGATTTACACCTAATAAACATGAAGTCTGATTTCTATCCCTTTTTGACCACTAATCTCAATGTATCCACTGAATAACCCGTAAATATTCCAAGTCCATTCTCTATATTCGTTGGTGGAGGGGCTAAATTGATAGAAGTATTATTAGTTTGTTGATACAATGCAGCGTATTCGGGTTGCACATGCATGCAATAGACATCAAAGCTCCCAAAATATTCAAGTTGTATCGGATTAATCTGGGCGGTAGATCCTTGTGTCGGTTGATTAAAAGTGGGCCTTCTGGCAAATCCAAAATTTATCGCTCCTGTAATTATACTTTCCGGATTAGTCTCCAGGTTTTTATACGCAGTCAGGTAAAAAGATTGATCATCGTTTGTCCATGATAAGGCAATGGCATCTCCAAAATTGGGCCTGGCCCCTCCTCCCCCCGGAAATCCACCTCCAATATTGATTTGTGTAACGGTTACTTGAGAGGTACTAATGGCAAATCCCGTTGGTTTGGAAGGAATAGAAGTAGTTGCCGTTATTTTCTGGCTTTGGTAATCGAAACTCAAAGTATAACTGTGACCGGAAATTATTTTTTCTGGCGAATAATAAATTCCACTATCGCTACCGGCCAGGAAAATTTTATTGCTAGCAGTGTTATCAAAAATAGTAAGATTCAGACCATTTATGGGTGCTGCAATAGTATCATTACTTTCAAATTTTATTTCTTTGGATATTTTGATACTTATAGGCTGACCATCCGAAAGATATCCTTCTACTACAGCTCTTGCCGGAATATCATCCAGCGTATTGACTTTGGTACATGAATGGAATAGAAAGACAATAACAATGAGGTATAAATAATTTTTCATATTTATTTTTAGATAAATGTTAATTAACGAAGACTCCATGATGCAGAAATATTAGGCGTAAAGCCAAGATAATTTACGTTTGTCTCTATTACCTGCCCAGACTCTATCTGGAACTCTTTATACCACACATTAGTGCGGTTGTAAAAATTAAAAATAGAGCACGAAATATTTCTGGGTGCCCCCGATTTCCCTTTCCATTTATAAGTCAAAGCAAGATCCAGCCTGTGATAGGCGGGTAATCGCACTCCATTTTTATCCGTTACCGTATTAAAGTCCCTGGTCGTATTGTCTAATAAAGTCAATTGATAACCACCAGTAGGAGCGGTATAGGGTCTTCCACTCGCAAAAATCCAGGTAGTGGAAAAATCCCAGTTACGGGCAAAATTATATATACTTACCATTTTAAATTCATGCCTCACATCCTGGTTAGCATAAAATGGTTTTCCGAAATCTGCAAAATCATATTTAACTTCAGCTAAAGAATACGATATCCATCCATTCAGGTTGCCATATTTTTTCTGCAATAAGAAGTCGATGCCTTTTGCTTTACCACTACCGGAAGCAAATTTTTCATCGAGAGTGATTGCTCTGGGTGAGGGTCTGATGCGTACCGAATATTCACTCAAACCATTCATCGGTTTGTAGTAAGTCTCTGCATCAAAAAGCCAATTTTTATTTTCCCATGAAATTCCCAGAATATAGTGCGTGGATGATGCCACTGGTAATTTATCTTGGTCTGATAACACCCAAAAATCACGACTTCCCTGAAAAATATCTTCCCGAATTACTCTTTTTACAAATTGATAATATTTTCCATAAGCCATCTTCAGCTTCAGATTCGAATTTACATCATAGGTGGCTGAAAGTCGCTGTTGAAAATATAATTTCGAAAGTGGACTATACCGATCTATTCGTATACCGGGTACTATGGACAGTTTATTTACTCTGATATGATCCTGCAAATAAAATGTAGATGTAATGCCCTTATCATCTCTGTCGATTACTTTAATCGTATCGTTTTGAAAATAATTATATTTAATTCGATTATCTGTAGTAGCTATCCCCGCTTCTATGGTATTGGAATTATTCAATCTGTATTCTACATCCACTTTTGCCGAATAATCTTTTAAATCGTTGTTTTCATAAGAACCGGTATTGTTGTTTCTGGCCACTCCGGATGAATCCGTAAAAGTATTTTTATTGGTTCTGTCCCGGATCGAAAAATAATGGGAATAGGAAATAAGTGCATTAGCATATAGTTTATTAGAAAAACGGTGTGACCACTTTAACGAACCACCGGTATTGCCCCAATTCGTGACATCCGTTACATTAAAATTAAAATTTCTTCGTTGCTGGCCTCCAAAGTTTGGTACCGTATTTTCACGGCTATTGTCCATATCATCGGTACCGTTATAAACAGACAATGAGAAAATATCTTTTTGGGTAGGTTTGAAAGTGACCCGACCATTTAGATCATAAAAAAATGATTTTGGAGTAGTGGTATTGAAATTGAATCTTCCGCCTCCAAATCCTCGTTGTAACTGATTCGGATTTTGACTATTCGTGCCATTATTAAACTTGTTGAATATTTTATTGTACAGCCCCGATTGATAGGATCGTCTATAGGCAAACAGCGTGGTTATTTTATCTCCTATCGGGAACTCCAAGGCTGCATTGGATGCCAAAAAGCCTGCATTTAAACTGATATTGGGTTTAATAGAACTTCCTTCTTTTCCGGTAATCTCTGCTACGGATGATAATCGACCACCAAATTTAGACTCAAATCCTCCTTTAAATAATTGTACATCTTTTATTGCATTGGGATTAAAAGCCGAGAAAAACCCAAATAAATGATCTACATGATATACACTAAATCCATCAAAGGTCACTAAGGTTTGATCCGGTGTACCTCCTCTCACATAAAGCCCCGACGAGTTTTCATTGGCTGCTGAAACACCAGGCATCAATTGAAAAGATCTCATAACATCGCGTTCACCCACGGCTGGCAATGAAATAAGTTTTGCCGGAGATAATTTAAGGGTAGAAATCTTTTCATTGGCACGCAACAATTCTTCACGAGCAGCTGTGATTTCGACTAAGGTGAGTAATTCGGATTGCGCCTCCAGTGCAATATTTATGTTTTCAATATCCATATCAGGATTGAGGTAAAAAAGTCTTGTTTGGTATCCGATATAGGAAAGCTCTAATCCAGTAGTATCGGATGGGATATCAAATAAGGTAAAGTATCCATCTACATTGGTGGAAGTTCCTTTTTGTGTACTGGGCACAAAAATGTTTACGTAGGGTAACGTTTCGCCTGATTTTGAATCCTTCACTATACCCTTTATGTTTATATTTTTCTTTTTGGATGACATGGCAGGTTTCATGACAGTCTGATCCATTTTTTCCCTTAGCGGATTGTATATTTTATAATTGCCATCGGATTCTACAATAAACTTCAATGCAGTTTCTCTCAAACAAATTTTAATCACATTGTCCGGTAAGGTATTGTTAAATGAGTAGGTAAATCTCGTTTTATTAACTTCGGCAGGGTCATAGGCAATCCTGAAATCAAATTTTTTAATCAAGGTATCAAAAACCTGATCCAAAGTCTTAAAATTAAAATAAGCAGTCACCGGCTTCGGCTTGAGATGATCCGATTGTCCAAAGGCTGATACTGAAATAAAAAAGAAAAGCAAGGAGAGTAATGGGCTGCGCATTTTAACCAAATATTCAAATTTTAATATTGTGAATAAGGTGTTATATAAGATCAGAAGTTGCATGTTTATAATAATTTATTTTACTCTTTTTGGAGTGAAAAAATAATTTTCATTTCATTCATTAAGAAACGTTTATAGAGACGGCCCATAGAGATGTACGTTATAAATTCTTATTTTTTAATAGTAAAATGGCACGGATTACCTACAAGAGATTAGCCAAAAGGACAAGCCCTTTCCAAAATCCCAAACGAGGCGTACTTTATTTATTTTTCATTCCTCGCAAGGTAATTTCTCTTCAGGTTTTTTTTCCATTTCTCATGCAACCTGTTATCTATCGGATCACCATAGATCAGATACTAAAATTCCTGAATTTATTTTCGTTATTTTGGCTTCTTTATCAAACTGAATTTTTAGATATTGAATACGTTAGATTTCACTTTGCAGAATAGCAACGCTGAACAACCCTCAGTATGGTCCATCGCCTATGCTTTACTCATGGCATTTGGCCTCGCTTCATGCATTGCCATGGTATACCATATTACTTCTGCCAAAAAATCCACAAATGGTCAGTTTATCCAGACTCTGATACTGGGATCTATCGGTGCTTCCATCATCGTCTTGGCTATAGGTGATAGTGTAGGAAGAGGTTTGGGTATTTTAGGTGCATTGGCCATCATTCGGTTTAGAACTACCCTGCGCCAACAAAGGGACATCGTTTTTGTGTTTTGTTCATTGGGTATTGGTATGGCTTGTGGTATGTATGGCTTTAATATCGCGGTAATCGGAACCGTATTATTATGCACATTGGCATTATTATTCAGATTGACTCCGTTAAATGGACTACCCTTAACCAAAAAAAGGATTCGAATCAGTATGCCATTAAATTCATCTGTCAAACAAGCTGATCTGGAGGCCATCTTTGATAAAAATAAAATCAGTTGTAAACTCGAAAGAGCTGAATACACAGATGATGCCAAAATCAATATACAAGAATATACTTACGAACTGCCTGATACTGTAAATACGTATGCCCTGATTGCCCAACTTAAAAGCCTACATGAATCGGTACATATACGAATGTGGTCCAGACCAGAAAATGAAAATGATTAACGAATTGCTAACTTATTAATAAAGTCACATGTTAAAAACAATTAATGCAGGAGTATTAATTCTACTCACCGCGTTTACATTCGGTCAAAATCTTCCGGCTGAATACAGTATATCTTACGAAGACAATAGATTGATCAGGGGTACACAGCCCCGCACCGGTTTATATAATGAATCAAAAATCAGAAGGATAGACCTTACATTTAAACAAACCAATTGGAAATCGTTACTCACTCAAAATTACAACTCCAAAACCGACCTGCTTGCTGATCTGACCTACGATGGCAAAGTATATCCTAATGTAGGTGTACGGTATAAAGGTCAGACCTCTTACCAGAGGGTGTCTGGTGATAAAAAATCATTTAATATCACTATGGATTTTATGGATTCCAGTCAGGATCTGGATGGCTATGAGACTTTAAACTTTAATAATAGTTTTGAGGACAATAGTTTTATGCGGGAAATGTTTTATGAAAATTATACCCGTAAATACAACCCCTCTTTGAAAGTAGCGTATATACACCTCTATATCAATGGTGAAGACTATGGTTTATATCCGAATGTGCAAGGTCTGGATGGCAAATACATTAAGGAATGGTTTCAAAATAATAATGGAGTCCGATGGCGCTGTGAGCGTACCGGTGGTGCCGGTATGCCTGGACCGGGAGGAGGTGGCGGATTTGGAGCGGGCACCTCTTCATTAAATTACCTGGGTGATGATACCACATTATATAAACCACATTATACCTTAAAACACACAGAGCTGGCTAATCCGTGGTATTATATGATGATTTCGACCAGGGCATTGGCCAACTTTACCAACTTAGACAGCCTTAATAAATACATAAACGTAGACGAAACCCTTTGGTTTTTAGCAAAAGAAATACTATTTGGTGATGATGATAGCTATGTAAATAAAGGGGGTATGGATTATTATGCCTACTATGATGTGGCCACCGGTAGACTGGTACCATTGGAGTATGATGCCAATTCGGTAATGGAAGGTCAGACTTCTTCCTGGGGGCTTTTTATAAAAGAAAATGATACCAAATATCCATTATGCAATAAACTATTTGCTATACCAGAGCTGAGACAACGCTATCTGGCCCACATACGCACTATGGCAAACGACCTTTTTAACCCTGCTAATTATAATGCTACCATAGATAAATATTTTAATCTTATTGATACTGCTGTACAAAAAGATCCCAAAAAATTAATGACCTATGCCCAGTTTACTACAGAGAAAGAAACATTAAAAAACTGGATGAATACGAGAAGAAATTTCATTAATAACAATACTGAAATAAAACAAGCCGGAGTAAAAATAAACAAAGTAGCTTTTTATACTAAAGAATCAGTCAACACATCGCCTGATGCTACCGTGCCTGTTACTATAAAAGCTGTGACAGATATATCCACCAAGGCTAAGGCATGTTATTTATACTATGGTACCGGATATGATGGAAAATTTATCAAAACCATTATGTATGATGATGGT
>CAYNIG010000009.1:36563-41137 GCA_964396995.1 uncultured Saprospiraceae bacterium | reverse complement strand
GTGCATCCACAAATCATCCAACAAAAAATCTTTGAAATCAGAGGGCATAAAGTCATGCTGGACTTTGATCTGGCAGAACTCTATGAAACCGAAACCAAGTATCTTAAAAGAGCAGTAAGAGCCAATATTAAAAGATTTCCACCTGATTTTATGTTTGAGCTTACTAAGAGTGAGTTCGAAACTTTGAGGTGCAATTTTAGCACCTCAAAACAAAGAGGTGGTACCAGATATCTACCATTCGCCTTTACAGAGCAAGGAGTCGCCATGCTAAGCGCTGTACTCAATAGTGATAAAGCCATTGATGTAAATATTGCCATCATGAGAGCATTTGTTTTCATCAGGCAATACGCGCTTTCTCATAAGGATCTTACCAATAAGTTAAAGGCAATAGAAAACAAATACAATAAAAAATTTAAAGATGTATATGAGGCACTGAATTATCTATTAAAGAAAGATAAGTTAGAGCCGGATCAAAAAACAAGAAGGAGAATTGGATTTAATACTAAATCTGAAGAGTAATAACAAATGAAAACCCTAATCACCAATGAATATAACCTCCGTAACCAATTTTCAAGACCTCATATCCACTCCGTTTAAAGGTGAAAAAAATGCAATTTGCTGGGTACGCACATTAATAGGTGATTTTTCTGAGATTGTAGAAAAGCTAACACTAGATGGAAATATAAAAGAAATAGAAGAGGAGGAACTTCGCGATCTTCATTTGAGTGATATGGGAGTATTGGCCCGGGAGATACTATTAAATGATTTGAAACTTTTGCATGACTATGGTGCTGCACCAGTGCTCAATTTGATAAAGTATTATGATTCGGATGATGATCACCCCTTTTTCCCTACCGATGTGTATTCTTATCACGTAGATCGCTCTCCGATACCCGCCGATACTTTTTTATGCACTTACCACGGTGATTCCAGTGAAATATTACCCAATGATCAAGCGATTAAAAAAGCACTGGTTCCTGAGATACGGAATGAACTTAAAAAATTACATGCTGGTCCTGATGATGAATTTGAATCCTTCTTAATTGAAAATTTCTATGATCTACACTATATGCCTAAAGCAAATGCACAGCCAATAAGCTTAGGTCTTGGCAATTTATGGAGATTGGCGACCGATCATCCTGACAGTCTAGTGCCTCCGTGTATACACTGTGCTCCGAGGGAAAAATCTGGGCAGACTCGATTGTTATTGATTTGTTGAAACATACTATATTTAATCATTTTTCATAAATTTACATTAAAAGTAATTATTTTTCATAAGATATAACTGTTTTTCATAAATTTGCAAAATCATAATTCATGAAAGTAGATGTATATTAATAGTTTTTCACAAATCATAACTTTTTTTCAAGGAAGAATTGCTCCAGAGGCAGGATATATAGTAGGCTACGCAGCTTTGTTTCAAACACTAGAATTAAAGGCCCCACTGCCGGATATACTTACTTTAATCAGTCAAAAACACAAAAAATATAAAACCGAAGATTGGATGGTTTTCACACCCCGTCACAAGCCAGATGATACCTTTATGGGTCACCTGACCTTTGCATTAAAATATGAGGGTATTGATCTCGGTCTACTCAAGCAGATATTTAAAAAAGTAAATACAAAAGAGATCTGTGAAATTATAGAAAGAGAACCGACAAGTCAGTACAGCCGTAAAATTTGGTTTTTATATGAGTGGTTAATGGATTTGAAACTTGATATTCAAGATCTGACCTCTGGAAATTATATAGACTTGGTGGATGAGTCCATACAATATGCTTACCATGTAGCAAGTTCGTCCAAGAGACATAGGGTAAGAAACAACCTACCAGGTGTAAGAGACTTTTGCCCGATGATCAGGAAAACCGCTTTATTAGAAGAGTATATCCAACAAGATCTATCGCTGAAGATCAAAAAAATATTAGGTAATATACATCCGGATGTGATGGCCAGAGCTGCAGCTTTTTTACTATTAAAAGACTCCAAAGCATCTTACGCTATTGAGGGGGAAAGTCCACCACAGAATCGGGCACATCGATGGGGTCGTGCAATAGGTCAAGCAGGTCAAAAGACTATAACAAAAGATGAATTGACTCGACTCCAACAAATAGTAATTGACAACACCCGATTTACTACAATGGGATTCAGAGAGCAAGAAGGATTTATAGGAGAATATGACAGACAACACGGTACACCAATCCCTGACCATATATCAGCACGATGGAATGATCTGGATGCCCTGATGAACGGATTGATCGCTACTAATCAAAAATTAGAACAAGATGCCTCATTTGATGCTGTTTTTTCTGCTGCAATGATTTCCTTTGGATTTGTTTTTATACATCCATTTGTAGATGGTAATGGAAGAATACATCGATACTTGATACATCATGTATTGATGAAACTGGGTTATGTATCTAAAGGAATGATTTTCCCAGTTTCAGCCGTAATTCTAGATCACCTTGAAGAGTATCGCAAAGTGCTAGAATGCTTTTCACGGCCAAGACTGGATTTAATAGAATGGAAGCCAACAGAAAATAATAATGTAGAAGTATTAAATGATACCATAGATTTATACCGATATTTTGATGCCACTAAACAGGCAGAATTTTTATACCGATGTGTGCAGCTAACCGTAGATGAAACTATACCAAAAGAAGTGAAATACTTGGAAAAGTATGATCTCTTGAAAACATTTCTTGATAATCATTTTGAAATGCCAGACAAAATGGTAGCGCTGTTGGTTCGATTTCTCGACCAAGGTAAAGGTCTATTTTCAGAAAGAGCTAAAACAAAAGAATTTAATGAGTTGAATGCTGAAGAGATAAGATCCATTGAAAATAAATATCAAGAGATCTTCTCCATGTAAAAACACCACAAATAAGAAATTTGGATTCTTTTTATGCGGAATACTAAATTTAAGTCGTAAATTAAAAATGTAATACAAGACTGAGATACATGTATCCTAATAGATTTTTATTATTTATTACACTTGCTCACCAATATAAATTTATTATTTTCATTCCCTCATTATTAAAAATCCATTTTCTAATGTTTCTACTAAATAAAAATTTTATTAAAATCATTTCGTTGATTTTCGTGCTCTCTTTTGCAGATAGCAGCCTTGCTCAAGATGGCACTATATATCCTCTACAAGCACCCGCAGAACCCAATGCCATCCCCCTTGGTACCGGTGGAGTAGAAAATCAACCTGCCAAGGAAAGCTGGTTTCGGCAATGGGGAGATCCTATGGCCCGAAATATCACTACTGCGACACTTACTCCTTTTCTTCCGGCACCCGGCAAAGCAAATGGTGCTGCTGTGATAGTAGCCCCGGGAGGTGGATTCAGATGGCTTTCAATGGGCAATGAAGGATGGGAAGTAGCAGAGGCTCTGGCCAAACAAGGTATAGCAGCTTTTGTACTCAAGTATAGACTGCATCCCACCGCGGAATCACTGGATGACTTCACAGCATGGATGAATAGACCCCGTACAGCTCCTGCTCCAAGTACTGATTCTTCCAGAACTACAGCTAGCCCACGACCACCACAGCAAGATCTCACCAATCAGCTTATAGATGCTGAGGCAGCTTATGCAATGATAAAAAACAGATCAAAGGAATGGGGAGTAGATACCAACAGAATAGGCATGATTGGTTTTTCAGCCGGTGCAGGACTCACCATGCATTCAACCTTAAATTCGAAAACAATGAAATTGGCTTTTATAGGCCCTATCTATGGTGGAATGGGTCCGGTAGAAGTACCTAAAAATGCTCCTCCAATGTTCAATGTTATAGCTACAGATGATTTCTTATTCAGGGGCCAGTTTGGTGTCATTGATTCCTGGTTTAAAGCCGGTATACCGGTGGAATTTCACTTATATCAGAATGGGGGACACGGTTTTGGACTGGGTAATCCCAATAGAACCAGCAATCGTTGGTTTGATGCTTTTACCCATTGGTTGGATGTAAATGGTTTTCTAAAAGTGAAGTCGGTAAAATGAGTTTTTAAAGCGGAAGAAACCGATTTATTTAATTTTACAGAATCATAAGATAGGTGTGGCAAATCGCAAGGTATTGCCATCTTCATCGGTAACATAAAATTCACGCAAACCCCAGCTCTGATTTATTGGTTGTTCGTGTACAGGCGAATCTTCTTTGTGAGGAAGGATTAAGCCTCTTTCAAGATACTTCCTATACAACCTATCCACCTCGCCGACCATTACCATCACCGATATACCGAAAATTCCATCCGTTTCGGTAAGTAAAAATTCACTGTCTCCATTTTTCAAAGACACACAAAATACATTAAGTTCTTCGTCAGGATATTTCAATTCAAAGTCGAGAATACGGGTATAAAAATCCACGGCCCGGGAGATGTTTTTTACTTTGATCAGAGGTATAAACTTCATATACTGAATTAAATTTACATATAAACTTAGAATGAAATTCACGAATTGCATATAATTACCAACAGCCTATAGGCCATTCTACCGGGAAGTGATTTACCGTAGATTAGGATTTAGCCTGATCAAAATTTATTAGTTCATTTTCTAATAGTATATTTTTAGCAAAC
>CAYNIG010000009.1:0-36463 GCA_964396995.1 uncultured Saprospiraceae bacterium | reverse complement strand
TCTATAGGCCGTTCTACCGGGAAGTGATTTACCGTAGATTAGGCTTTAGCCTGATAAAAAGTTATTAGTTCATTTTCTAGTAGTATATTTTTAGCAACAGCGTGAAGGCCGTTTTACCGGAAAGTGATTTACCGTAGATTAGGCTTTAGCCTGATAAAATTTATTAGTTCATTTTCTAATAGTATATTTATAGTAACAGCCAATAGGCCGTTCTACCGGGAAGTGATTTACCGTAGATTAGGCTTTAGCCTGATAAAAATTTATTAGTTCATTTTCTAATAGTATATTTTTAGTAAACAGTCTATAGGCCGTTCTACCGGGAAGTGATTTACCGTAGATTAGGCTTAGCCTGATAAAAATTTATTGTAAATTTAAAATTAATTAACACTATCCATATTAATGAATCATCATTTACAAATTGAATATTGCCCCAAATCCGGCTGGCTGCTGCGGGCAGCATATTTTGCCCAGGAATTTCTAACCACCTTTGATGGCTACCTGGAATCGGTGACTTTAAAACCATCTCCTTCTAATGGTGCCTTTAGAATCACGGTGAATGATCAACTGCTATTTGACAGAAAATCATATGGTGGCTTTCCTGAAATAAAAGAACTAAAACAATTAATTCGGGACCAAATAGCTCCGGATAAAAAATTAGGACATTCGGATACACCGGTACATAACAAATCATGATCGACTTCCTTTCCTGTGGTGTGAATGGCTTGGGCGAAGAAAAATAAACCTATTTGACATAAAGTAATTCCCTTACCCCATCTCTTTTCAAGAATAAGCACCCACTACCTATGAAAATGTATGATGGGATAAATACCGACATTTATATAATCTATTACACTTTTAGTATATAACTTTAAGTTCTGTATGGCAACTGCGCATCATATTTACTGGTGGAATCTCGAAAATCTATTCGATATTTTAGATTCACCCCGAAGGCCGGAATGGTTTCAAAAAACAATTAAAAACGAACTCAAAGGTTGGAATGAAGATGTATTGGATCAAAAAATTCATAATCTGTGCAGCATCATAAAACAAATGAAAAACGGTCACGGTCCGGATATCATGGGGGTTTGTGAAATAGAAAATGAGTTTGTAGTCCAAAAACTGATGGATAAAGTAGGTGCTGAAATCGGGCGGAACTATAAAGTATTGCATAAAGACACTAAAGATCAGCGTGGAATAGATATTGCAATAATTTACGATGCTGATTTGTATACGGATGATGGTCATGTATTTTCGTTGGAAATCATGAAAAGAGCTGCTACCCGTGACCTATTCCAGGTAAATCTTACCACAAAAGCAGACGGCAACGAGCTGATCCTGATCGGTAATCACTGGCCGTCTAGGCTGGCTGGAAAATTCGAATCGGAACCTTATCGCATCATGGTAGCCGAAATACTGTCTTATTGGGTATCCCGTATCTATGAAATAAAAAAAGAAGAACGAAATGATGACCATCCACCCATTGTAATCATGGGTGATTTTAATGATCAGCCTTATGATCGGTCGATCACCGATTACCTGAGTAGTACATCCAACCTGGAAAGAGTCAAAAACGCAAGATCGCCGGTGTTGTTCAATACTATGTTTCCATTTTTGGATGGAAAACTGGGGACTCATGTATACGGCAATGAAATAAATATATTAGACCAGTTTATTGTTTCCAAATCTCTTACCGTAGATTCTGCCAATTACCCATTTCAGTTTATTGCGAGTAAGATATTACAGTTTCCGGGGCTGACCAAAGGAGACTATAACACTCCGGTACGGTTTTCAAGACCCTCGGAAGAGGCCACTTTTAATCCAAGTGGTTTCAGTGATCATTTACCTATAGAATTGTTATTGGAAGAAAAATAAATCAATACTGCGATTTTTGGTCATCATAGATAAACCATAAAAATTTTAAAGTTTTGATATAAACCCCACAGTACTACCTATCAGGCAATGATTTCATTCAAAGCCATTTTTCAGTACCAGCACTCCGCCGGGCTGGGTGTTGAAAATAATAAATCCATTTTCTGTCTTTACCACTTCTGCTTTTATTTGACTAGTAATCAGCCATGTTTTAAATGGTAATTTTAACCTGGCTTGACCTCCTTTTTCGGAAACTATTTTTACTTCATTCATTTGTCCGCCCGCTTTTCTCGCACTGATCAGAAAGGCCCCTTCTGATCTCAAATTAGTAAATGAAACATCTTTCCAGTCTGTTGGAATAGCCGGCATTATTTCAATGAATCCTGCATAGCTCTGCAATAACATCTCCTGCAATCCGGCCGCAAATGCAAAATTACCTTCTAAGGTAAAAGGCCTGTACGTAAACCTGGAATATCCTGATTTAGTCTGATCCCCATTTACATGAAAACTGTTTTTCAGGCAAAATGCTTTTGAAAAAATATCCAATGCCCTTTGTGCTCCTATTCCATCTTTTGCCCTTGCTTTCATACTTGCCATCCATGCATAAGAGTAACCACACCACCAATCGGGACCTACCCTATCCATTTGATCCAGGGTATTCTTTATGATCCTTTGTGCTTTTTCCCCTTGTTCCCATTGGATCAATCCCAGTGGATGTATTGCTACCGCATGAGAAAAATGCCGGTGCGATGTTTCATAAGCTAAGCCAGGAGCAAACATTAATTCATCATTTGGGGTAAGTACAACATCTCGGAATTCACGAGCCATGGATTCCCATTGTTCAGACTGTGATACCATTCCCAGTTCATCAGCTAATTCTGCTGCCATTTTTACACAGAATCTCATCAGTGCAAGATCATAGTTTGTATTTTCATGAAACCAGGCATTCAGATGATTGTCATTTATTTCCGGACTTGAACTTATGGGCAATTTGCGGAATCCTGCATCGTCTTTTATAGTAATGCTTTTTATAAATTCGGCCGTTTCTTTTATCCAGGGATAAGCCCTGGTTTTCAAAAAAAATCTATCCATACTATAGCGCCAGTGTAAATAATAATGATGTGCGAGCCAGGCAGACACCGTAGGTGATAAAGAATATTGAATCCATCCTCCCATTTCAGTACCATCCAGGGTGCTTACTCCCGGTACGGCAAGCCCCGGTTTATTAAAATAAAGCCTGGTATATCTTTTGTAATTCGCTTTGTTTTGATCGAGGTGATCCAAATAAGCTAAACCTTCCTCCAAATGATTTCCCGAATAGGCCGGCCAATAACTCAGTTGGGTATTGAGGTCGTGATGGTAATCGCCTTTCCATGGCGGTATTCGTCCATTATCCGCAGTCCATACAGATTGCAATGAGATAGGTGGCGCACCTCTTCGTGATGCCGATCCAAATTTATATTGTTCCAGGTACCATTGTTTTTCCAAAACTGAATCCGGAATTTGGATAGCTGATTTATTCCAAAAGATTCGCCACCAATTTTTATGAGAGTATTCATTCTCTTGATATCCTTCTTTTAATGCCAGTGCGGTGATCAATTTGGCATCGGTAGATTTAGCTTTCCCGGGATGAATTGCAGAAATACTCCAATTCCCTTCTATAGAAGAAACACCTGACTTTTTCCATCGTACCGAGACCGTATAAGAAAATCCTCCCCATCCGTGCTGAGTATAGGAGATTGAATTTTTTTCCTTTGCGATCAATCCTTGTTTATATCCAAGCCTGGAGAGATCATCACCACCTACGGGATCACCAGTTATTTTTATTTCGCCTTGATATTTAGGTGCTATCAATTCCGGAGTAATACTATCTGTTATATTTTCAAATCGAAACCAGCCTATGGGTTTTGTAGCATGAACAAATGTTTTCAGGGTGGTTCCATTAGCCCATCTCACTTCGCATACAGCATCATTTAATAAAAGATGAGTGGATTCCAGAATTCCTAAATTTTTAATCTCAAACTCCAATGCTGCACCGGGTATTTTAGTGGGGCCTGGTTCCCGATCATAGGGTGCATCAAAATATTCCTGCACGATTTTATACTCTTTTTTTCGTACTTGCTCCCCTACCCAATCATAACTAAACTCTTTGCGATGCAGTCCCTTCATTGGGCGAAGGTCCCAAAGGTCGGCTCTATCGAGTGAAAATCTCAATTTCTCTCCTTTCTGCCAGATCAATGCGCCTATCATGCCATTGCCCAAAGGCATACCCTCATCCCAGCTTTCAGCAAGCGATAAAAATTTCAGATCGTGGTTTGTGTTGGGCTGTGCGATGGTAGATATTGCAATGCAAATCGTAAAAGCCAAAAGAAAAAATCTATTCATTTTATTTTTTTTAAGGTCATCTGAAAGGTATATCGAGCTATATTCGAAAGATAAGGATCATTTAGAAATGTTTCGATTACCAGGAGAGTACCATTTAAAATTATATCTGTTCTTTTGTTTAGGAAATATAATAAGCTGAATCAATCCAAATAAGCATGTCCGGGCACCGGAAGTCAAAAGCTAACTCACGCATGTCAAAACACCAATTTCCCTTTTGTTTGCCCTTATTGATAGGTTACTTACCTAATGACGCCATTACCAGTTTTATTTCACCATAGCTGTACTCATCACCCATAGCCTCTTTTATTTCTTTTGATCGGTGATCGGGATGATTCATGATGTGTTTTTGGAGCGGTAGGAGTTTATCTTCCGGTACCAGCTTGCTTACATCTATTGTCCCAGTTTTTACAAATGAGGCCATATGATTTTCAATAGTAGAGAGTGTAACCCCCCTGCTTTGTGCTATTTCAATCATCGACATTCCTTTTTTAAATAGGTCCAGGCTTAACTTATACGTTTCTCCTTTAGCTAATTTTTCTTTGACCGGCTCATTTTCCCATTCAACTTGTTTAGTTTTAAGGTCATTTTTTTCACAATATTCCTGAATTATCTTCAGAATCACCTTTCCGTATTGTTCAATACGTACTTCTCCCAGGCCATGTATTTTAGTCAATGAAGCAAGATCGGCAGGAAGTTTTTCAGTCAATTCTTGTATGGTTTTTTGTGGGATAATCTGATATCGGTTAAGGCCTTGTCTCTCCGCTTCATGATCTCTCCATTCTTTGATCTGATCATATAGGTTTCTATTTTCATCCAGGCTCTCGTAAGCAACCGCTGTTTTTACCGGCTTTTTCTTCTTTTCTTTGAGTTCGTTTTCAAAGTCGATTAATGCATTGGCCTTTACCTTGATGTATTTCACAGGATCAAATCCATTTTCTATCATGGATTCCATTATATTGATTTTCTCAAATACCAGCCTGATGCAGTTTTGCTTAATCTGTTGAAGTGATTTCGAAAGTTCTTTATTATCGGATTCCAGGTCCAGAGCCTTTAGGGGGTTGAGCACAGCGTTTTTTAATTTGTCAGCAAAATACACAGATGATTTTTTTATTCGCTCCTGCAAGGCCGTATTGTGTTCTGGTAATTCTCCGTCTGCAAAGTAAACGGGCAATTGTTGGTTGGCGAATTTAGTAGCCACTGCCTCGATCTCCAGATTAAATTTATCCGATAATTCGATGAATTTGATTCGAATACCCTCTCTCAGTTTGGTCTGATCTGATTCTATCGCATGCAATAATTTATTCAATGCTCTGCCGGCAGATTTGTAATCAAATATTTCCTGTATCCATTCTGCTTGTGATTGTTTTTTGGCATTGATTAAACCCTCCTCGTTCAATTCAAACTGTTTGGCCACCTCATGAAAGTTGGTGATGGTGTGATCTGATTTGATACTGGACATTTGTATCTGGCTACTCAAGATCAGACCTTCTAATGTCTTACATCGGCTCAGTGCTACATATACCTGACCATGCGCAAATGAAGCCTGCGCATCGATAATAGCGCGATCAAAAGTAAGTCCCTGGCTTTTGTGTATGGTAATAGCCCAGGCAGGTTTTATGGGAAATTGATTGAATTGCCCAATCACCTGCTCAGTGATTTCTTTATTGGCATTCAATTCGTATTTAATATTGTCCCAACTGGCTATTCCTACCTGTATTTCCCTGGATTCTCCTTCGCATTTTATTTTGATTATTTTTTCTTCTTCCAGTATAGCGGTGATCACGCCCAGTTTCCCATTAAAATACAACCTGTCTTTGACATCATTCCTCACAAACATTATTTGCGCACCTGTTTTGAGTTCAAGATTAAATTCATTGGGAAAAGACTGTTCCGGAAATTCACCAGTGATCTCAGCTTTAAACCAGTAGGATTTGCCTTTGAGGGCATCAATTCTTGATTTGTTTATTGCCTGAGCAGCATAATTATGAGTAGTGAGGTGGATATATCCTTTCGATTGTTCGGGACTCAGATTGGGTTGGTACCTTGAATTGAGTAATGTTACACTTTCTGTATCCAACACACGATTGCGCACTTTATTTAACAATGAAATAAATACTTCATCATTTTGCCTGTAAATATGGGTGAGTTCTATGGTGACAAAATTGCTTTGTTTCAATGCATGGCTATCAAAAAAATACATACTCTGATACTGTTCTTTCAGCATCTGCCATTCCTCTTCTTTGGCTACCGGAGCCAGCTGGTGAAGGTCACCTATCATCAATAATTGAAGTCCGCCGAAAGGTTTAAACCTGTTTCTGTATTTACGTAATACAGCGTCTATAGCATCCAGTACATCAGCCCGTACCATACTTATTTCATCAATTACCAGGAGATCGAGCCCTTGTAACGTACGGATTTTGTCTTTATTAAATCTATATTGTTCATTTCTATCAGGTTGCCCGGGAATAAATGGAGCAAAAGACAATTGAAACATGGAGTGCATAGTAACTCCGCCGGCATTGATTGCCGCAACCCCTGTAGGAGCCACCACTGCTATTCTTTTGGATGAATTTTTTTTCAGATTCTTTAGAAAAGTGGTCTTACCTGTACCGGCTTTGCCAGTAAGAAAAACATTTTTATTGGTATATTCTATATACTGGTGGGCGAGGTCGAGATTGGTGTTTTGTACTTGCATGATGTCAAAAATTCAATGGCAAAAATAGAAATATCAGGATGGAGTGCAGGTGATTAATCAATTAGTGTCGTTTGTAGCCGTTTGCATCCGTAATAAAAACTTAACCGGATTTACAATTTCCTTTATCCATCAGAGGGAAAACCATGAATCAATCCCAGTATGGCTATACCGGATTTATTTTTATCTTTATAACAAATCAACAATCATGATTGCAAACATTCTGATTTCCCTCATTGCCATATTGCATATTTATATATTGTATCTGGAAATGTTTGCATGGGAAACGGCTGGTAAAAAGGCATTTAAGGGTGCCATGCCCGATGACCTGTTTAAGCCAACCCGGACTTTAGCTGCAAACCAGGGCTTATACAATGGATTTTTAGCAGCCGGTCTGATCTGGTCATTATTTATAAAAGACCAGGAATGGCATACCAATGTGGCCATGTTCTTTTTGATTTGTGTGCTTATCGCCGGCTTGTACGGTGCAGCAACTGCGAGCAAAAAAATATTGTATATCCAGGCTGTACCTGCCATGATAGCTATATTAAGTTTGATTATTTGGAACTAGCGCTTAAACGTTCCATATAATAATTACCCTATATTATTAATTTCGTTATTTTATTCTGTTAATTTGAAATTAACATATTAATTCAATATTTTATGTGGTATGGCTATGGTTTTGCCCTTATCTTTGCAACATGAAATACCTTTATTTACAAGATCTGAGATGGATTAAAATGGTGCTGTTAATAGTCTCCGTATTGATGTTAACCTATGCCCTTAGCATCGCTTAGGACCTAAAAAGCTTAATCTGCTTGAAAAAGTTTAAAACCGGATCTTATTTATCTTTTTTCTTTTTGAACTTTCCTTCTTTCCATGCATCGAAGAACTTCTTCCAGGCTACCACATTAAATAAATTTATTGGACGGTACTGGCCTGCATAATAATAGTTTTGAACTACTTGCTGCTGATAAGTACTGAATGTCTCACGGCCGTCTCTGGGCAAAGAATTTCGAAGATTAGCCATGGCGTTATCGGCGAGGTTTTTTGCAGCAATTTCTCTTAATTTATCCGAAACATCGAGAGCCAAAAATTCCTGCTTAAAATTTTCTCTGCTGGGCCAGGGATAGATCACTGTTTCGGGAAGTGAAAGTGTATCTGAATACATGATCTGAAATACAGAATAGCGATTATCAGGCAGGTCTGCAGGTACAGTGTAATGTGCTTTTTTAAAGCCTACAGCCGAGAATACCAGGTTTTCGCCTTTTTGTACTACCAAAGAAAAGAAGCCATTTCGATCAGCATACGTGCCTCGTCTCGTATTCTCTACACCTACGTGCGCATAGGGTATTGGCAGTGGCTCATTGCGCTGATCGGTAACAATCATACCGCTGAACTGCACCAGGTTGCTGTCGATAAACGATTGCGAGAATACAAAAGTTATAGATACAGAAAATACAAATATGATCAGAAAACTTTTCAGCATTATTAGCAAGTACAATAATAGTTGATTTAATTCACTTTTACCAACGAAATGGCAATGGCGAATTCGTCACCTGGGCGAGGTTTAACCCGATTTTAACCTGCTTTACCTAATGACCAGCAATCATGACCAGCAAATTGGGAATCAGAATTAGTGTTTTTTTGGCAGGACCCTTTTAGCCGGACCTCGCTGCAGGCAGGCTGTAAAAGACCTCTGTTTATCGAATTACAGCTCCTGCTTTTTCTTTCAGTTTTTCCTGAATCAGTTTCATAGATTTATCCAGATCGCTATCCTTAAGGGTTTGCTGATCATTCTCAAATACAAATCCGATAGCCAATGATTTTTTATTCTTTCCCACCCGCTCTTCATGTTCAAATACATCGAATAAATTGTAACTTATCAAATTAGGTATTTTAGAGGAAGACAATATAGCCGTGATATCGGACCATTTTACCGATTTTTCTACTACTGTGGCCAAATCCCTGCGCACACTTGGAAATTTAGAAGGTAGTGAGATAGCCGTAACCTGTTTTGTTTTAATCCATGACCAGATCTTTTCCCAATCAAATAAGGCAACAAATACTTCTCCTCTCAGATCAAAATCCCTGGCCAATTTGGAATTTAGTTTCCCATACCGGACCAGCACATCCTGCTTTGCACTCAATTGGAATCCATATTCGAAATCAGCGTGATCCAGAGTGGATTCAGCTATTTTATTTAATGACCATCCTGAGAAAAAATTATCAACCAACCCCTTTAAATAAAAAATCCCTTGTTTAGTTTCTTTTGATTGCCAATGTTCTGGAGTGATAGCTCCGGTAATATAAACGCCCAGGTATTCATGCTCATTAAATGGCCAGGCTTCTTCTGATGACCTATAGGTTTTACCAAATTCAAATAGTTTGAGATCCAGTTGCTGTCGGTTTTGATTGAATTGCAAAGATTGCAAACCACTGCGTATCAGGTCCGGGCGCATGATGTCAAGATGCACATTGCTCGTATTATTTATATGTACCAGGTCATTGCCTTCATATCCGGTAAGTTTTACGGTACGTGAATCGACCAATGAAAGTCCCATCATTTCACTGAATCCAAGATGAGTGAGGTGATGAGCTATATCTTCTTTTGCCGCTTGCTTTTTACTGGATTCAGAGGATACACCAAACGATACTTCCATTTTTGAAGGCATGGGTACCGTATTGTATCCATGTATCCGCAGGATCTCCTCTATCACATCTATTTCTCTTTTTACATCGGCTTTGTTGGTAGGTACTTTTACTTTTACGAGGCTTTCATTCATGGGTTGCGGATTCATCTCCAGCGCATTCAATACATCCACGATATGGTCATTACTGATTTTCTGACCTATCACAGCTCTTACTTGATCAAAGGAGACTGATAATTCTACCGGAACTATTGGATCGGCATATTCATCCACTATTTCGGATGCCAATCTGCCCCCCGCCAATTGCACAATCATGGATGCGGCTATTTTTAAAGCTTTTACGGTATTAGCAGGATCTGTCCCTTTTTCAAATCGGGTAGCTGCATCGGTTCGAAGTACATGTCTCATACTGGTGCGTCGAATGGAAGACGCATTAAAATGAGCACTTTCCAGGAAAATAGATTCAGTATTCTCCGATATACCTGAATGTAAGCCACCAAAAACACCTCCAATGCACATGGGCACCGAATCTCCATTACAAATCATCAGGTCATCCTGGTGCAAGGATCTTTCTATATTGTCCAGGCATAAAAATTTGGTTCCCGCCGGAAGTTTTTTTACCCGAATAGTATGACTACCTATTTTGTCATAATCAAAAGCATGCAGCGGTTGACCGTAGGCATGCAATACATAGTTGGTAATATCGACTACATTATTAATACTTTTAACCCCAATAGCTTTTAATCTGTGTTGTAACCAAAGAGGGGATGGTGAAATAGTAACTCCTGTAATGCTGATACCTGAATAACGTGGGCAGGCCAGTGTGTCCTCTATCCTGACCCGGATGGTTTTATCTTTTTGATCTATAAATACATCTTCATCTATCGAATGTTTGAATTTGTATTTTTCACCTTTATGAACAGTCAGATATGCTGCCAGGTCTTTAGCCACCCCTACATGGCAAGTCGCATCAGATCTATTGGGTGTAAGGTCCACTTCAAAGATCGTATCTGTATAGACAGGATATATTACAGAAGCGGCTGTACCTGCCTCCCATTTATCTTCCAATACAATGATTCCGCTATGATCATCATTAATGCTGAGCTCATCACCGGCGCAGATCATACCTTCTGACACTTCACCCCTGATCTTCCCTTTTTTTATTTCCAGTTTTTCTCCTTTAGATGTATGCAGAATACTGCCGATAGTGGCTACCAGGACAGTCTGACCGGCGGCTACATTGGGAGCACCACATACTATCTGATGTAAAGTGCCTGTACCTATATCGACTTTAGTAAGTGATAGTTTATCGGCATTGGGGTGTTTGATACACTCTACCACTTTGCCTACCACCACACCTTTCAAACCACCGGGAATACTTTCATATTCTTCGATACCATCTACGGCCAGGCCTATATTGGTAAGCGTTTCTGCTATTTCTGCAGGACTAAGATCCAGTGGTAAGTATTCCTTGAGCCAATTAAGTGAAATATTCATAATACGGGGCCAAAGATAACAATCGTACTACACAATTGCAGTACGCAAAAAAGCCCGAAGACATCTCCTCGGGCTTTGAAAAAACGAAAACCTTAAATGCTATGCTAAAAATTATATTTTCTTTCTCATTTTTACAGGCATGTTTTTCACTTCATTATTACGCATAATTTTGAAGCTTAATGTCTGACCTACTCTGGAATCATCCCGGATAGAAACCAATTCATCAAAAGTATTTACCTCTTTGCCATCAACCTGTAAAATAATATCATCCGGCACAAGGCCTGCATAGTCGGCAATGCTGCCTTCCTGTACTGTTTTCACCAGCAGTCCTTTTTTACTTGGGAGTCTTTGTTCTTTGGCCAATTCCTCATCTATTTCATGCACCTCGATACCCAGGCTACCTACTCTTTCCAGTGACCCATTTTCTTTTATTTCATTTATGACCCGCTGCATCAGGTTTACCGGGATGGCAAATGAATACCCTGCATAGCTGCCATTAGGTGAGTATATAGCGGTATTGATTCCAACTAATTTTCCCTGTACATCCACTAAAGCACCGCCACTATTGCCCGGGTTTACGGCTGCATCGGTCTGAATGAATTCTTCTATTGGTTTGGAATCCTTGATCAGATTTAGTTTGTTTCTTCCTTTTGCGCTCACTATTCCGGCAGTCACCGTAAAGTCAAGGCTGTATGGATTGCCCACCGCCAGCACCCATTCACCTACTTTGAGTTTGTCGCTGTTGCCAATTTCAATGGCAGACAATCCTTTCGCTTCTATTTTTAATAATGCCAGGTCGGTACTGGGATCCACACCTATTTTATTGGCAGTATATTCTTTGTCATCATACGTTTTTACTTTTATTTCATCGGCACCATTAACTACATGATTATTGGTGACAATATAACCATCCTGGGATAAGATCACGCCGGATCCCTTACCCTCTTTAGGAGCATCAAACTGAAAATTTCTAAATAAGTCAAAACTGAAAAAATCTTCCAGGTCTTGTGGCACTCTTCTTCGGGTAGAATTCTCTTGTCGCTTTCGCTGGGCCAGTGGATCGGACTTCACTTCTATATACACTACCGATTCTTTCGCCTTTTCGGCAGCTACAGTGAAGTCAAAAGGTACATATACTACATTTCCTTTGCCTGTGGTATTAGCCATTGTTTGCCCCTGTAGGGTTGTCATCAGGCTTAGAGATACTACGGTTAGCATGAATACTAGTCTCGATTTCATTCTTTCTTGTCTTTTTATAGTACAGATGCAAAATTAACAGTCGGGTATACCGTTTTAATTCATTTCATATCAGGATTAACAATAGTTTAATACTAAAACCCACAGTCTGATAAAATTCCATGACCTGACAAGAATAGGTGAGAATTTAATAGCTGTTTTAGTATCCTTTGGTTGAAAAATCATATACTTGCCTGTCTAAACCAACATTTTATACGCTAAATGGTAGATAAAATTTTACAACCATGGCCCTGGTATGTAGCCGGACCTATGATCGGACTGATGGTTCCTTTACTTTTATTATTGGGAAATAAAGCCTTTGGAATCAGTTCTTCTTTGCGGCATATTTGTGCTGCTGTAATTCCGTCTAACCTGGACTATTTCAAATATGACTGGAGACAAGAAAAATGGAACCTGTATTTTACCGGTGGAGTTTTAGTGGGCGGATTGGTCGCTGCCAGCTATCTTAGTACCGATGCTGCCATGGTGATACATCCTGCTTTGCAACAAAACCTGGAAGAATACGGTATAGCCGTGTCCAATACCCAATGGCCCGGGGCCATCTTTAATTGGTCATCCCTTTTGACTGTCAGGGGATTTATTATGATTATTGTCGGAGGATTTTTGGTTGGCTTTGGTACCCGGTATGCAGGCGGCTGTACCAGCGGGCATTCCATCATGGGTTTATCTTATCTTCAATGGCCATCACTTTTAGCCACGGTATGTTTTATGGTCGGAGGATTTTTAATGACTCATTTATTTTTACCATTCATTTTAAGAGCCTAACCCCATGCCAGAAATACAAACCTCTCCAAAAAAACCTGTTGATCAAAATACAGATTTTGAAGCCGCCTCTCTTAATACTACATCGGCTGATGAGATACACGATGCTCAAAAACCATTCATTGCATTTATAAAGTATACCATTGCAGGTATTGCATTTGGAATCATTTTAGTAAAATCCGAAGTAATCAGCTGGTACAGGATACAGGAAATGTTCCTGTTACAATCTTTTCATATGTACGGAGTGATCGGATCTGCAGTAGTAACCGGTATCGTATCGGTGTTCATCATTAAAAAAATGAAACTTACTACCATCGACGGTGACAAGATAGACTTGCCTATCCGTCCTTTTAGCAAAGGGCAAATCTATGGAGGATTAATGTTTGGCTTTGGCTGGGCACTTACCGGTGCATGCCCCGGACCTTTGTATGCACAAATAGGGGCAGGTAGCACGGTCACCTTAGCAACTATATTGGCAGCGATTGGAGGTACTTATGTATATGGAAGACTAAGGAAAAATTTGCCTCATTGAGGGGGAAAAATAGCGATGTGTACTCTGACTTGAGTAAGAACAACAAAAGGGTCAAAAGGACTCAGGTAAGAAACATCAAAAATGATTTAGGCTGTTTGTGAGTATGAAAAAACATACGTTTTTTTAGTACATCGGCACATAAACTATACATTTCTCCTTAAAATATTCCTCTTTGAAATGATCAGACAAGACAAAAATTTCATGTGCCCTGGTCTTCAATGCCTTAGCTTCATCCCGCAGTGGATATCCTTTGTATGCAATCAGGCCATTAGGCCGGGCGTTGATTTGTTTTGGTTTGATGTATTTGCGTGTGATGCGCAGGAGGTCAGCCATCTCAGTGACCGCACGCGCTGTAATAAAATCGTATTTGGTGTCTAATTGCTCTATGCGAATATGGTCAGCTTTGGTATTTTCTAATCCCAAATGTCTGATAGCCTCATTTACAACCACAATTTTTTTACCCGTGCCATCGATCAGATGAAATTTTACTTCAGGAAAAAATATAGCTAAGGGAATTCCCGGAAAACCGCCACCGGTACCCAGGTCCAGTATTTCCGTTCCTTCGCGAAATTTCATAAACTTAACCAAGGTGAGACTATGCAAAACATGATGAATCATAAATGCATCCATATCCTTACGGGAAATTAGATTTATCTTTTCATTCCACTCTTTATAAAATGGTTCCAGTTTAGTCAATTGATCTAACTGAACCTCGCTTAACGAAGGAAAATATTTTTTAAAGTCTGTTGTGCTCATAACAAAAATTATCGGAAATGTAATTTCAATACACCGGTAAGGTTATTTTGTTTTCATATCTCTATGATACCACAATCGAACCCTTGCTTTGCTTTTAAACAATGCTTTCTTCAAACCTGGTTTCAGGAAAGATTATTGCTCATAGGCTTTTATCCAGGCATTAGCCATGAGGCGGGCACCTGCCAATGATGGATGCACACCATCAGGACACCAGTAGGCAGCACCACCCTTGTTCATCACAGAATCAAAAATACTCTGATAAGGAATAAAAGAGGCCTTAAAATCGGTAGCTACTTTTTTGCACGCAACCTGGTAGGCTTTGAAGACGGTATCCCATTTGGCATCACCCACGGCAGTGCCGCCCCGCACAACAAATGGTTCACCTAAGATAAGCCTTACTTGTGGTAAGGCATCTTTAGTACGCTTGAGTAATGCACGCAGATCGGTTTCATATATATCTACTGTACCATTATATCCGCCGGATAGAGTATGCCAAAAATCATTTACACCTATCAATATACTGAGTACATCCGGTTTTAAATTCAATGCATCATCATCCCATCGGCCAGCCAATTGAAATACTTTATGACCCGAGATACCCCTGTTGTAAATGCGCAAATGACGCTCTGGAAATTTTTCCAATAAAGTAGCGCTGGCCATGTGTACATAGCCGGTACCCAGTCCTGAAGCATTATTGGCATAATACTGTGCTTTATCTCTGCCGGCATCTGTGATGGAATCACCCTGGAATAATATGGTGGTTTTGCCGTCATCTTTCCACTGATCGAGTGAAATAAATGGACTGGCCATAGTTCCCATCAAGCCGGTTTTTATAAATGTTCTTTTATTCATGATCGATAAAATTTATGGTATGTAGCAGAATTATCAATAAGTTGATCCAAGATAGTATATTATTTATTTTCCTGAATCAAAAATGTAGATCGTGAAGGGAATGATTTCACCGGCAAGATTGCCTTCTTTGGCTTTTGTGCAAGCCTGAGATCGTGTATTTCAATTTGATTCGGGTAGGCCAGGTAACCAAGCCAATTACCTGTATTTCCATAGGTGTATAAATTAATCGTATTCCAATCCAATTCTCCGGTATGCTGGGCTGTTTTTAAAACAGGAATTACGGTGCCTTCCTTTACCATAATTATACAATTCAGTTTATCTGATTGCAGGGTATGCCATCCGCCCGCAAAACTTTTTTTGGTTTGAAAATCAATCCAATTCCCTTTTGGCAGATATACTGACCTGGAAGTACTTCCTGTTTCAAAAATAGGAGCAATCAACATGTTTTCACCAAACATATATTCATTATCTATATCCCAGCTGCCCTGATCATAGGGGAATTCGAAGAACAGCGATCGTATTACAGGCCAGCCTTTTTTGGCAGATATCAAAGACTGAGTATATACATACGGCATCAGCTGGTATTTTAATTCCACTGCGGATCTAAAATAATCTTCAAATGCAGGGTTATAGTCCCATGGTTCTTTTGGAGGTTGGCCATGACAGCGTGTATGCGATGAAAATATACCAAACGGCAACCATCTCCTGTACAAATCTTCAGGAGTACGTTTTGTAAATCCTCCTATATCGTGACTCCAAAATGTAAATCCGCTGAGACCCAATGACAAACCTCCACGAAGTTGAGCTTCCATACCCATATCTGACGACTCTGCATCCCCACCCCAATGAATGGGATACCGTTGGCTTCCTGCCCAGGTGCTTCTGGCCCAAATGATTCTTTCGTCGTTGATGTCTTTAGTCAAATCAGATACTATTTTATTATATCGTAAAGGATAAAGATTATGTTCATAAAAACCCGTACGACCGTTGGAATACAAACCATCATAAGGAGCGGCTTCGCCAAAATCCACTTTAATGGCAGAAACTCCCATATCCAATAATCCTTTGATTTTATCAGTGTACCAGTTTATTGTCCTGGTATTGGTAAAATCCAGCACCGCATCTTCAAAAGGTACATTGCCTTTGTTGTTTTTTACATACAGGTCTTGCTGCACTATTTCATTGAATAGTTTGTTTTTTGGCACAAAATAAGGGAGCTGCCACAAACAGGTTTTAAACCCATTATTCTCCAGGTCGCGTATCATTCCAACGGCATTGGGAAATCGTGACTTTGAAAACTCATAGTCGCATTGCCAATCCGTTTCGAACCATCCGGTATCAAAATGCAATACATCAGCAGGGATTTTATGCTCCCTGAGTTTGGCGGCTACATCTCTGCCATCCTTTTCTGAAAAATAAGTAATGCGACTCATCCATAACCCAAAACTCCAGAGCGGTGGCATTGGGGCTTTGCCTGTCAGGTTGGTGTATTCTTCCAGCACTTCTTTGGGCTTTCCAAGAAATACAAACAAATCCAGTGACTCATCACCTATCAGTAATGCATTATTTGCCCCGTAAGATTGCCCGATATCGCAAGTGATGGGGCTGGATGTATGCATAAACATTCCGTATCCTTTATTGCTCATAAAAAAGGGTATGGGTTTATACATAAAATTGGTTTCCACTCCATTTGGATCACAGGTATACAATTGAACTTTTTGACCGATTTTATTCAGCTTACTGAATGATTCCCCGAAACCATAAATTTTTTCATCTGGCGACAGAGAGAAAACCGCTCCAACACTGCGTGAGTAATCTGCAGCTCTCCTCACATAACAAAAGGGAAGGTTTTGACAAAAGCCTGCATTATCAGAAGAATGTTTTGTCTTTGTAAGCAATTTACCATGGGAATCCAATATTTGAACACTCCAGGGGTAAGTGTTGATTCGTACGCTTCCATGCACACTTTTATACTCGTGCCCTCCATTGATGGGCTGATATTTCCAATCCTTACTTGCCGGTATTTCGCCTGGAATCATTAGATGATCTGCCAATTGGGGCTTGGTGACACCGGTCTGCATTTGAATTCTAACTGTACGGGAATCTATAAATTCAAGGTTAAATTTCCAAATTGGATCCTGGGCATACTCTCTTGCCGGAAATTCATTCTGGGCAGTACGCTTCAGCCCATGTTGGGTATAGTTGAAAGCATGAGCAGGAAAATATTCTGCTCTTCGCCAAAGTACCTGTCCGATGGCTGTGGATGGATCAAAGTCTACCAGGCTGTCAGCAAGAAAATAGGTATTGGTATAATCTTTAAAATCGGCAGATAAGTCAACTGGTTCATTCATCAATTTTTGCACCGACTGACTCTGGCCTGCCAGTGACATAAATGAAAAAAACAGAGTAATAACTCTATTTGTCTTACTCAAAAGCATATACTAAGGATTGATTTTTAAATTGGTTATTTATTACCGGGTTATTATTGTTTTGCAAAAACGATATCCCCTTTCCACACCTGGGTTGGAGATTGTGAGCCACCCAATACATATATTCTATCTTTCCATCGGGTAAAAGCAAATCTATCAGTCCAAAAGCCGCAGTCATTTAATGATTCCCATTTTTGAGTTTTGGTATTAAATTTTTCAGCAGGAGAAAAAGATGATTTAGCCCTTCCTCCAAATGTCACTATATAATCACCAATCACTACTGCACCAAAATTTCCTCTGGGTGTAGGGATTTCATTCATAAAACCAAATTCTCTTTTGGTATGATTTAAGTATACCATACCGGCTTTAGGGTCTGCACCATAACCGCCAATCATATACATACCATCACCCACCATGACCGATACATGCCCCGATCTTCCCATTTTAAGTTTATTCTGCAAATTCCAATTTCTCGATTCTTCATCGTAAAACAACACTTCTTCACAGTTGGTATTAAATTGTTCAACCTCACCACAAACACCACCATTGGCATAAATTTTATTATTAAATACCGTAAGGGATAATCGGACCCTTGGGCTGGGTAGCGGAGTCATCATTTTCCAAACCTGATTGGTCAGATCATAATAATCTACTCTGCTTAAAATTTTAGCTGAATCACCTACACCCCCTGCCACTACTAATCTGTCATTCCAGAGAGTCACACCGGCTTCAGTACGGGGAAAGGGCATACCCGCCAGGTCAACCCATTGGTAGCTAGCCGGGTTGAATTTCATAAGCCTGCCCTCAACGCCTGCCAATACATATATTTCATCATTAAAGGTGACAGCGGCACCATTGATGATATCGTGTTTGGCTGGTACCTCTTTTGACCAGACAATGGATATTGGCTCCCCCTCTTTCACCTTTATAGTATCATCCTTTCTACCTTGTTTACAGGCATTTATCAAAATACAAAAAGAGAATAAAAATACAACACTCCTTATCATGACGGCAAAGGTAAAGATATGATGGCATTAATCCATTTTTCTTCTATTTCCTTAAATGGTTGAACGTATAATCCCTGGCTAAGTACCCTTAATATATACTAATTTTGTTTCTATGTCTACTCTGATAGAGACCGAAGGCATTGTTTTAAAAACGATGAAATACGGTGAGACCAGCATCATTACTCAAATACTTACCAGGGATCATGGCCTGGCATCGCTTATCATGGGTGGTGTAACGAATAATGCAAGGAAGGGAATGTTTCAGATCCTGAACCAGCTTGATTTGGTATTTTATCATCAGGATCAAAAAACAATGCATCGTATTAAAGAAGCCAGATATGCCAAGATTTATCAGTCATTACCGTTTGAAATTCACCGGACGGCTATCGGAATTTTTATGATAGAGCTCATCCGAAAAAGCCTTACTAATAAAGAGACCGATAAGGAGTTGTATGATTGGATAAAATCCTGCCTTACGATCTGTGATGAAATACCTGTCAAACTCACCTACATGCCTTTGTATTTCCTGGTAGGACTATCCAGGCAATTGGGTTTTTGCCCTCTTGATAATTATACTACTGAACAGAATGTATTTGATCTGCGCGAAGGTTGTTTCTCCGCCAGTTATCCATTTCACCGGGAATACCTCGACCGTGACTGTGCACTGTATTTACACCAAATTCTTTATCATGAGGACTATTCAGATCTGAATCAGGTGATCATTCCACAAGCCTACAGAAAACAATTATTATTTGGATTGCTGGATTATTATAAAATTCATTTGGACCATTTTAAAGGATTGGACTCACCGCATATACTGGAGGAAATACTGGCTGCATAGAAATTTGCATTACATTGAGCTCAATAATTTTTAAGGTGTGATTAGACCTATCTTACCCGCATTGTTCCTGCTTAGTAAGTCCCCATAAAGTATTCTTAAAACAGTTAATTCATTCTATTATTTCAACAGGGCGTACCTGTGCTCATCGTAAATTTTTCCGTTTTTGATAACGGCTTTTTCAAATACGGCCTCCAGGGTGAATCCGGCTTTTTCTAACGCTTTTTTGGAAGCAATATTAAAATCAAATACGGATGCATAAACCCGGATAAGATCAAGGTATTCAAACCCATAATAACATGCTAATTTTATAGCCTCTGTAGCAATACCTTTATTCCAATAGTGCTCACCTATCCAGTATCCAATTTCCCCATTCAGTCGATATACATCTGTTTGTTTTACCAGGCCTATACAACCCACTAAATTGTCTTTGTATTGGATAGCAAAAGTTTGCTGAGGATTTTCTTTAGCGCAGACCTGATTTACAAAGATTTCTGCATCTTTTTTATGGTATGGATAAGGCATTATGTCCCGGAGATTGTCCCACAATCTTTTGTTATTACAAAGCATGGCTAGCTGAGGTATATCATTTGAATTGAATGCTCTGAGAATAATATGAGGAGATCTATGATTCATCCTGAAAATAAAAATGCCACAAAAATACACTTGACTTTTGTGGCATTCCAGTTTAAAATTTTATCTATAATCAGATTAACTTCCAGCCGTCTCTGTATTTTCTGGATACAAACTGATTTGCATCCTCCCAATTGGTTATTTTCATATTCTTGCCATCCCATAATAGCTTTTTGCGGCCAGGGAAAGTCATCCTGTTATTTTCCCCTTTTACACCTAATCCGTATGATCTGATGGCTAGATTACCCATGATCACCGTCTCGGTCAATGGGCCGGAATAGTCAAATGAAGAAGTTAGTTTTTTATGTTCCGGACTACCAAAGCCCGCTTTACAGGCTTCTGTCCAGGAAACCTGGTGACCCGCTTCAGGTAATTTTTCATTTTTATTACCTGATTTGAAATTCGGATCCATCTCCAGCTTTTTACCATTTTTAAAATAAATTCGCGGTACCAATCCATAAGTACCACAGGTCATCACTCCTTTAGTACCTACCATCATTACACCATTTGCACTACCTGCATCTCCGATATCTTCGTTTGCTGGAATCCATTCCGGGTGAAATGGTCTTAATCCGCCATCATACCAGGTGAGCGTCAGTGGGGTTTTGTTTTTTGCCGTGGCCGGAAAGGTTAGCTGTACATGCGAGGAGGGAGGGCAACCTTCAGGTATATATTCCGGGTTCCAATCTTGTTTGAATACCTGACCGACGCTGCATTCTACTTCGGTAGGATACCCTAACCCCAATGTTCTGAAAGGAGAATCAATTAAATGGCATCCCATATCCCCAAGAGCTCCGGTACCAAAATTCCACCAGCCTCTCCATTTGAAAGGGTGATAAAGAGGATGATAATCAACCATTTCGGCAGGTCCTATAAACAGATCCCAGTCACTGGCTGACATGCTGGCAGGCAGAGCTGGTTTTTCAGTAGGAACCGGAATGCCTTGTGGCCAGACCGGTCTATTGGTCCATACATACACTTTATTCACGGGACCTATAAGGCCCTGGTTAAACCATTGTACCATTTGCTGTTGGCCGGGATTAGATGCACCCTGATTACCCATCTGGCTCACAGATTTATATTTGCGGGCTGCCTCGGTAAGTTGCCTGGCCTCATATATATTATGTGTAAGAGGTTTTTGTACATATACATGTTTTCCATTCTGCATTGCAGTCATAGCGGCTATCCCATGCACGTGATCAGGGGTGGAAATGGTCACCGCATCAATATCCTTAGCCATTTCATCAAACATCTTTCTGAAATCCTTATACAATTTGGCAGTGGGGAATTTATCAATTGAGGCCTTACACCTTGCATGATCCACATCGGCAAGAGCAACTACATTATTTACTCCATTATTCCATGCATTCGCAATATCGGATTGCCCCTTACCACCTGCACCTATCGCAGCCAGATTCAGGCGATCACTCGGGGCGGTGTATCCCTTACCTAATACATACCTGGGTACTATAAAAAAAGAAGCGGCGGCTAAGCCGGTGTTTTGTACGAAGGTTCTTCGTTTTTGATTAATTTTATTCTTCATTTTATTTTTTTTTCAGGCTTGAAGTTAAGTTAAAACTTGGAATCATGGGAATTGAAAAAAATTAAATAAACAATTGATCAAAACAATCGTTTATTTACTTGTATGAAAAAAACAATACCTATTCTGATTTTTGTTCTGATTTGTTTAATCCATGTTTTATTGCCCGCTTGTGCAAAAGAAGAAGCGGCAGGTACCGATAAAGAATTATTGGATATGGCTCAGGCCACTACCGGATTTACCTGGTACAAAAATTCAAATATTTTATTGGCCAAAAGCAATGCCAGCGGGCATAGTGAAGCTTTTTTAAAAACCAGGTTTAATTCGACAGCTGCTTCGAAATTGGATGCCGGTGGAAAATTAATTGATGGCACATCTTTCCCTGATGGCTCATTGATAGTAAAAGAATTATATAAAAACGAATCCACTCTCAATCGATATGCCATTCTCTATAAAAAACCAGGTCATCCTGATGCGGATGAAAAGGGATGGGTATGGGGCTATATTAATGCTGATGGCACCGTTGCTGCAGCGGCTTCCCAAAAAGGGGCTGGATGTAAAAGTTGCCACTCACAAGGGGGTAATATAGATTATGTGTTGATGAAAAAATTTTTCCCATAGTATTCAGTTTAAATTGTTTCGGTTATTCTGCTTATATTAATGGAATAATCTGAAAAAATGAAACTCTTTCTCCATCGCCGTCAATTTTTAAAAGACAGCTCTACCGCAATAGCGGGTTTTTATATCATACCTAATTATGTTTCCAAACTTGCACCTAGTGACAGGGTTACGGTAGCACATATAGGAGTAAACGGAATGGGGCAAAATCACATCAATTGGTTTGCAGCACTGCCTGCCGTGCAAACGGCGGCACTATGCGATGTAGATGGTACTAATCTGGGTATGGCTATGGATGTGCTCAAAAAAGCAAATCCCCAGGCGCAGGCACAGCCCTATGCAGATTTCAGAAGGATATTGGAAAGAAAAGATATAGATGCGATTACCTGCGCCACTCCCGATCATTGGCATGCACAAATAGCCATCATGGCATTCGAGTCCGGTAAAGATGTTTACGGTGAAAAACCACTTTCTTTTTCAGCAAAAGAAGGTAAACGAATGTTAAAAGCAATGCACAAACACAATGCCCTATTCCAATTGGGAACTCAAATACATGCAGGCGAAAATTATCACCGTGTCGTTGAAATCATCAGGTCGGGTGTATTGGGAAAAATACATACGGTGAGACTTTGGAAAACCAGTGACCCACCCATATTACCTCTAAATAATGACCATGCCGTGCCCTCTTCTTTGGATTGGGATTTTTGGCAAGGCCCAGCACCAGAAAGAGAATATACCAAAGAAAGAACGCATCTGACTTATCGGTATTTTCTTGATTATAGCGGAGGGGTTTTTCAGGATTTCTGGTGTCATATAGCCGATATAGCCTGGTGGACTCTGATGCCCCAGGGATTAACTTCTATTTCGGCACGTGGCGAAAAAGTAGAAGGGCAGGGAGATACTCCCAAATGGATCGACATAGATTATCAATTTAAGGATCTCAAATTATATTGGACATCAAAACAACCAGATCTGCCCAATGTACTGGATGGTCATATCGGTGCCTATTTCGAAGGTACCAGTGGTACACTTTGCTGCAATTATGGTGATCGAATAATATCCCTCAATGGACAAGTCATGAAAGATATTGAATCCGTTCCGATCGGTACAATAGCCAGGTCTCCGGGGCACCAACAAAATTTTATAGATTCGGTCAAATCGCGTAAACAACCTGAGTCCAATCTTGAATATGTTCGCAAAATGACTTTACCTATGCATTTAGGCTTAATTTCCTGGAGATTAGGAAGGCCGCTGCAGTGGAATGAAAAGAAAGAAAAATTTAAAAAAGATAATGAGGCAAATGGATTTCTAAATAGGAAATACAGGAAAAAGTATGATTGGACATAATTAAAATACAAACTAATCCCGCTAATCTATTTTAAAGATTCATGGGATGCAGAACCTGTATATCCGCTATCTCTTTGATAAATTATTCAAAAGATTCTCTCACTTTTAATCCATTTGGCTGTAAATTTGTTCTTAATTAGACAAAATCCAAATAACTGGAGATTTTTACTAATTTATAAAAAGCTAATAATGAAGCGTGTATATCTGGATAACAATGCCACTACCCCATGTGATCCCCGGGTAGTGGAGACTATGGTGCCTTATTTTTTCGAAAAATTTGGGAATGCAGCCAGCAGAAGCCATCCTTATGGTTGGGAGGCTGAAGAGGCGGTAGACTATGCCAGAGAGCAAATTGCTACTCTGATACACGCCGATCCCAAAGAAATTATTTTTACATCCGGCGCCACTGAAGCCGATAACCTGGCTATAAAAGGTGTATATGATATGTATCGCAAAAAAGGCAATCATATCATCACTGTCACCACCGAACACAAAGCGGTTTTGGATACCTGTAAACATCTGGCGGAACAAGGTGCTGAAATCACTTACCTGACCGTAAACGACAAAGGACTGATAGATCTGGCGGCACTTGAATCCGCAATCAAACCAACCACCATATTGGTATCCGTGATGTGGGCCAATAATGAAACGGGAGTAATACAACCGGTAAAAGAAATAGGTGATATCTGTGCAAAGCATGGTATCCTTTTTATGTCAGATGCCACCCAGGCAGTAGGTAAAATAGATGTCAATCCACGAGAAATGGGAGTGCACCTGATGACTTTTACTGCACATAAAATGTATGGCCCAAAAGGAGTCGGTGCATTGTATGTAAGTCGTAAAAACCCCAGGGTTAAAGTCACTGCCCAAATGGACGGAGGTGGCCACGAACGTGGAATGAGGTCAGGCACTTTGAATGTGCCCGGAATAGTTGGCTTTGGTAAAGCGGCTGAACTTGCCAGGGTGGAAATGAAATCTGATATGGAAAGGATAACTAAATTAAGAGACCGGTTGGAAAATACATTAAAAACTACCCTGGAAGAAGTGTATATAAACGGGGATCCGGCCCATCGCATGCCTCATGTAACCAATATGTCATTTAAGCATGTGGAAGGGGAAGGGTTGATGATGACTTTTAATCAAAAAATTTCATTATCCTCGGGCTCTGCATGTACATCTGCCTCTCTTGAACCATCCTATGTATTGGTGGCATTAGGCTTGGGCGATGACCTGGCGCATTCATCGTTGAGATTCAGTCTGGGGAGATTCACTACAGACGAAGACATCGATATTGCCATTCAATCTATACGGGATGGGGTAAATCATATGCGGGATCTCAGTCCGATATGGGAAATGTATAAAGAAGGAGTGGATCTTTCTCAAGTGAGTTGGAGTGCACATTAAACTTTTTAATTCAAATCATTGTTTTTAAATTAATATAAAATTACTTAAAATGGCTTATTCAGAAAAAGTACTTGATCATTTTCAACATCCTAAGAATGTTGGCACACTAGATAAAAGCAAAAAAAATGTAGGCACTGGCCTGGTAGGCGCACCGGAATGCGGAGATGTGATGCGATTGCAAATTGAAGTTGACGAAGCTACCCATACCATCACTGATGCAAAATTTAAAACATTTGGCTGCGGATCAGCAATTGCTTCTTCCTCCTTAGCTACTGAATGGCTCAAAGGGAAATCGGTAGAGGATGCATTGAAGATTGATAATATGGATATCGTAGAGGAATTGGCATTGCCTCCGGTAAAAATTCACTGCTCCGTACTGGCAGAAGATGCCATCAAAGCTGCTATCAAAGATTACCAGACTAAAAATGGCATAGTGGTGAATGAGCCGGCACATGCCTGATCATCTGATTTTTTTTAATTCGTAATTCTTAATTCGTTAATCCTTCATCTCTAATGGTTTTCGTATCAGAAGATGCTAAAAAACAAATAGAAGAAATCAAAACCAAGGAACACCTGAGTGATGATTATTTTGTGCGGGTGTCTGTGACCAGTGGTGGATGTTCAGGTCTTTCTTACAATATGGATTTTGACAATGAAGAAAGACCCAAAGACCAGGTTTTCAACGACAATGGTATAAAGGTAGTGACCGATCTCAAAAGTTTCCTGTACCTGTTCAATACCACTCTGGAGTTTTCCGGAGGATTAAACGGTAAGGGATTTCACTTCAGCAATCCCAACGCAAGCAGGACTTGTGGTTGTGGAGAGAGTTTTGCAGTGTAGTTTCCAGATTGATTGTCATCCGATCTCTTTAATTTGTTATCCACACCAAATTATAGGACTAATAAATAAAGGAAAATTTAATCGATTAGTTGAGTAGAATGGAGCAAACCGTTATTGTAAGAAATGTGGCTCCCGCGAGCATTTGGTATGCATGATGTACAGTATTCTTAACAATTGTTCTTCGTCAAGTGAAGTAACTCAAGGAATTGCGGCATATGCTGAAAAGCTTAACCATTTGGGCATATTGTATACACCACCTCGTAGTACATTGAGCACTTTTTTTGCATTTTTTAATGAGACTGGCAGGATATTTACTTTCCTTATTCCTCACCTATCCATGAATTGAGTATCTGCTTCTGGGCAACAGATAGGTCATTTTTTTTGACAATTCTGTATTTAGTCTGATTAAGGCTTATAGTTTTTTCTAACTCCAGGCCAGCATAATCCAAATAATTTGCATAATCAACGGCTTTGGTTGTATAGACATATTCAAAAAAATCGGATAAAGAACTACCAGCTATTTGCTCACAGACTTCTTGAAACTCTGCTTCAGTAAATCCTCTTTGTTTACTTTTATAATATTTGAAATAAAGCATTCTCATTACATCATCCAAAGATTTTGCATTGGATGTCTTATGCCGGATTTTAAAATCCAAAAGCATACTTACCAAAGGTCCTTTGTCATAATACGATATGGCCTTGCCTGGTTCTTTGCCTTGTGTTCCAAAAGGGCCATCTTGCCAAGTACTGTAACTAGCTTGTTGCAATGACTGAAAATCACGACCCGGATTGTTTTCATGTGCATTTAGATTTTTATTAAAATGGTCTAATAAAGTAGACAAATCAGAAAGCCCAGCTCTTTTTACTATTAAATATTCATAGTATACCGATAGGCCTTCGCTTACCCAAAGCAAATTGGTCCTATTTCCATTATGATAATCAAATGGACCCAATTCCAAAGGCCTTATTCTTTTTACATTGTAATGATGGAAATATTCATGGGCTAAAAAATTAAGCATTCTGTTCATGCCTTCTTCCGTATTCAAGCCATTGCCCGTAAAGCTAAATGTAGTGTTGTTTAAATGTTCTATACCACCTCGACCCGGACCTATTGCTATAAAACTATATTCTTTATAAGGTATGTCGCCTATGATGTGTATAGATGCTTCCACTATTTTTTTTAATTTATCTATAAACAAGGTATGATCAAAATTTCCAATATCGTAGCCAACAAAGCGATGGTTTGTATCATTTATTTTGAAGAAAGGTAATTCTGTGAGGTTTCCTATGAGTAATGGACAATCATATAATATGTCAAAATCAGGTGCACTGAATTCGTTTTCTTTTATTTTACCTAAGCCGGTAGCTATCTGATTCCATTTTTTTGAAATCACAGTAAGCGTTACCGGTAGATTTAAATGATCTTCGATGTATAAAAAGCTGTTAGCTGGTACAATGTAAGCATGAGCACTATCTACATAACTATTGGCTACAAACTTTCGAAATGTTTTTATTGCATATTCCAATTCAATTTTATCTTTTTTAACCCTGGAAATTTTCCATGTGTTTTCATCCATTTTTTGAATCAACGGGGCTTCGTTTTTTAAGCCTAAGGATTTCATGTTAAATACAGAATTGCCGTATTCCATAAACTGATAATAACCTGGCATCCATCGGGGCATTTTTAGAATTAATGAATCCGCATTCCAATTTTTTATTTCAAGGTTTACCTGATAGGTGTGCTCTGCAGGGTTTGGGAATGAAAGTTTATAGTGTAAGGTAGGTGATTTTGTTTGCGCAGAAGCACCATTTACAAATGCGATTTGAATGAAAATGCTAAATAAAAAGCCAATCAATAAGGTTATATATTGAGTAATGCTGAGGCTAGATATAAAATTGTGTTTTTGTTTCATTTTTCATTTTTTAATAATAAAATCCAATCTGGTTCATCGGGGGCTGTAATACCAAATTTTTCATCAGTACCGATACCTCCTAACCTGATGTAATTACCCTCTCTTTGATTAAACCAATATAGTGTTTTATTAAACGGTGAAATATTTTTAGCATTTATAAAAATGGTAGAATGTAAAAAAGCGATAAAGAGTATCTTTTAATATGTATGGTACCTTGTTCTAGCATATGACCCTTTTTAAACTCCAGCTTTCCAAAACACGTTATTACTTTTTTTTTTGAATTGCGGTATTTTGGTAAGCCCTGACTTTGCTCAAGCATATAAGCTCCTATCCGCAAGCACCTTACTAACAAATCTTTTTCATATTTTATTGGATACGTGTAGGTTGCCTCTTCTTCTAACCAAGTTCGTACTTCTGTTTCTACTGCTTTTAGGATGGATTCAAGTTGCTTTTCTTTATCCATCTTGTTTTGTTTTAGGAACCTAAATTTACGAATTTCCTACAATTTTTGCTACACACCTGTGCAGGTTGCTAAACCCATTGTTATTGGCCATTTCCATATCGTTATTGTTTTTAGTTTTGTGGTATAACTGCCTAAATTTATTATGCTCAGAGAGAAAGAGGTCACTATCTACGACATAGCCAAAGAACTGGATATCTCTATAGCCACCGTAAGCCGTGCTCTCAAAAACGACCCTGTAGTAAATAAAAAGACAAAAAAGAAAATCACCGAACTTGCCAAAAAACTGGGATACAGAACCAACCAATTTGCAAAAAGCCTCAGGACTCAAAATACCAACACACTGGGAGTGATTATACCCAGGGTAAACAGTTATTTTATGAGTACTGTGATTGCCGGTATGGAATCCGTTGCAAATACTGCTGGTTACAATCTAATCATCTCTCAATCGGCTGAAAAATGGGAGAAAGAAATCGAAAGTGCCAATACAATGTTTCTCAACCGGGTAGATGGTTTGTTGGTTTCATTGGCGTATGAGTCTAAAAACCTGGACCATTTTAATCAGTTTGTTTCCAAAAAAACACCCCTTATTTTTTTTGACAGGGCAGAGGATCACCCTTCTTTTACCAATATAGTGCTTGACAATGAAAAAGCATCTTACGACGCTACGATCCACCTCATACAGCAGGGTTGTAAATCGATAGTTCATATTACTGCCGATACTCCAAGATTGATATACAAACAGCGATTTAAAGGATATAAAAGAGCATTGGCTGAACACCAACTGGTCTATAATGATAAAATGATTTTTTACGGCAATCTCAGCATAGAATCGGGACAATCTATTGCAGAAAATATTTTAAAACTAAAACACAGACCCGATGGAATTTTTTGCGCTAATGACAGCAGTGCTGTAGGATGCATGATGCATTTAAAACAGAAAGGAGTAAAAATTCCGCAGGACATTGCCATGGTGGGATTTAATAATGACCCTATCTCCATAGTAATGGAACCCAACCTTACTACCATAAACTACCCTGGATATGAAATGGGTGAACTGGCTGCGAATCAAATAATCAATCATCTGAAAGGCTCACATTCGCTGGAAAAAACCAAGTCCATTTTATTGCATCATGATTTGCTCATCCGGAAATCAAGTCTGAGGACAGGAAGATAGAATGAATCCTAATCCATTTTAAAAAGGGGTAGATTTTTACAGTCTAAATTTTTTATTCAACAGACTGATTTTTTGATATCTTGTTTTCATGTTGAGGTATAGGTGGTTAGTGATTTGGATTTTAGCCTGCATTTGCAACCAGGCGTTTCCTCAAAAATGTTCCGGAAATCTGGGTGAAAATATATTTACGGATGGTGATTTCGGGTCTGGTACTCCTAATATTAGGCAGATTGATCCCGGAACGGCTCCCGGGTATACTTATGCCACTCAGGGTCCTCCCAATGACGGATATTATGTAATCACCAATAATTCTGACTGGCCCGGGCTATTCCCGTCATGGATAAAAATTAAAGACAATAGTACGGACCCCAATGGATATATGATGGTAGTGAATGCCAGTTATACCCCCGGATTGTTTTATGAAAAAACGATTACCGGTTTGTGTGAAAACACACTGTATGAATTTTCAGCCGATGTGATCAATATGATTCAGAGAAATGTGACCAACCATATTCTTCCAAATGTTACTTTTCTTATCGATGACATAGAAAAATACAATACCGGTGCAATACCTCAATCGGAACAATGGAATACTGCTGGCTTTACTTTTACTACCAGACCCGGACAGTTTCAATTAAAACTGAGCCTGAGAAATAATGCTCCCGGCGGTATAGGTAATGATATTGGCCTGGATAATATATCATTCAGAGCCTGCGGTCCCAAAGCTTTAATTTTACCGGAATCTGTAGCCAATATATGTGAAGATGGTGAGCCGATCAGCCTTAAGGCCACTATCCTGGGAGATCAATTTAAAAATCCAGCATTACAGTGGCAAGTAAGTGATGATGGCGTATCGAATTGGAAAAACCTTTCCAAAGACTCCGTAATTAAACACACCGATCTGCGCAGTGGTTATTATTATTACAGATATCTGCTTGCCGCTACGGAGCAAAACCTCGCCAATACGAAATGCCGGCTGATCTCCAATGTAAAAACCATATTTGTTCAGCCAAAACTGTATACCGCCCGGGATACTATATGTTCAGGTACTTCCTATAAATTCGGCACAAGAAACCTGACCTCTGCAGGTACGTTTATAGATACATTGGTGTCGAGACTGGGATGTGATAGTATAGTCACTTTACATTTAAGTATTGTACCGGATAAACGACTGTCGCCTGTACTGACTGTAAGTGATCCAAGCTGCTATGGAAAAAAAGATGCATCCATTACCGTACAATCGGTGATAAATGGTTACCCGCCTTTCATCATTACGGTTGATACTAAACCCATTCCGGCAAATCAAATATTTCATCAGCTCACTAAAGGGTCTTATAATTTAAAAATTCTGGATCATTTTAAATGCAGCTATGAGGAGTCGATAGAAATTACAGATCCGCCGGAATTTAAAGTCTTTCTTGGTCCGGATCAAATGCTGAATCTCGGATCTGAGATAAGCCTGAAAGCAAATGGTACAGAACCAATACTGAAAAGCATCTATACCTACGATGATAAAATAGTCTGTTCTCAATTCTGTGAAGGATCTTTCTTTGTCCCTTATACCACATCCAAACTCATTGTCGAAAGTTTCAACGCAAATGAATGCAAAGCAACGGATACCATCATCATCCGGATAAATGAAGACATCAATCTTTTTATTCCAAATGTATTTACCCCAAACGGGGATGGGAAAAATGATGTTTTCCTTCCCTATACCACCAAGCGGGCTGTAAAAGAAATACGATCATTTAAAATTTTTAACCGGTACGGTGGGCTGGTATTTGAGTCCTATCATCGCAGCCCCCTCGATCAGGTTGGCTGGGACGGTATCGTACAATCAAAAAATGCCAACACAGGTACCTATGTTTACCTGGTAGAATTAGTATTGATTAACGATAAAGTGATCAGAAAATCAGGAGATATTACTTTGATAAGATAACTAATTTAAATGCATTTTAGGCCAAAGACTCACGGAATTATTCAAGATAAATAATGGATGTATCTCGTACCGGAAATAATTTCGTATGGGAAAACCATCTACTATTTTTTTTACTTCCCTATCGTGATTTGCCTTGATGATGATCCAACCCTGGGCTTTATCTTCACTGATGGCGTACATCTCTATCCTGCCTTCGATAAGCAGATCATTGATCAGCTTTCTGTGGGCTGGAAGCAATGCCCAGAAATTTTCATCCAGGTAAAACAAATCAATATTGACCATATAACTATTCACAGGAATAAATATATAATAAAATACTTCAATAGTAAAATATAAATCAACCGGAATTTATGAATGCAAGTCGTTTTCTTTCCTTGCCCATCCCATACATTTAAAATACCTTTATGCCCCTATGCGGAAATCGATTGCGCTATTTCTTTTATGTCTCTCTGCTTTTTCACATGCCCAAAAGAAAAATGCAGACTATAAATACTTTATCAAAGAAACCAGCCACCCTTTTAAAATAGATGGTAATGGCAACGATGAAGGATGGAAAAATACTCAAAACGCATCCGATTTCTACATGGTATTGCCCATGGATACGAGCAAAGCAAAAGCCCGTACCGATATACGTATGGCATACGATCGGAAAAACATCTATTTGTTGGTAGAGGCATATCATGCAATAGATAAAAAACTGAGAGTAGAGTCCCTAAAACGGGATTTCTCTTTTTCGAGAAACGATAATTTTTTATTGTTTATGGATCCATTTGATGATCGCACCAATGGGTTCTCTTTTGGATCGAATGCAGCCGGTGCCCAGTGGGACGGCACTATGTACGATGGTGGTAAAGTGGATTTGAGCTGGGAAAACCGTTGGACAGGAGTCACCAAAAACTATGATGATAAATGGGTATTTGAAGCTTCTATTCCCTTTAAGAGCATCCGTTATAAAAAAGGCATTACAGAATGGGGAATAAACTTTTCAAGATTGGACATCCGGACTACAGAAAAATCATCCTGGACACCTATCCCCAGGATTTTTCCCACCGCCTCCCTGGCCTATACCGGTACTCTCGTATGGGACAAAGCACCTCCGGATATAGGTCAAAATATTTCCATTATTCCGTATGCCCTTACTGGTGTAAGTAAAGATTATACTGCCGGCACTAAATCTATCGTACGGAAAGAGATTGGTGCGGATGCTAAAGTTGCTCTCACCAGTTCTATTAATCTGGACCTTACCGTCAATCCTGATTTTTCTCAGGTAGAAGTAGACCGACAAGTGACCAACCTGGATCGCTTTGAGTTATTTTTTCCTGAGAGAAGGCAATTTTTTTTAGAAAACGGTGACCTATTTGCAGGCATTGGCACAACTACCATGAGACCTTTTTTTTCCAGAAGGATTGGCCTTGGCATTCCCATAGATTTTGGAGCACGTATCAGTGGAAAACTGGATCAAAACTGGAGAATAGGTGTGCTTGATATGCAGACTAGAAAAAACGAAAATCAACCCGGATATAATTTCGGAATGCTTGCTTTGCAAAGAAAACTTTTCAGCAGATCCAACCTGACCATTTTCGGAATAAACAAACAAGCTATCCGATACCACGATCTGTCCAATGAATTAAAGAAAACAAATAATCAATTTGCACGTAACCTCGGTATTGAATACAATCTCGCCTCTGCTAATAATGAATGGTCCGGCAAGTTCAATCTGGTAAGATCATTTGATACCCGTAAATCCAGCAATGCATGGGCTCATGTGGGAAATATTGGATACAATAACAGGCGGGTATCGTTACAGTGGTCACAGGAATATGTGACCCAGGATTTTACTGCAGAAGTAGGATATGTACCCAGGAAAAATTATTGGAAATTAAGTCCTATGGCATCTTATTTATTTTATACCACCTCCAAAAGTAAATTACTTACTCACGGCCCTTCTTTGGGAATGTTTTCCTATTTTAAACCTGATTTTACAGCCACAGATCGTACGTTATTTTTCCAATATACCTTTAGTTTTCGTACACAAGCCAGGCTGGGAGTATGGGTGGCAGATGACTGGGTAGAACTTTTGCAAGCTTTTGACCCTACTAATACCACCAAACCGCTCTTGCCTGTGGGCAGCAGACACCATTGGAATTCTACCGGGGCAGATTATATGTCAGCACCGCAAAAATTATTCACTTATAATTTTTCATACCGTTTGGGAGGATATTATCAAAATGGAACAAGAACTAACCTCACAGCCGACCTGGGGTATCGGTTTCAACCTTATGTAAATCTATTGATCTCGGGAAGCTTTAATAAAATAGATATGCCGGCACCCTGGAACGAGACCACATTTTGGCTGATCGGTCCCCGTGCTGACATCACTTTTACCAATAAACTCTTTCTGACTTCATTTGTTCAATACAATGAACAGATAAACAATCTAAATCTGAATACCCGGTTGCAATGGCGTTTTGCCCCTGCATCCGATTTATACCTCGTATACACAGATAATTACCTGCCTTCCCCATGGAATGTAAAAAACCGGGCTTTTGTTTTTAAAATGAATTATTGGTGGAATCTATGATTGGGGATAAATCATCCTGAAGTAGCAGAGATCCTATCCTGAACCTGCAGATACACAGAAACCAGATTTTAGGAATTGATCAATTTCTTCGTATTTTTAGAGCTTAAAATATGTCGGACATAGTAACAAAGGCAAGGGCATATGTACAAAATCTTTTGAGTAAAGAACTAAGTACAGGGCATGTTTATCACAATTGGGATCACACTTCCATGGTTTACGATGAGGCTATGAGCCTGGCAGATGCTGCTGCACTGAGTGATGACGACAGAGAGATTTTGAGTCTGGCAGCATTATTCCATGATACGGGGTTTGTCCGTACCTTTCACAATCATGAAGATGAAAGTAAAAAAATAGCTGCCGCATACCTTTCTGAGCTAAACTATCCGACAGACAAAATAACCAAAGTAGTCAATGCCATAGACGCAACTAAAATGCCACACCTGTCAACTGATAAAGTAGGCGCACTTTTACAGGATGCAGATCTTTCCAATCTGGGACGAGATGATTGGGAAACATTTTCAGAATTGATACGCCAGGAGCGAGATAACCTGATTGGTGAAAAAATCACTAACGAAGAATGGGAAAATCAAAACAATACCTTTCTCAAGGATACGCTATTTCAAACCCGTGAAGGAAAATTGAAATACGACGAAGGCAAAAAGAAAAACAGGGAAGAGCTAAAAGAAAAAATCAAGAGAGATAAAAAGAAAGGGGGATCGATGATCAATAGCAACCGAACTGCAGAAATGCTTTTCAAAACTGCTTTGCGAAATCATATCAATCTCACCCAGATTGCTGACAACAAAGCCAATATCATGCTCAGTATCAATGCCTTGATTCTTACTTTTGCTTTGCCCACTCTGTTGAGAAAAGATTTTGACAAAGATTGGTTTTTTATACTGCCTGCTGGGATGATTGGAGTTACGTGCGTAATCTCTATCATATATGCTGCCCTGTCAACCCAACCCGGCCAATTCAAAGGAAAATTTAATCTGGCCGACATCAAAGCAGGCAAAGGAAGTTTATTTTTCTTTGGAAATTTTTATAATTCATCGCTGGATGACTATTTTGAAGGCATGAAATTCACTCTTACTCAGGATCATAACCTGGACGAAGCTGCTGTGATGGACTTGTATTTTTTGGGTAAATCACTCGGCCGAAAATTTAATATGCTCAGAAAATGTTATTCGTTCTTTTTGATTGGCATTACACTGTCAAGTTTGTTGTTTATCCTTGGTTTCTTATTGGGCAAAGGGTAAAAGGAAAAGGTAAGTTGAAATTAATCAGTAATCCATATCAATAAAATTAGTCCGGTTTCCTAGCGAACCGTTTTCCGGTAATGTACAATCGATACCATCACATAAACAAAAGGGACTAAGAACAAAGCGGGTCCGCCAAAAAACAGAATGGAGACCAAAGCCAGTACCATAAATCCAATCGGGATTTCATTTCCTTTAAAACCACCTCTGATCGATTTTAAACTAAACATTCGAATTGGTGAATTCATCAGCAAAAACAAGGCAATAGCGAAACTTATCAATACATACTCATTGATCAGATTTTCCTGAAACCATCCTTGTCCCTTGTTTTGAATCATCATTAATCCCAATACTGCAACCGATGCCCCGGGGGTAGCAAGTCCTATAAATTCTGTGGTTTGCCTCTCATCTATATTAAATCTGGCCAGGCGAAGTGCAGCTCCTAATGTAAATATAAAACCCAGAAAACCAAGCCATACTCCGGCGCTGGATCCATTCATACCACTGGAAGAGTCATGAGCATATCGGATGAGTTGGAACAGTATGGCTCCGGGCACTACTCCAAATGAAACTACATCGGCTAATGAATCCAGCTGTTCGCCAAGTCCGCCATCGACTTTGAGCCATCTTGCTACCATGCCATCGAATACATCAGCAACGGCAGCCAGGATGATCAGGTAAAAAACAATAGTGTATGCCTGTACAAAAATAAAATACAAGGCACAGCAACCCATCAACAGATTGAACAAAGTAAGAAGATTGGGGATTTGTTTTTTCATTGCAGGGTAAATATAATGCTTAAAGATGGAGAATGGAGGATATACCCTGTACCAGATACAATTTACAATGTACCATGTAGGAAGTGTTCTTGACTGCAAAAGGTGGCTCAATTTAGGTTAGCCCGAAGCCGGTAACACAATGAAAATGATAGAAAAGCCTTACTCAGAATTTGGAAGCCCATCCCAACTTTCAAATCATGAATTGCGTATATTAATTAGGGTCAGCTGGTTAAGTAAAATTTTTTTAATTTGCCATTCTTTCTTTGTCCGCCAAAGAAAGAATCAAAGAAAGCTCGTCAGAAAATAAGGCATTCCTTTGGACCGACCTCTTCAGCTGCCCTACATAACAGTCGGATTTCCAGGCTAACTTCATTGCTTGACGGTGATTTTGCTTTCTAGCTTTTAATTGATTTCGGTTGCAGCATGAACAGGTCTCTGCTTTATTT
>CAYNIG010000008.1:0-42541 GCA_964396995.1 uncultured Saprospiraceae bacterium | reverse complement strand
CTTTTTCAGAAGGTATTTCAATTGTAATCCCTTGCGACAATCAGGCGCAAATAGATTATTATTGGTCTAAGCTAGCAGATGGTGGTACGGAAAACACGAGTGGTTGGTTAAAAGACAAATATGGTGTATCGTGGCAAGTAGTCCCTTCAATACTCGGAAATTTACTGTCCGATCAGGATAAAAGTACCCGGGTAATGCAAGCTTTATTAAAAATGAAAAAAATTGATATTGATACTCTTTTAAAAGCTTAAATTTAGCATATGAAAAATATATTTCTCTTATTCATTTCAATCTTTATTTTATCTTGCTCATCTAAAACTTCGTCTATAAATAAAACTAATATTATGCTATATACAGTTACGCCGGATGCCAAACTCAAAGAATTAGGTGTAGAAATTCCAAAAGCAGGCGCTCCTGTGGCCAACTATGTTAATGCAGTTCGAACCGGAAATCTGGTGTATACTGCAGGCAAAGGGCCAAACCGCCCTGATGGTACTTTGGTAACAGGCAAAGTAGGTCAGGATCTGACCGTCGAAGAAGGATATGAAGCCGCCAGGCTCGCAGCTATACAATGTCTCGCTGCTTTAAAGGATGAAATCGGTGATCTTTCAAAAGTAAAACGAATAGTGAAAGTGCTCGGTATGGTAAATTGCCCGGCTGATTTTAAAAACCAACCCGCAGTAATCAACGGCTGTTCTGACTTTTTAGTAAAAGTATTTGGTGATAGGGGTAAGCATGCTCGCAGCGCAGTGGGCATGGGATCTTTGCCAAGTAATATTGCAGTCGAAATAGAAATAATAGTGGAAGTTCAGGATTGAATTTCATCAGAGCTGGCTTGAAAAAAAAAGTAGTCTATTCCTCAATCCTTTTATTTATTTTATTTGGTATCGGTGTAATCACTTTACCGGATCCTCATTTGGATTATGCCAGAGTTTTATTTTCCAAAGATGGCCAATTATTAGGTGCTCGGGTTGCAAAAGACGAACAATGGAGATTCGAATCCTCGGGAAGTATTCCTTATAAATACAAAACGGCCTTAATTGAATTTGAGGATCGATATTTTAATTACCATCCTGGAGTCAATCCGGTTAGTCTGGTCAAAGCTCTCATAGTAAATATAAAAGCAGGAAAAATAAAAACGGGAGGAAGCACCCTCAGTATGCAGGTTATACGGCTAAGAAGAGGATTTGATAAAAAAAGAAATCTGTTCAATAAAATTATAGAAATGTATTGGGCCATTGCCCTGGAACTAAAATATTCAAAGCAGGAAATCCTGGCGGACTATGCCAGCAGGGCACCTTTCGGTGCCAATGTGATTGGTTTTGAATCCGCTTGCTGGCGTTATTTTGAAAAACCTGCCCAATACCTTTCCTGGGCAGATGCTTGCCTGCTAGCAGTGTTACCCAATAGTCCTTCTCTCTTACATCCGGGTAAAAACCGTGGATTACTCAAAAACAAAAGAGATGTACTTTTAAAAAGACTTTTCATTGAAAAAATCATTGATAGCTCCACCTATGATCTATCATTGTTGGAAGAAATTCCTTCAGCTCCTAAATCATTACCCTCTGTCGCTCCGCATGCTCTGGATCATTTAATCAGGAGCAATCAAAATACGGCCTCTTTTTATTCTACTATTGATTTTTCGCTTCAACATCAACTAAACGATCTTGCGGCCTGGGCTTATACCTCACTCGCTGGCAACAGAATACACAATATGGGTATTATAGTAGCTGATACCGAATCAGGTAATGTATTGGCTTATATAGGTAATGCACCCAACACAATAGAAAGTAAAGATGTAGATCATATCACGGCTCAGCGAAGTACCGGTAGTATTTTAAAACCTTTTCTGTACATGGGAGCTCAATACAGGGGTACTATCCTACCCCACACATTATTGTCCGATATACCTTCCGTAATTGACGGTTTCCAACCAAAAAATTTCAGTTTGCAACATCAGGGAGCTGTCCAAGCTGATGATGCATTGATCCAATCATTGAATATTCCATTTGTGTTATTATTAAAGGAGTACGGCCTGGAGCAATTTCATTTTGACTTAAAAAAATTAGGCATCAAAGGTCTGTCAAAGTCTGCAGGGCATTATGGCCTATCGTTGATTCTGGGTGGCGGTGAAGCTTCGCTTTGGGATATTGCCGGAGCGTATGCTTCTATGGGTCGTACTTTAATTCAATTTACCAATCTTGATCAAAAATATTCTGGTCTGTCTATAAATTCGTTTAATTTAATCAATTCCAATACAGCTCAAAAAGATGAAATAATCACCACCCCACCTTTATACAGTAGCGCTGCAATTTATAATACTTTTAAAGCTATGCAAAATGTGCAGCGTCCAGATGAACTCGGTCATTGGAATTCATTTTCATCACAAATGCCGTTGGCATGGAAGACCGGTACGAGCTACGGCTTCAGAGATGCCTGGGCTATTGGGATAAACGCAAAATACACCATAGGAGTATGGGTAGGAAATTCATCAGGTGAGGGCAGGCCGGGATTATTAGGGATAAAAGCAGCTGCACCTATACTATTTAATGTAGCTTCTAAATTAGATAATGCAGCAAATACATCATTTGAAGCTCCATTGGACGAATTAATTCAAATCCCCGTATGCAAACAAAGTGGTATGAAGCCTTCAGCATTTTGTGACAGGATAGATACTATATCCGTATGCAGATTTCAAAATATCTCCTTGCCATGTAGGTATCACCACAAAATACGGATCAATAAAAAAGGATATTTAATAAATCAAACTTGTACTACACCAGCCATTGAAGAAAAATCGATATTCACTTTACCACCATTGGCCGAATATTATTATGCTCCACTTCACCCTGACTATGAAAAAATGCCGATGTTAGATCCATCCTGCACAGCTGCTTCAAATCAACCTATGATGAATATGATTTCACCAGGGGCAAACAGCTCCATATACATACCTCTTGATATCACCGGAGCACCAGGCAAAGTAGTATTTAAGCTCGCTCATCGATTGTCAGAAACCCCGGTGTACTGGCATCTGGATGAAAATTATGTTATCACTACCCGAACCTTTCATGAAGTTTCATTTAACCCATCACCCGGAGATCATATCGTTACGGTGGTGGATAGTTTTGCCAATGAGTTAAAGATTCCATTTAAAGTGTTGAGTAAATAAATACTCACACGGAGAAGGAAAAAATAGGTTGACTGGAAAAGTGAGAGATCTCCGCTGATAGTTTTATAACTGGCGGAGCAAATAATTAATTTATATTTAGCATTTATTATGCCGCTCCCGCACCGATATTTTATACTTAATAAACCTTTTGACATGGTTTCTCAATTCGTGAGCAGCCATGATGTACCGCTATTAGGAGATTTAAATTTTTCATTTCCCGAGGGAACGCATGCTATTGGCAGATTGGATAAAAACTCTGAAGGCCTACTGATTCTTACTACTAATAAAAAAGTAACCAAACTATTATTCCAGGGCCGGATTCCGCATGAAAGGACTTATCTCGTACAGGTAAGCCATGTGGTGAGTGATGAAACGCTGGATAAAATACGAAAAGGAGTCAGTATTGAAATAAAAGGAGGTGAAGCTTATGTTACCGCTGAATGCAAGGTTGAAAAAATCATTAAACCCGAATCAGTATACCATTTAGCCACGAATGTTAATGAATTTGAGCCTGTCACCTGGCTATCGATCAGCATTACTGAAGGAAAATTTCATCAGGTTCGGAAAATGACCAAAGCAGTGAGACATAAATGTAAAAGACTTATCAGGCTGAGCATAGAAGATCTTTCGATTGGAAATCTTTTACCTGGAGAAGTAAAGGAAATAGAAGAAGAACTATTTTTTAAAAAATTGAAAATTGAAAATTGGAAATAAAATCGACATCAACCCGTTCAAAATCTACCTATTAGTTATTAGCTAACCATAGACAAAGTTCACTCACATTATCAGTACCTAATATATCCACTTTTCTTTCCAGTAAATAAGCCCACGCCTTTTTTGTATCAGGTGTAGCCCAAAATCGTAAAGGTTTATCGATTGCATGTACCTGACTGATTAAGGACAATATCTTCTCGTCTTCCACTTTGGAAATAATGCCAATACCATCCCATTGGCTATAGTTTTTAAAATTAGTGCTTATATAGGCAACGCGTTTTAAAGCCTCGGAGGTATAGGTCATAGTTGGTCTTCCATCAAACCAGAGATAATCAGGATATTGATTCCAGGCAGCAGGGGAAGGCACACTGCCACTCAACACTATTTTTAATTTACTTTTAAATGCAACCAGGTTTGGATAAGAAATCAGTACCCGAATTAAAACGGGAATGGTTTGCGCTCCCTCAGTTTTTAAATCTATCATTAGCACCAGAGATTGATTCGCATCCGGATACACTGTACCACCATTCGCTTTAATTCTTTCAGCCAAAGAATCTAAATATAAATTTTCCAAAGTCTTTTCAGATACTATTTCGTCAGGCTCGTGAGCCACCAATAAACTGTCGTGACGCAAATACACATCGGCTTCAATAAACCCTACTCTATTATTGTATGCATTGGTAAATGGCCTTATTTGGGCATAGTCATTATGGGATAATACCATGGAATTAACCGCATCTTCAACTGATGAATTACAGCTGAGAAAATATAAAAAAATCAATATGGATAAGTGATTCCAATTTTTCATGTTGCGACAAGGAAAAAAAATAGCCGTGTAAAATTCTACACAGCTATTTAAATATAAAAATTAATTTCAGGTCAATAACCTGGATTTTGCACCAAATATCCCGGTAAATTTGATGCACCATCGATAGCAGTCTGTGGAACAGGAAAAATTCTCTTTCTCTTATCATTATTTGTTTTTTCTGTCCAGGTACCTTCGTATTTGCCAAATCGTATCATATCTGTACGGCGTAGCATTTCCCAGTAAAATTCAAAGCCTCTTTCCCTGTATAACAAATCAAGATTCATACTGTTCAGAGCAGGCGCAGGTTTAGTGCGAGCAGCCCGCACCAGGTTTACATCTGCTAATGCCCCTGCCTGATCACCGGATTTTCGGAGTTTAGCTTCTGCCCTCATTAAATAAATATCAGCCAGTCTTACCAGCACAATATCCGCTTCACCAAAATTTCTTCCACTTACAGATTTACTGCTAAACTCATATTTCTCTACCCGATAGCCTGTATTGTAATTACTTCCATCTACTGTGAAGTCGATTTTTTCAGTAAAATCCACAGCCAGTGTAGGTTTATTTCTGGTGAGATGAAATAATTTCCCTACTTTGAATTTTCCATCGGCACATTTTAAAAATACTCCATTTACTCGCAACAAACCATATTGCTGACCTCTGAGGATACCTCTATTAATTTTAAAATCAGCAGCTGCGACACAGGAATCTGAAGGATTGCTATGGATAGATAAATTTTGCTTGTAAAACCTGGGGTCTGCCACTGCAGGGTCTACCGCACCATAAGCACTAGTCCAGGTTTTATAAAAATCAGAAGTAATACCCGGTCCATCTGTACCATTGGCCCCGGTATAGGCTGGAAGAGGAAATTGATCCCCGGACAATGAAAAATAAGCAAGCCTGTTATGCCCATTGAGATCAGGGCGTTGATCATATGCAAAGATCAATTCTTTATTGTCGTGATTATTATTTCCAAATATTTCAAAGTAATCAGCTGACAATTTGTATTGATTGGATGCAATGATTTTGTCACAATATTCGATTACCTTGTCCATGTCAGCGGCAGGAAAAGTAAAATTATCGGCATAAATATCCCGATATACTGCGGCATTCAAATGTAGTCGTGCTAAAAGTCCGTACACTCCATTTTGCGTAAGTCTTCCCGGACCTACGGTATTGTCCAGATCATTTACAACAGCGTTAAATTCTTTAATTAAAAAATCCACCGCTTCTGCTCCTCTCACGATTTTAGATACCGCACCCGGATCGGCTTTAATAAAAACCATCCCAAATAAATCAAGGGCAAGCATATTATAATACGCATTCAATCCCCTGGCCTCAGCTAAATAGGTCTTTATATTGCTGGCTTTTAATGTAGGTAATACATTCATAGCCGTCACTGCTCTTGAAATGCCCTGCAATATATGTCCCCATGTATTACGCACATTGGGATCGGTACTGGTAGTCACATGCTGATGCAGCGAAATATAGATACCGTTGTCACCCCAGTCAGTACCACCACGATAAGGTAATATAGCTTCATCGGTAGAGATTTCCTGCAAGGCAAAATAATTGGTATGGGTAAAGATATCGGTGAATTTTCCATATACCGGAGCCAAGCTTCCATTTGCAGCATCCTGGTCGGAGAGATTAGATGATAATGTTTCATCCAATACCGTTTCCTGTAAATCTGTACAGCTTTGTATCCAAACGATACTCAAAGCCAGACCTATAAATGATATTATTTTTTTCATGTGAAAGAGTTTTAAAAAGTGAGTTTAAGACCAAACAAAACCGTTTTGGCTTTAGGATAACTTAAATAGTCAATACCATAAGATGATATTCCATTAATGCTTCTGTCGGTATTTACTTCGGGGTCATAGCCATTGTATTTAGTGCTTAACCATAAATTGGTGCCTGTAACTGAAAGCCGGATACCCGAGCACCATCTGGCAATATTGAGTAAAGACGGTTTTAAGTTGTATCCAAGTGATAAATTATTTAATCTGAAATAACTGCCATCTTTAAGATACCTCGATGATACAGGAGCTGCATTGTTAGTGGATTCAGATGAAAATTCCAACGCTTCAGGAGTCACATTTACTCCTTTGGACAAGCGCAATTTATAAAAATTGGAATTGGCGGTATTATCATAGATCTTATTCCCTGAGATACCATTAAAATTGATAGACAAATCCAGCCCTCTGTATGTCAGAGTACCAAACAAACTGTAAATCGAACTAGGTAAGGCTGTTCCCAGAGCCACCCTGTCTTTATCTGAAATGATTCCGTCTCCATCTACATCTCTGAACTTACTTAATCCCTTATCGTCAATACCAATAAATTCTTTTAAATAAAAAGTACCAATAGGTTGATTGTTGAGATAACCATTTATCGTAGCGGAGGTAAGTCCAGACCCGGAAGCATTTCCGGAAGGGATCACCGTGTAAGGGCTGTTGTTCACTTCATTGTCAATAAAGCTGGCATTTCCTCCAATGGAATATTGAAATCCATTACCAAGGCTTTTTGAATAATTCAAAGAAAACTCCAATCCACTGTTGGTGATTTCCATATCTTCTACATTGGTCCAGAACGTACCCGCCGGCTGCACAGGATCAGCAGGTATTACTTCTAACAAAATATTATTGGACACTTTGTTAAACCAATCAATAGTTCCTGAAAGTGCTCCTTTAAACAAATCAAAATCCAGTCCGATATTGGTCTGATCAGATACTTCCCATTGAATGTCAGGGTTAGCTAACCGCGAAAAGGTAGTACCTGCCGGATAAGCTCCGGTAGCAAATAAAGGATAGCTGGTATTAGCACCCACTTGCGAGGTAAATGCTGCCAGTGTGATCTTAGGTGGTATTTCCTGATTACCGGTACGCCCCCATCCGGCTCTCAACTTTAGATTACTAAAAGGTGAAGATTTCATGAAAGATTCTTCCGTTATTCTCCATGCGGCTGCAAAGGAAGGGAAAACACCATATTTATTATTTGCTCCAAACTTTGATGAACCATCGGCCCTAACGGTTGCCGTCACCAAATATTTATTGTGATATTGATACGTAACTCTCCCAAAATAAGATTGAAGTTCATTGATATTGGCACTACCGGTTGGTTTATTATTGGCCAAGGTTAGTTCTTGTCCCAATCCGGGATTGTAGATAGGCTCTATATCCGAAATGGGAAATTTATTTATACTGCTTCCTCTAAGCTGACCAAAAAACTTTTGATAAGAATGACCGATCAAAGCGCTGATATTGTGGATATCGCTGTTCCTTTCATATGTTAAATAGTTTTCGATCAGTTTGTTATTCCCGGTATTGTAAAAGGTCTCAAGACGACCATCCCGGAGGGGTACAGCATTGGGTAAGGATTGATTATTAGTGGTATAGTTTGAATTATCGATCCCAAAATTCAATTTATAGGTAAGTCCTTTGAGTATATTAAATGAAGGTGAAATATTTCCTATAATCCGGGTGCCGGTGGTCAGGTTCTTTTCCAAAGCCAGTGTGGTCAACGGATTGGAAGCGGTGATATAGGCAGCTGGTTTACCCTGTGCATCGTAAGCCGGATAAGTAGGATTATTAGCAATAGCATCACCTATCAGGCTCGAAACAGAAGGTCTCAATGTTTTGTTGTACGTTACCCCAAGGTTTACATCAAGGTGCAATCTGTCTTCTAAAAATTTTTGAGTTACATTTAATCTTCCGGTATACCGTGTGTTATCATTCCCCTTTATTATTCCTTCCTGATTTTGTGTCCCGAAGGATGCATTATAAGCCAGTTTATCGGCTCCACCGGTCATGTTCAGGTTGTAGTTTTGAGTCAATGCCGACCTGGTAATTATTTTTTGCCAATCGGTATCTCCACCAAGATCTTCCAATACCCCGCCAACCGCAGGCACTTGCTTTTTGTACTCTGCAGTACCAAAAACAGGCAGTGCTCTCGTAAGAGATGAAACACCTAAGCTGGATGAAAAGTCAAGTACTGATTTACCCGCCTTCCCTTTTTTAGTGGTAATTAAAATCACCCCATTTGCACCCCGTGAGCCATAAATGGCTGTTGCTGATGCATCCTTGAGAACATCTATAGATTCTATGTCTTCAGGGTTGAGAAAGCTGGCAGGGCCATTGATGGCCAATCCATCTATTACATACAGAGGGTCACTACCGGTACGTACACCACCCGGGCCCCTCACCGTCACGGAAATAGCTGCATTGGGATCACCACTTGCTGTAGTTACATTTACACCGGCTACTTTACCTTGCAGTAACTGCTCAGGCGTATTAATGATACCTTTATTGAATTCTTCTGTGCGTAATGATTTTACGGCTCCCGTCACATCTCTCTTGTTTATAGTACCGTAACCGATCACCACTACCTGTTCTATCTGAGAGGCCGCTGAAATCATTACCACATCTATTATATTCCTGCCATCGATATTTATTTCCTGGGTCTGGTACCCAATATAAGAAAAAACAAGTGTGGTTACATCATCCGGCAGAGAAAGCTGGTAATGACCATCAGCATCGGTTACTGTTCCCGTTGATGAATTTTTTGCGACTATAGAAACACCTATGAGTGGATCATTATTTTCATCTTTGATGGTACCGGATATGCTTTTTTCAAAAGAATGGGCTGCATACCCGTACATACCTATCGACAGAAAGGCCCATATGAATGCAGAGCGAATAAAAAAGTGGATCGTTTTTTTCAACATATATTCTTAATTTTAATTTGAGATTTCAGTTTGCTGACTTATGAATTTTGTATTAAAAGTAGATAAATTTTTGCAACTTACTTTCCTTTTTTACTCAAATAGCGATTACATAATAATATCGTAATATTGGTTCCAAGTCATATCAAGTTCTTAACTTTTTATCTTATCGAATCTCTATGAAAAATTGGTCAGGCTTATTAGAATGGAATCCATCAACCATCTACCAACCTAAAGAAAAAGAAGAACTAATCCATATCGTGCAAATGGCTGCAAATGAAAACAAGAAAGTTAGAGTCATTGGCTCGGGCCATTCCTTTACACCATTGTGTGTGACAAATGAAGTTCTTATTAATCTTGATGAATACCACGGAATTATTGCTGTAGACAATGCATCTAAAAAAGTTACCGTAAAATCAGGAACAAAACTTTGTGTACTCAATAATTTACTCGATCAGCATGGCCTGGCTCTCGAAAATATGGGCGATATTGATGTTCAAAGTATTGCCGGAGCCATTAGTACCGGAACACATGGCACTGGCATTTCCTTTGGCAATCTTTCTACCCAGGTTTGTCAAATAGAATTTATAAACGGAAAAGGTGAAATCATTTCATGCTCTGAAAACGAAAATGCCGAATTATTTAAAACAGTACAGGTATCGCTCGGTGTGATGGGTATCCTTACTGAAATCACCATCAAATGTATAGATAGTTATGTATTGGAGCTCCGTGTTGAAAAAGAACCCATTGAGGATATCCTCCAAAGATTGCATGGTTTGAATAAAGACAATCGAAATTTTGAATTTTATTGGTTTCCGAATACAAAATGGGCTATGACAAAAAAATTGAATATCGTAAATGCTATTCCTGAAAACAATGCATTTAAGGATTATCTTCAGGAAACCGTATTGGAAAATTATGCATTTAAAGCAGTCTGCGAACTTTCCTATCGTATTCCCTCCTTTACACATCAGTTGAGTGCTTTATCAGCCGCTACGGTAAGCTCTTATCAAAAGACTAAAAAGAGTTTCGAAGTGTATTCCACACGCAGGTTAGTACGATTCAATGAAATGGAATACAATATCCCTGCAGAAGCTTATCCTGATACTAAAAAAGAATTAATGAAATGGATGAAGAAAAACAATAAAGAGGTGTTATTCCCGGTAGAAAATCGCTTTGTCAAAAAAGACGATATCTATCTTAGTCCTGCTTATGAACGGGATTCATCTTATATAGCAATCCACACGTATCATAAAGCCAATCACAAAATCTATTTTAATGCAGTAGAAGAAATATTTAAATCCTTTGGAGGCAGGCCACATTGGGGGAAAATACATAGTTTGACCCAAAACGATCTTGCCATCCGATATCCTAAGTTTGATGCATTTAATGCCCTCAGGATAAAAAATGATCCCTTCGGCATGTTTCTTTCTCCCTATCTGAGCTCTTTATTCGAATGAAAAAAACATACCTATTTTATAAAAATCTAATTGCAGGAAGGAACTTGCCGTGTGCTGTATTGGATTTAGATATGTTCTATGAAAATGCCGATGCGATAATCTACAAAGCTGGTACTAAAAAAATTCGTATTGCATCCAAGTCCATTCGTTGCACAAAAGCACTACAATTTTTAATGGAAAGGCATGAAAAGTTCACAGGTATAATGACCTACAGTGGAGAAGAAACACATTTTTTGGCAGACAAAGGGTTTGATGATTTTCTCCTCGGCTACCCTATTGTGAATAAAGCAATTATTGAAAGACTTTGTATTCAGATTAAAAGTGGCAAGCAAATTTGCTTTATGACCGATAGCCTGTTTCATCTTAAAATTTTAGAAGAAACAGGTAAAAAAATCAATTGTATTATCCCGGTCTGTATAGACTATGACTTATCCGATGATTATTTGTTTCTGCATTTTGGAGTCCGTCGGTCAGGCATAAAAAACCTGCAATCCTTAAAACTGTACCTCTCAGAATTGAAAAAATCGGAACACATAAGATTAGATGGGCTGATGGGATACGAGGCACAAGTAGCCGGAATAGGAGATACTACATTTGGAAAAGGAATTAAAAGCAATTTGGTTCAGCTTTTAAAAAAGAAAGCCATTGAAAATAGTGCGAGAAAAAGAGCAGAGGCTGTAAAATTTCTGAGAAATGAGGGATATTCCTTGCGATTTATAAATGGAGGTGGTACAGGTAGTATCGACTCTACCTGCCAGGAAGAATCGGTAACTGAAGTGACGGTGGGCTCGGGTTTTTTCAATGGTCATTTATTTGATAATTATGCTAATTTCAAATTCCAACCGGCTTTATTTTTTGCACTGGAAATTGTACGAAAGCCATCTGATAGAGTATTCACCTGTTTTGGTGGCGGATATATTGGATCCGGTGCTACGGGTATAGAAAAGATGCCTAAAATTTATTTACCTGAAGGTGGATTTTTGGATAAAAACGAAGGCGCCGGAGAAGTACAGACTCCAGTGGTTTATAAAAAAATAACCGAACCATTAAATATTGGTGATCCCATTTTTTTCCGCCATTCCAAATCCGGTGAAATCTGTGAACGATTTAATGAAATTATTACTGTGAGTGACGGTAGGGATTTGCAAAGCATACCTACTTACAGAGGAGAAGGTTATAATTTTGGATAACCTTCATTGGATCCAGTGATGAAAAAATTCAATGATGACTACAAAATTAATTTCCTATATTGATTCTGATTATTTATGAATAAACTTCACTTACTTGACTACTTTGTATTTTTATTGTATTTTATTTTAGTATCAACTTATGGATATTGGGTATATCATCGTAAAAAATCCAAGACCACCGATACCAAAGATTTTTTTTTAGCTGAGGGTTCGCTCACGTGGTGGGCAATAGGTGCTTCGTTGATTGCCTCCAATATATCCGCAGAACATTTTATCGGAATGTCGGGCTCCGGGTTCGCCATAGGTTTAGCCATCTCGTCATATGAATGGATGTCGGCCGCCACCCTGATCCTGGTTGCCGTATTTTTTATACCGATTTATCTTAAAAATAAAATATATACTATGCCTCAGTTTCTTTCACAGAGGTATAATGATACTGTCGCTACGATAATGGCGGTATTCTGGTTGTTATTATACATATTTGTAAACTTAACTTCAATATTATATTTGGGCTCATTAGCTGTTTCCAGCATCTCCGGGCTCCCCTTTTTATATTGCATGATTGGATTGGCTTTATTTGCGATCTTCATCACACTGGGCGGGATGAAAGTAATCGGTTATACTGACATAGTTCAGGTCATTGTATTGGTGATGGGAGGCCTGTTAGTAACCTATCTGGCTTTGGATATGGTATCAGCCAGATTTAATGGTAATGGTATAGTTGATGGGTTATCCCTTTTGAAAAACAAGGCTGATGATCATTTTCATATGATATTTTCACCTGGTCACAAATATTATTATGAGCTACCGGGCATGGCCATTTTATTTGGAGGCATGTGGATAAATAATTTGAATTATTGGGGCTGCAATCAATATATAGTGCAGAGAGCATTGGGAGCTGACCTGCCGACTGCCAGGCGCGGTATTTTATTTGCTGCATTTTTAAAATTATTAATCCCACTGATTTGTGTAATCCCGGGTATTGCCATGTATGTATTGTATAATGATGGTTTGTTTGCCGCCGAAATGGTAAACGCAACAGGTGAAGTAAAACCGGATCAGGCTTACCCTACTCTCATGAATCTATTGCCAATTGGACTCAAAGGCATTTCGTTTGCAGCACTAACAGCTGCAATTGTAGCCTCCCTGGCTGGCAAGTGTAATAGTATAGCTACTATTTTCAGTCTGGATATTTATAAGAAATATTTAAATAAAGAATCCAGTGAATCCCATACCGTAAAGATAGGAAGGTGGTCGATCTGGATTGCTTTTGCAATTGCACTATGTGTGACTCCTCAGCTACGCCAATTGGATCAGGCTTATCAGTTTATTCAGGAGTACTCCAATTATCTTACTCCAGGTGCCTTTGCATTATTCTTTTTTGGAATGTTTTGGAAACGAACTACTTCCCTGGCAGCAATTATTACGGCTGCATTGGCTATTCCCCTCGCCATCGCTTTCAAATACATACCGGATACTCCTATTCCATTTCTTAATCGAACCGGATGGTGTTTTCTCATATTGTCATTCATAATGGTGATGGTTACTATTGCTGATCCCAAAAGTAAAGCCAATCCCCGGGGACTGGAGACAGATGCCCATCTGTTTAAAGTGGATAACAAGTTTTTGATTTGGGCTTTGATCATTGTTGGCATCCTGATCGGCCTGTATACTGCGTTCTATTGAAAAGTAACCTAATATGTCAGTCAGGCTGATTTAGCCTCCATTTCAATTTCGAGACGATATTGCAATACAAAATAAAGAGTCACTGATAATGATAGGATCAAATAACCGGCCATCAACCCGGTAAGTATAGGTTGTGCTCCAAACCAAGTTCCCTGAGTATAAATGAGAAAGAAGCCAAATAAAAACTTTAAACTCTCGGGAATCCATGCATTTACATTTCTATCCATCAAGTCGGTATAGGCGTACACCATAATGAAAATAAACAGACCATACCAATAGATGTGAAATGGATCAGATTTATTGATTGCAGCTATATTTCCAAATAAATAGGAAGTAATCAATAACAATACAATTAATTGCACCCATACCCATACATGCATAAAAGAGGATGCTTTGGTATCATACTTTTCAAAATGATAAACATCGTTAATTTTATGGATATTAAATCTCGTCATAACATCAGCAGGTCTCCAGCCTGTGGGCATGAGCCAAATACGAAGCTTATCTTTAATTGAATGAGTATACCATGCATCCCGCAGTAATAAAGCCAAATGTTGAAAATTGATTTTTATGGGATTCCAGGTACGCACCGGTCTCGTAATTCCATACACACATGGCACCTCTGCCAATTCCTGTTGAAAGGTTCCGAACCATTTATCCCAAAATATAAAAATCTGTCCATAATTTTTATCAAGGTACTGGGGATTAATGGCATGGTGCACTCTATGATGTGAGGGGGTTACTATTATCTTTTCAAGCCAACCCATTTTTTCAATATGCTGGGTGTGATACCAAAATTGAGAAAATAAATGTAAAGGTGCCACAACAGCTATTACTTCGCCAGGAACACCTAATATCGCTGCGGGCAATAATAAAAATGTAAAAATCCTCACCAAAACCGAAATACTTTGTCGGAGAGCACAAGCGAGATTAAACTCTTCGCTGCTGTGATGTATGATATGATTATTCCAAAAAAAATTGTATTCATGTGCAATTCGATGAACCCAATAACCGGAAAAGTCAAGAGTTATAAATGCAATTAAATACCATGACCACGATGCTTGTACCTGTACCACTGCCCAATGATCTACCATCCATCCATAGCTAATGATTCCAATGCTCAGTCCGAGTACATCTTTAACCACATTAGTCACTCCGGAACTAAGTGATGAGACCATATCCAGATTGCGGACCGTGTCTCTGCCCTTCCAAACCCCATAAACCTTTTCAAATAAAACCAACACCAGGAATGCCGGCATGGCTACAAGCAATATTTTACCATAGGTTTCCATATTTTCTGATCAGGTAATGCTCAAATTTCGGAGTTCAATTTTAACTCTACAAATCTTTTTAGCTGATTGTCTTCCAATACTCCCACTACTTCACCATCACTTACCACAGGTACAAGGCTTATGCCACTCGTTTGCATCTGATGAAAAATGGACTTAAGTGAATTGTGTAAATTAGTAGGATTCCAGTTTGTGCTCATTATCTTATATACGGGTTGTTCGCCCAAATTATTCTTTATACAGTATACTATCCTGTTATATGGTAATACACCCACAAAAAGGTCATCCTGATACGCAAGGTAATTATTTTCGATTCCTTTGGAAGCCAGGTCCATGGGCACTTGCATGGGCTCATGAACTTGTATTTTCTTTATATTTCTGTCCATTACTTCCCCTGCAGTATAAGTATCCAGCACAGATTCCCATTTAGCTTGTTTGAGTTCAGAACCCGCAGTGATAAATATAAAAAATCCGACAAGGCATAGCATCCAATGACCCTCTGAAACCGCGTAGATCAAAAAAACAACTGCACAGATCTGGCCCAATCGGGCAGCGATCATGGTTGATTTTAATCTTGACCATTTGAAAGAGAGTAATGCTCTGAGTATCCTGCCTCCGTCCATTGGAAAAGCAGGTATAAAATTGAACAGCCCAAGAATCAGGTTTGATTTTAAAATCAGAGGTAAAAAATCATTATTGTATTTCCAAAATTCAGGCGAGAAAAACATACCAATATTGGACAAGGAATATCCCCCTATAGAAAATAAATAAATCCCTATTAAAATTACAATTGCGAAGTTCACAGCCGGTCCTGCGATAGCTATTAAAAGCTCCTGAAGTGGTTTTTCACTGATGCTTTCGAGGCGGGCTATTCCTCCAATAGGTGTTAATAAGATATCCCGGGTTTTGTTTCCATACCGTCGCGCCGTCAACGCATGACCGTATTCATGCAATACCACGCAAAGAAACAATATCAATACATAAAATTGTAAAAATAAAAATCCTTGCCAGGGCATATTTTCTATCCATGCATTATAGCCAACCCAAACAAAAATCAATAAAAAACTCCAGTGAAGCCGGATAGGTATCCCCGCCACTTTTGCAATTTGAATCGTGCCTTTGTCAAACATCAGTATATAGCCGGATAAAGATTTCCTTTTAACAGGTCCCGTGAGATGACCATTTGTTGTATTTCGCTGGTACCCTCGTATATCTGGGTGATTTTTGCATCACGCATCATTCGTTCCACGTGGTATTCCCGTACATATCCATAACCACCCAGTATTTGCACCGCTTCTGTTGTTTGTTTCATAGCCATTTCAGACGCTGCATATTTAGCCATGGCAGCAGCGGTAGAATATTCCTGGTGATTTTCTTTTAACCAGGCCGCGCGATAAACGAGTAATCTAGCTGCTTCAATTTCGCTGGCCATCTCAGCCAATTTAAACTGAATTGCCTGGTGTTCGAATATGGGTTTACCAAAGGTGATTCTTTCTTTGGAATATTTCAGGGCTCTTTCATAAGCACCCTGGGCAATACCGATGGCCTGGGCGGCTATTCCAATGCGGCCACCATCCAGGGCATTCAACGCAAATTTAAATCCATGCCCCTCCTCTTTGATAAGGTTTTCTTTAGGTACCATCACATTTTCATAGGTGATAGAAGTAGTATCACTGGCTCGTATACCCATCTTATCCTCTTTGGGCCCAATAGCCACTCCTTTCCAATTTCTTTCCACTATCAGAGTATGGATGCCTTTGTGTCCAAGCGATGGGTTTCCATTGGCGAGTACAAGGTGTACATCAGAGCGATCTCCGTTACTGATCCAGTTTTTGGTCCCGTTCAAGAGATAATGATCTCCTTTGTCTTGGCAGATGGTTTTTAAGCTGGCAGCATCACTTCCTGCTTCGGGCTCTGATAAACAGAACGATCCAATCCATTCACCGGTAGCTAATTTTTTTAAATATTTTTCTTTTTGATATTCATTACCGAATAATTGAAGACCATGGCAAACTAAAGAATTATTTACCGACATGATTACTGCAGCCGATGCGTCTATTTTGGCCACTTCTTCAATTGCCAAAATATAGGAAATCATGTCCATGTTGCCTCCATTGTACTCCGTGTGTACCATCATACCCATAAGCCCGATTGAAGACATTTCATCTACCAGGGTTTTAGGGAAAGTCATATTCTTATCTCTTTCTATTACCCCTGGCAATAGTCTTTTCTCTGCAAAGTCCCGCGCCGTTTCTTTTGCAGAGAGCTGTATTTCGTTTAAGTCAAAGTAATGCACAACTGGTTTATTTTATTATTGTGAAGGTTTTAATTCTGATGTATAAATGAAAGATAAGCAGGTTTGATAATATCCATCACTGTGGCAAATGGCATCACTTGCAAACCCCAGGTTTCAAACACTTTATCAATGTATTTGGATTGACCATCATTTAAAATATATCCCTTGTCTTCTTCACTGGAACAATAAAACTGGATAGCATAAGCCGGGTTTTCCTGATCAATAAATCTCAATTTACAAACCTGAAATTCATGAAATGATCCTCGTTTCATTACCAATGGTATGAATATATTTTCCATCCAGATTACTGCTTCGGCTTCTATGATGGGCTCCATATTCAAGGTCACATTGTATACAAACATGTGTAAGGTCTAAAAGTTTTTAACAAATGTAATGGAATGGAGCTGCTCGTTAAAATGCGGAAACTCAAAATTATAAAACAAAATAGCATAGATCATGCCATAGTCCTGTTTATACAATGCAAAGGCTTTGGCATATTTTTTATCAGTAAGTGATTTATTGGGATAGAAACTGAGCTCACCTGCCCAATCAGCATGCAAAGAATCTTCTATAATCCGCTGAGAAAATGATTTGGTCCTGATCCAGTGAGTATCGTCATTCACTGCAATGTTGGCTATTTTACTTACAAAATGAACTTCAGGGAAAAGTATTTTGGCACCCTCTTTATCAGGATATACAATGTATTTAAGCTCTGCCGAATCACGTGGCGATTCCACACAGAGATCATAGCTGAGCTTACCATTTTCACAAAGTGTAACTTTAAACCAATTATCATCAGCTATGTTAATTTTGGCTCCTGCTTCACTGAGTTTATTGGTAAAATAACGCGTAAAACTGATCTGTGCATCACAAAGAGTTACACCAAAAATGGGTAATAGTATATGTATAATTCTACACGCCACGGTAAGACACAAAGGTACGGTGATAAATTATAAAAATCAGTTGAAATAGCAATTCAGGGAAATCTCATATCAATCCCTCTTTAACCAGATCATGTAAATGCAACATTCCCACATATCTGCCCGCCTGGGTCACGATTAACTGACTGATATTGTTTTTTCTCATGAGCTCAAGTGCATCAATAGCCAGGGCATCTGCTTCTATGGTTTTCGGATTTATGCTCATGATATCCATTGCTTTTAATTTATCGAAATTCTCCGTTCGTTCAAGCATTCTGCGTAAGTCACCATCCGTGATTATACCTGCAATTTTTTCTTCATTGTTTATGATTACGGTAGCTCCTAATCTGTTTTTTGACATTGTCAGAATCACGGCATTTATCTTGTCATCGATTTGGTTTACCGGTCGTCCGTGCATTGGATATACATCATATACATGAAGATACAGTTGTTTGCCCAGCGATCCTGCGGGATGAAATTTAGCAAAATCAACAGAAGTAAATCCTCTTTTGTACATCAGACAAATAGCCAACGCATCACCCATAGCCATTTGTGCTGCTGTACTTGCTGTTGGTGCCAGATTATTGGGATCAGCTTCTGTTTCAATTGGAGTAAACAACACATAGTCAGACATCTTTGCAAGATAAGAGTCTCTATTTGCAGTGATTGAAATGATTTTACAACCTATGGATTTCACTATCGGTAGCAATAATTTGATCTCTTCTGTCTCTCCACTTTTAGAAATGCAACAGAGATGGTCATTTTTGTTGAGCATACCGATGTCTCCATGCAGGGCATCAGCAGCATGTAAAAAAACTGCACCGGTGCCGGTACTGTTCATCGTTGCTACGATTTTATGGCCTATCAAAGCACTCTTCCCTATCCCTGTGACCACCACCCTTGAATGATCAGATATAATACTATTAACAGCATTTTCAAGGTTATTATCTAAATGTTTTGTCAATAAAAAAAGGGCATTTTGCTCTATTTCTATGCATTCACGTGCTATATCTAATATGGTCTTTTTCAATTGAATAAAAATTTGTAATTTCGGCTCCCTTTTTAAAAGCTCTAAGTTACGCATTCGTTTCGGTTTGACTCTCTCCGGCCAAATTGAATGCCGGAGCCAAAATAAAAGATTCCATGTTAAAAAAAATATTCGTAAATTAACAGATGTCATGAGTGAAATCACCGTGGAAAAGAAAACGGGCAAAAAAAACAAAATAATAAAGACAACGGAAGTCACCAAAGTTTCTCCTGCATCAAAATATTCCTCTCAGGATTTACATGAAGCTTTGCAAAAATATTTTGGCTTTGACCAGTTCAAAGGAAATCAGGAAGAAATTATTCAAAATGTGCTTGCAGGCAAAGACACATTCGTCATTATGCCAACAGGTGGTGGTAAATCCATGTGTTATCAACTACCGGCACTGATGAAAGAAGGCACAGCCATCATCATATCACCTTTGATCGCTTTGATGAAAAATCAGGTGGATGCAATACGAGGATATAGCCAGGGGGACGAAATTGCTCACTTCCTTAACTCATCATTAACAAGAACACAAATCAAAGCCGTAAAAGAGGCAATCACCCAAAAGCACACCAAGCTGCTTTATGTTGCACCTGAGACACTGACCAAGGATGAAAATCTTGAATTCCTGCGAGGGGTAAAAGTATCTTTAATCGCTGTTGATGAAGCACATTGTATTTCTGAATGGGGACACGATTTTCGGCCTGAATATCGTCGTATACGGGAGATGATTGATTCTCTGGGCCATTCTGTGCCGGTAATGGCTCTGACTGCGACAGCAACCCCTAAAGTACAATCTGATATCGTGAAAACACTGGATATGAAAGATCCTGGTGTTTTCAAATCTTCATTTAATAGGACAAATTTATATTATGAGATCAGGCCCAAGGTAAATAAAGCTCAAACCATAAAAGAAATCGTACAGATATTTCGCACCCAGCCGGGGGCTTCAGGGATTGTTTATGTACAATCCCGCAAATCTACGGAGGAATTGGCCACCACACTGGAAGTGAACGGAATCAAAGCGGCACCATATCACGCCGGTCTGGATACCAAGTTAAGAGGCAAGATTCAGGATGATTTTCTGATGCAGGAAATTGATGTGATCTGTGCAACCATTGCGTTTGGGATGGGTATTGACAAACCCGATGTTCGCTTCGTGATACACTATGATATACCAAAGAGTATTGAAAATTATTATCAGGAGACCGGTAGAGCAGGCAGGGATGGATTAGAAGGTCGCTGTGTCGCTTTTTATTCTGCGCGTGACATAGTTAACCTCGAAAAGTTTTTGCGGGATAAAGATGCAGCTGAGCGGGATATGGGAGCTCATCTCCTGGATGAGGTAGTTGCTTTTTCAGAAACAGCTGCCTGTCGCAGAGTATTTCTGTTGAACTATTTTGGCGAAAACTTTGAAGACAAAGATTGCCACAAAATGTGTGATAACTGCCGGCACCCTAAAGAAAAGATTGAAGTAAAAAACGAAATGAAGCTTGCTTTGCAAGCTATTCAACAAACCAAAGAAAATTACCTGGTCAGCCTCATGGTAGAATTCATTACCGGAAAAGCAACCAAAGAGATAAAAGACTTTGGTTTTGATGAATATGATTTATTTGGTAAAGGATCAGATAAAGAAGCTATTTTCTGGCATTCGATCATGAGACAAGGAATTTTGAACGGTTTGATATCAAAGGATATTGAACAATATGGTGTGCTGAAACTTACCGAAGCAGGTAAAAAATTTATTGCAAAACCCAGCTCTCTTAAAATAGCTATTAATACTAATTTTGAAGCATTGGCAGAAGCCGATGAAGAAGAAGCAGAAGCCAGAGTAGTGGCATTGGATCAGACTCTGTATAAAATGCTGGAGGATATGCGAAGGCAAATGGCCAAGCAATTAAAAGTACCACCCTATGTGATTTTTCAGGATACTTCATTGCAGGATATGGCTACTCAATATCCCATCACCCTGGATGATATGACTAAAGTCAACGGGGTAAATGCCAGTAAAGCCCAACGATACGGAAAAAAATTCGCAGAACTCATTGCTAAATATGTAGAAGAAAATGAAATTGACAGGCCTGAAGATATCCAGATAAAACAAATAGCCGACAAATCAAAAACCAAAGTATCCATCATTCAATCTGTGGATCGCAAAATGCCGCTGGAAGATATCGCCAGGACAGCTCAATTAAAATTGGATGAACTGATGGATGAGATGGACATCATCGTATCGTCAGGCACCAAGCTCAATCTCGATTATTATCTTGAAGACAATGTTGATGAAAGCATACAGGATGAAATCTATGATTATTTTATGACTGCAGACAGCGATGACCCTGAAAAAGCATTTAAAAAACTCAAAGACGAAGATATCACCATTGAGGAAATAAAATTGGTACGACTTAAATTTTTATCTGAGATGGCGATGTAAATTAAATGTTGAAAGTAAGGAATCAGAATGCTGAACTGAAGTACACCCGATACCCAAATATCAACTGACAACTTCTATATTCTATCTCTCAATTTCCAAGTACATGAAAATCTGGATTATAAACGGCCCCAATTTAAACCTTTTAGGCAAGAGAGAACCTGAGATCTATGGTTCCAAGTCTTTTTTAGATTATTTTGAAGAACTTAAAGAATTATTTCCATTTGTCGATTTACATTATTTTCAATCCAATCATGAAGGTGCTATTATTGACCATCTTCAATCTATAGGATTCGGTAAAAGTGATGGCCTTGTATTTAATCCTGCAGCATATACCCACACTTCTATCGCCATCGGAGATTGTCTTGCGGCTATAAAATTACCTTGTGTGGAGGTACATATTTCTGATATTTACCAAAGGGAATCCTTTCGTCACCAATCCTATGTAAAAAAGTATTCCATACAGAGTATCGTGGGACAGGGGTTGGACGGCTATAGACAGGCGGTTGAAATTTTATTGAGTGAAGTCGAGAAATAAGTTAATTTACTATTCTATTCTCATCTATCACCCTGGAATACCAATAGGCCGATGCTTTAGGGATTCTGTTTAATTTTTCATCTACATAAACTATTCCAAATCGTTTGTCATAGCCAAGTGCCCATTCAAAATTATCCATCAGAGACCAGATAAAATAACCTTTAACATTTACCCCTTTATCTATTGCCTTTTTTATTTCTGAGAGATATCCTTTAAAAAAATCTATTCTTTCGATATCATTCACTACTCCATTGACCAGTAAATCATTGAAAGAACAGCCATTTTCAGCAATATAAATTTCGGGATGATTGTATCGTTCATCTATCCATTCAAGTAACTTTCGGCATCCCCAGGGAGCTATAGCCCATTGCATACTTGTCGTTTTCCAGGAAGGATCTACACTAAGATTTATATCCTGATCTTCAGATAATCCACCATTACCATAAACACTACCGGTATCCTTTTTTATTTCATCCGAAGCAAGCATAGTAGTATAATGATTTAAACCAAAAAAATCAGAAGATCCTTTAATCATTTCCTTTTCATCCTGAGTAAAGGCAGGCAGTCGGCTACCCAATCGTAGCTTCATCACTTCAGGATAATCCCCCTTCCATATTGGATCTGCAAACCAGGCAAGAAAAAACTCAAGGCCACGCTGGGCTGCCTCCTGGTCTTCTTTAGATTGGGTCAGTGGTTCCCGCCAATCACAATTATTGGTGATGCCAATCTTTCCGTGTTGGGTCGGTTGAAAAGCAGTGCGATAAAGAGTAACGGCTTTGGCGTGTGCTAAAATCAAATTATGTGCCGCTTGATAAGGAAAGTCTTTGGATACCTTTCCCGGAGCAAAAACACCATGTCCATATCCCAGTATAGCTACAACCCATGCCTCATTTATTGTAATCCAATTTTTTACACGGTCTCCGAAATGAGTAAAACAAATTTTTGCATATTCAGCAAAGGCATCGCTTATTTCGTGGCCCAACCAACCATTAAGTTCAAACTCTAATGCGGCAGGTAAATCCCAATGATATAATGTGACCCAGGGTGTTATATCATTGGCTAATAATTCATCAATCAAACTATTATAGAAAGCTATTCCCTCGGTGTTCAATCTTCCTCTTCCTGCCGGTAAAATTCTGGACCAGGAAATAGAAAACCGATATGCTTTAAGACCAAGTGTTTTCATCATGGCCACATCTTCTTTATACCTATGATAATGATCACAGGCTGTATTTCCATTTTCAAAATTTTTTATTTTATCGGGAATCATGGTGAAAACATCCCATATCGAGGGCCCTTTGCCTTCCTCATTCCATGCACCTTCTATCTGGTATGCCGAAGTAGCACCGCCCCATATAAAATGGTTGGGAAAATCTGATTTATTGATGCTCTCCATATTATTTTCAGAATTCATAATTCAATTATTCCTTTGGCAATTTATCATACCAGTTTTTCTTTAATATCCAGGTACACAATAAGGCTATTCCTATAGAAATAATAAATGGTACCGTTTTTAATAAAACTAAATATATAGGGAATATCACCAAACAGGTCTGCCATATTACTCCAATCAGGACATTGAACATATCTCTTTTAAAATCAGTATTACCCTCAAAACCCGGATGGTCTGCTAGTACTTTTTCATGTATGGGTCTCCAAAATCCCCATGGTCTTACCTTTTTATAAAAAGATTTAAGTACGGCCTCATCAGTCGGTGGTGAAGTGTAAGTACCTAAAATGGCACAAACTGTTGATATCAATAACATCAGCGGAAAAGTCTTCAGATCCAGTACACCCGGGAATAAGAATCTAAATGACAAGGCACATATCAGCCCGCCAACCATACCCCAGAAAAATCCCGAACCATTAAATCGCCACCAGTACCATTTTAACACATTTGATACTACATACGAACCATAAGCAGCCGAGACTATCCATTGCAAGATATCATTTACATCTTTGGCAAAAAATCCAATTACAAAACTGATGAGCACCATGACTAAGCCGGCCAGCCAGTTAATGGATTTTATTTTTTCTGGAGGTGCCTTGGTGTTGATGAATTTGAGATAAATATCATTTACGATATACGCCTGGGTGGCATTCAAGGTTCCAGCAAAGGTGCCCATGAAAGCGGCAATTAAACCTGCTAATAATATCCCCATTAATCCTACGGGAACAAACTGAGATATGGCGGCCGGTAAAATTTGTTCAAAATCAATGTTGCCTGCAGTGTTTGTTAGGTTGAGTTGATTATAAAAAATCAGAGCCAATACAGCAAATCCAGCAATCATAAAATAACGGAATGGCATCAGGATCAAACTGACTGATCCGCTCATCAAAGCCGCTTCGCGGGGAGATCGGGCTGATAATATTTTTTGCATATCATAGGTAGGAGCCGGGCCTGCCAAAGAAACCAATATGCCTTTAAATAACATCATTGTAAAAAATAGACTGAATAAATTAAAAATCTCGTATCCATCACTTTTGATTTTACCATTCACCTCAGATATAATATTAGTCCAGTCCAGGCTCAGTTTGTTTCCGAAAAATGGATTCATCCAGGACTCAGGAACGACCAGGTTACTATCAGCCAAAGCTACCATCGCAATAATACCAATAATCACTCCCGAGATAGCCATCAAAGCGTATTGTATTACATCAGCCCATACTATACTAAGCATACCACCGATCAGACTGTAAAATATAGCAAATAAAGTAAAACATATACCATAAAAATGAGCTACATATTCAGGTGCAATGGTAAATGGCAAATAGGGAGATACCGCTGACCAGGGTATAAATATTTCAATAAACTTTCCTATGCCAATAAATCCGTAGGCCAGATAGCCAAGTCCAAGTATGATAGCAAAAATCACAATAACGATATGGGATTGCAAGGCTCCTTTACCCGTAAACCTCGAAGTCAACCATTCAGCACCGGTAGACGCTCCCGACCGCCGTAACCAAATAGATAAAAATACCATCAGGAATATTTGGTTAAACACTGGCCATAGCCAGGGTAACCAGATACTTTTTAACCCATACACAAATAATAGAGTAACTAACCACACTGTCCCACTGATATCAAACATGCCTGAAGCATTAGACAGACCCAACAAATACCAGGGTAAAGTGTTGCCACCCAACATATAGGCTTCCTTGCTTTTGGATGCTTTTTTGCGCAGTAAGAGTCCGATGACCACCGTAGCACTGAGATAAATCAGAATGATGATCAGGTCAATAGTAGAAATTTTCATTTATTGGCTTTTTATTTAATCAAAGGATAAAAATAACCTAAGCTCCTATTCAATCAAAGAATTGCCTATTAAATGCTACACTTTGATAAAAATCACAGAATAGTTTCTTTTTCGCTTAAAAAAAATTCTAAACGGTTAAAAGCGTTACACTATTGGTTTCCAACCTGGTTGATACGATCTGTTCCACAGCTTCATGGCTTCAGGATCATTTTTTATTCGCCCAGACTTAGTATCACAATGCAGGGTCCTGCCTACCCTTTGGGAAATATTGGCCTGATGGCACATCAAGACACTTTTAGCTGCATCATCAATAGGAGAATTTAAAGTTTGATTTCCACGGATAGATTCTATAAAATTATCCAGATGTAATTTGTCCAGGTTGGCAGCAGGGCTGACCTTATTGGCAGCATCCACCATTACTTTACTATCAACACTATCAATTAATTTATTGTCCAGATCATACACTTTGTAAGATCCTCCTCCATCATTCACCAGTGTACCTTTATCCCCATGCACTATAAATCCTCTGCCGCTTCCTTCAATATGATAGTCATTACAGCTACGGCCTTCCCACATTATGCTTTTACCTCCCTCAAATTCCCAACCCACTACTTGTGTATCCGGTGTTTGCCAGTCATCTTTTGCAGCATACCTTCCGCCTGTACTACTTACTTTATTTGCATAGTCTACACCTAAAAACCATCGTGCACAGTCAACTTCATGGGTGCCATTGTTGCAAGCCTCTCCTGTACCCCAATGCCAGAACCAATGCCAGTTATAATGCACCAGATTATCCTGATAAGCTTTACGGGGTGCAGGTCCCTGCCACAATTCAAAATCAAGAGTCGATGGAACTGCAACTTTGTTTCCAACTCCAATTGGTTTTCGTTTATTGGTATACCAGGTTTTTACGAAATAGGGATTACCAATCAAGCCTTCTCTTACACGTTGCACAGCAGTTTGCAAAGTAGGATAGGATCTCCTCTGATTACCCATTTGAATTAATGGTTTATACTTTTTGGAAGCCATTGCCAATAATTCCCCCTCTCCCGGATTATGGCCACAAGGCTTTTCAACATAAACATGTTTCCCATTGGTCACTCCTAATATGGCTGCAGGCGTATGCCAGTGATCAGGCATACCAATAGCCAAAGCATCCAGATCTTTGACAGAGACTAGTTTTCGAATATCCTTTATCACCGTGGGTTCCTTTCCTGTGGAAGCCAGCGATTTTATACCATTGGCAATCGCTTTTTCCTCAACATCACAGATATAAGCCACCTCTACATTTGGAATTTTCGAAAAATATTCAGCCAGCCAGGCTCCCCGGCTATTGACACCTGCTACTGCCAATACTACTTTATTGGATGGCGCATGCTGACCATAAATAGAAAATGGTAATATGCTGATACCTGCAAAAGACCCAGTGTGTTTTATAAAAGTTCTGCGATCTATATTATTCATATTATTATTCTTTTATAACTGCTAAAAGTATAAAAATAAATCAGATCTTGGAGATAGATTTTACACAAACAAAAAATCATCTGCATGAAAGCCATCACCTTCTTAGGTATTCAATCTGTTGGTTATGAAACTATTCCTGATCCATTCATTGAAGAACCTACTGATGTAATCGTTAAAATGGATCACTGTGCCATTTGTGGCTCAGATCTCCATATATATCACGGAAGAGAGACCGGCATAGACAAACACACTTGTATGGGACATGAGTTTACCGGTGAAGTAGTAGAGTTAGGTAAAAACGTAAAATCATTTTCGATAGGAGATAAAGTCGTAAGTCCATTTACTACCGCTTGTGGATCTTGCTTTTATTGCCAAATCGGATTGAGTGCCCGCTGCATACAAAATCAAATCTACGGTTGGAAAGAAAAAGAAATTGGATTGCAAGGTGCACAGGCTGAATACATACGAGTGCCACTAGCAGATACCACATTGATGGATTATAGGCCCTTTGATTTAAAGTCAGAAGATGCCATACTGGCAGGAGATATAATGAGTACCGGTTATTTTGGTGCTAAACTTTGTGACATTAAGCCTTCCGATGTAATTGTGATCGTGGGATGCGGCCCCGTGGGGTTGCTGGCTGCTTTTAGTGCCGTCACATTAGGAGCCAGGACTGTATTCAGTATCGATACTGTGGATTACAGATTAGATGCTGCAGCAAACTTTGGTGCAATCTCTTTAAAACTAAATTCAGATACGGTACAACACATCAAAGATAAAACAGAAGGTCGCGGTGCTGACGCTGTAATTGAGGCTGTTGGTAATGAATCAGCGCAGCAGTTAGCATTTGATTTAGTGAGACCGGGTGGTATCATCAGTACTATTGGCGTCCATACTACCGATGGCTTTGTGTTCAAACCGGCAGATGTATATAATAAAAACATTACCTATACAAGTGGCCGATGCCCGGCCAGGTCTTTAATGCCGGAAATACTTCCTATTATAGCCAATCATAAAAAAAGTCTGGCCTCCATTTTTACTCATAAAATGAAATTATCAGCTGGTGTGAAGGCGTACGAAATATTTGATAAAAGGCAGGAAAATTGTATAAAAATTCTAATAGAACCTTAAAGATTAAAAATAAGGACCTTCTTCCGAATACACTTTCAACCCGGGTTTATGTTTTTCTACAGCTTGTATTACTTCTTTTGTAGTCTTAGTACCATAAAGATATATTTCCTTCAAAGCCGGAAATTTTATTAAATCTATTAAAGTTTTATCATCTACATCAGTAAAGGAAACATTCAGTATCTCCAGGTAAGGCAATCGGGTCAAATACAAAAGTCCAAAACCTTTTATTTTGGTTTTTTGTAAATAAAGTTCTTTGACATTTTCCATTTGAGCCACTAAATAAAGGTCGGCATCATCAATCTGACTGCTTACGAGCGAAACTTTTGAAAACAGATGCAGGTAAGGTTTTAATTCTTTCAATTTACGACTATCAAATGGCGCCGGAGGAAAAGTATTGGATAAGGTATACAGGTTGTTTTCATCTTTTTCATCCTTTTTTATTTCTACTTCCAATTCCTTTGCCGCGAATAGCAAATCATGATGTATCTGAGCCTGGCTGTATTTTTCCTTTTCCAGGTTTAATCTGTATTTTTTAAGGGCCGGATGCATCTGGCTGATTCGGTCTTTTATAGGTGCATACGTGATGTGATCCGTCCTGAGGTTTTCATATACTCCCGATTGAATCCAAAATTTCAATAATGCTATTTCATCCCGTGTCAAATTTATTTTACCAGCCGGAGGCATATGCTCTTTAGCAGTATCCGGCAACATGACTCTCCTGTAGATTTCACTTTTAAACGTATCGTTTTTAGCTATACCGGTATTCCCACTTTCTCCTTCTTTAAACAAGTCTGTGTAATTTGTAATCGATAATCCGCCTTTAGCTCGCATTGGATTGTGACAACCACCACATTTGAATTCCAGGGTAGGCTGAATTACATCTTTATAAAAATAAGAAATGGAATCCTCGCTTTCATTTTTATCGGATTCCGTCGTAATCATTGGCAAATAAGCGGTGAGGTAATCTCTACCATGAGTAATGGATGCCCCTTGATGTCCGGCATACATCAGTGATGCATTTGCAACTAATAATGACAATACATAAACAGAATAATATTTAGATGAATTGACATAATTTAAATACAAACCAAATGAAATAAAACTAAGAGCTCCTGTGATCAGAGCATACTGGTAATGCTGATCCATGAGTATGCCTGAATATTCTCCGGATGAATATAATAAAAATCCGGTCTTGATGGTGACTACTATAGAAATCAGAGTTAGTATAAAACCATAAAATATAATTTTAAAATCTACATAAATATTGCCATACAGTCGAACCAACTCCACCAACATTAATAGCCCCAATAATACAATCGGAAAATGCAATACCAAAGGGTGGAACCTGCCTACCGAAAGCAGTAAGGGCGAACCAATATCTACCTTAAAATTGATAAATAATAAGAACACCAAACCAATTCCAATGCAGACCCATACCGCAAAAGGCTTCTTAAATACTTCTTCCAATTTTTGAATCAATGGCTAAATGAATATTAGGAATTAATTATAAACCAATGAAACCATTGCATCATGCCATAAGTTGATTCATGGTAGAAGTACTGTCACCAAATTGATTCATCTCAATACCCAGCGTATGCAACATGGTAAGATAAAGATTAGCCAATGGAGTTTCTTTGGTAAAAGTAAGATTTTGACCTTGTTTTATTCGGCCACCTCCTCTTCCAGCGAATAAGATAGGCAGATTTCGTGGCGAATGCCGGTTTCCGTCGCGGAGATCCGATGTAAAGACTACCATAGAATTATCAAGCAAAGATCTGTCTGCTTCTTTTATATTCTTTAGCCTGTTTAAAAAATAAGCATATTGCTCTACGTGCCAGGCAGCTATCTTAGCATATTGATCTAATAGCTCAGGCTTGTCCATATGATGTGATATATTATGGTGATTCCCTGTCACCCCGGGTAAAAATTTAAAGTTTCTGTTCCCAACCGAATTGCCAAACATAAAAGTGGAAACCCGGCTGGCATCAGCCCAGAATGCCAATACATTAATATCCAGCATGAGCCTGACTTTTTCGGTAATATCTACCCCAGTATACATTTCCACATAGGCATCTATATTTTGATTGAGCCTGATCAATTCCTTTTTTACATCGTTGGTGATATTATCGGTCAGTCTTTGTCTGTTTTGTTCATTATTCAGCCTCTTTTCCACACTGTGTATAGATTCCAGGTACTCTGAAAGTTTATCCTGATCTGACCTGCCGAGATTTTTCTTAAGATCATATACATCTTCTTTAACCGCATCCAAAATACTTTTTCTCCAGGGGTCATTTTTGATTACAGCACCAGGTACGTAATGTTTAAATAGCCTGTCAAAAGCCATTCGTGGATCTATCTCTTTTGACATGGGTTGCTGTGCTGTTTTCCATGAAATACTGGATCCATATAGCCTGGTAAAACCTACATTGATATCCACCCCGGTGGTGATTTTGTCTAAACCATATTCCAGAGAAGGAATGAATGTGTCGTCACCTATTTTATTTGCAATGATCTGATCTACCGAGATCCCTCCGCTACTGATATTATCTCCAACTGTTTGTTTTATAGGCATGCAGGTAAGCAGACTGGCAGACTTCGCGTAGTGCCCATCAGCACCTTTAAAAATGGAATTTTTATTCATCAGCTCTGCTAAAACAGAAACTTCAGATTTCAAATTTTTTAATGGTGCCAGCTGCAAAGGCAAATCATAATCAGTACCCAGTTTGGATGGATTCCAATGCAATGGATGTACCCCATTGGGCATATAAAAAAAAGTGGATCGTATAGGCGCGCTTCCGGAAGGCATTTTCTTTACCCCCGGAATGGTCATAGCCTCTAAAAAAGGAAGTGCAATACAAGCACCTGCCCCTTTAAGCATTCGTCTGCGAGAAATTTGCCATTTTTTCACCATAACTATTATTTATTAAATGCTCTTTTTTTCAAAATCGTTAATCTTAGTAAGGAATACATAACTTTTTACAATTTCTGTTAAAAACGGATCGGGGTTAAAATTGGAATTAAGTAATATTTTTTCCAAAGTTTGCAAGGCAGGTTCATCGGTGAAGATCAAGGTCCGGCCCAATGCATAAGAAAGCATTTTTACTGAAAGATTACGTGCTATCCTCGTCTTGTCTTCCAATAAAATCTTTTTTAGTTCAGCGGGCCCATTAAACTTTTTTCCATCTTCTGTCACTCCGGATGCATCAATACCTACTTTTTCATACGTTTCTCTCCATTTGCCGGTAGGGTCGTAATTTTCAAGTCCAAGACCTAACGGATCCATTTTTTCATGACAGGATCTGCATTCTTCGTTTGCTCTGTGCAATTCCAGTATTTTTCTCAGACCCAGCGCTTCATGCACTTTTTTATCTTCAGTTAGAGGAGATACCACATCAGGCGGTGGTGGTGGTGATACACCCAGTAATTGTTCCATCACCCATTTACCTCTGATCACCGGGCTTGTACGTAATGGAAAAGCAGTAGAGGCTAATACAGAACCCATACCTAATACCCCTCCCCTGCGATTATCAGTGAAATTAACCTTATGAAAATCATTGAGTTCAACTCCTTCTATGCCATAATAAGCTGCCAGGTTTTTATTTAAAATAGAATAATCACTGTTGATTAAATCAAGTAAATTCTTACTTGTAGTAAGTACATGATAAAAAAACTCTACAGATTCAGTATACAGGTCCTTTCGGATCCGGATATCGAAGCCCGGAAATTTATCTTCGTCGACCATGGGCTCATCATCAAGTAACTTTTTGATACCCAACCATTGTGAGGCAAAATTCTCAGCAAATCGTTTTGCTTTGGGATCAGCCAACATTCTCTTTACCTGCATGGCCAGTATCCCCGTATCCTGCAATTTCCCTTTATGAGCTAAATCAAATAATTCCTGATCAGGCATACTATTCCATAAAAAATACGATAACCTGTTTGCTACCTCAAACTGTCCAAGCGGATATGGTATATTTAATGCAGGCTCTTCTTCTATCTTATAAAGGAAATGAGGTGAGACCAGCATTCCCTTAATTACCTGTGCTATGCTCAGGTTGAATCGTTCAGGGTTTTTTATTGATGGCTGGGCATAATATACTTCACTAAATAAATTCAGCAAATGGCTTCTATCCTCATCCTTTAAATACTTACGGTATACTTTAGAAGCCAGGGGAAGAATTACTTTTTCAGCAGCACTACCCGGATTAGTAAGGCCATGATACTGAACATTAAAAATCGACTTAACCCAAGTCCATATTGCAGAGAAACCGGTGGGATTAAAATCGAATGGTACCAGTCTGTTCCATAGACTCTCATCATGAAATATAGAATCCACAATGATATCTGCTGCATCGTAATATCGTTCCAGTTTTAATGGGGTGACAAACAATGCCCTACCCTGATTGTCAAAACCTGCTCCTCCCGATCCATCAGAAGGAAAAAAATGCTGGGTATCAAAATCAAACCCAAATAGATCAAATATGGTATTCCGGTATTCAGAATGGCTAAGTCTTCTGATTACTATCTGTCCCGGTGTCTTTTTTTCAAGAGATGTTTTTAATATTCTATCTATGCCATTAACAAGAATGGTATGATCTGCAGCCGACATCACTGGCTCAGTCTTAGGCGGCATGGTGCCTTTTTTCACTACATCCAAAATTTTAAGCCAGAATGCCCCATCTTTTATCACTCTGCCCTGCTCTTTATAATTATCAATATTTACATTAGCCTTTGGCCGATTGGTATTGTGACAACTGATGCATCGCTTTTCAAGGGTAGGGCGTACATCTTTTTCAAACGAAAAACTGTCCACAGCTGCCTCCGCCAGCACAAATGAAAATAAAAAGAAAGCGCAAGTAAAAGTACTTTTAACCAATCTGAAAAAATTTTTAAAATCTGAATGATAAATATACGCAATCGATTTCATTAAAAAAAATAGATTTACTCCAAATATCTTTGCCATTCTATGGGCAAATCAACTGAAAAAATATCATTTGAAAAAGAAAACTATGTTGAACAAAAGTTAGAAGGTTTTTTTGAGGATTGTGAGTTTACCGAATGCGATTTTACAGACGCCCAAATCGAAAACTCAGGCTTTACAAATTGCAAATTTTTTCATTGTAATTTCAGTAATGCAAAACTGATCAAAACCAACCTGACAGATTGCCATTTTCTTCATTGTAAAATGATGGGAATCAGCTTTGATTTATGTGAAAATTTTTTTTATACTCTACAGGTAAAAGATTCCACATTGGACTATGCGTCCTTGTATAATCTCAAGCTGAGGCTCTCAAAATTTACAAATTGTTCGTTCAGAGAATCTGACCTTACCAGGACCGATTTTACCTCCGCCATCTTTAACCATTGTGATTTTACAGCTGCCCATTTTGAACAAACCAATCTTGAAAAAGCAGATCTTCATACTTCAAGAAATTATTTGATAGATCCGGAGAAGAATAAAATTAAAAAGGCAAGGTTTTCAATGCATCAGGTATTAGGCCTTTTGTATAAATATGATATTATCATAGAAGATTAAAAATCATCTCCTTGTATAATACTTTCAAATACCACATCCCGGGGGAAAGCCCTTCAAAGCTTATTAGCGTTTAAAAAAAAGATCTCAAAGGAAAATTATGATTGGGCCAGAACAAAAACATCCCGATTAAAAATTAAAAATAGTGACGCCGCCATTATCTTTCTTGAATCAATCTCAGTATAATTCTTTCCGTACAACAAATTTGAACCTTTTCCATATTCGGGTAGTCCTTTACCTCACCGCTTATAGTAACTGCTAATTTTTCTTTTTGGAATGCGACGGGCAATGTACAGGGTAATAATCGGGTATCGATGGTATTTTGCTCAATTATAAAATATTGATTTTCAAAAAACGAAATGGACGCTGGAGCTCTTGTAATTATTCTGACCGTATTTGCATCATCATTACACCCGGACTCATCTTCTTTTTGGCAACTAAGGGTCAATAAAATCAGTAAAAAAAAATGCCACTTATTTTCCATTCCAAATCCAATTGATTATATGTAAAACGGAAAATAATATTAGTTGGTTTGTGTTTGATGTTGATATCTAATTTCTTGGAAGTTTTAACCCCTCCAGGTTTTCTTTTGCAAGCCTGATATCCATGTTTATTTTTTGTTTGCCTCCCTCATACATAGTTAGTTTAACAGGCGTATCGGTAAACTCCTCTGATAGTTGCAATTCGAATTCCCCTTCCAGATTGGTTGTATCTCTCGATTTTCCATTGACATCTACGACCACTCCCCCTGCTGGCTCATTATTATCAGCATACACCACTCTACCCTTCCAGGTTATATACTTTTTTTCAATGATCACAGTGGGAGTAGAAATAGGGCTATCTTTGGAGTTGGAGAAATTGATGGTCTTTATTGAAAAATACAAAATCAAGGCCGCAAAAGGGATCAATGCGATAGGCCAAAATTTTAACTGCTTAGTGCCTGGCTTGGTGCTTCCTTTTTTCAACTTCCCTGCGGCCAAAGCCTGCGCTTCAGTAGGTATAGAAAACCCCTCGTTGGCAAGCGCATAGATTTCCATCGATTCATCTACATTTTTAAAGGGAAAAGATCCAATCTTGTGTATTTTAAATTCCGGTTGATTTTTAACTTTATTGTATATTTCTTTTGAAAACAATATGGCTCCGGCGACTCCTAAAGTCTCAATTCTCGATGCAATGTTGATTCCGTCACCATGCACTTTCCCTGATTCTTCTTCCAATATATCAGCAATGTGAATACCTACACGTATATTTACCTTAGGTTCCTCCTGAAGTTCTTTCTGTATTCCCATTGCGCATTTTATCACCGCATACGCACTGGGCAATATGCTCATACTTCCGTCACCCATGTCATTCTTCACTAAGCCACCTTGTAGTTTTACATGCTTTTCTACGACCGCCTGGTGCCTTTTCTGCATCACAATAGCCAGCATCTCATCATGCTGCATCACAGCAGTATATCCTACCATATCGGTAAACATGATAGCCGATAATTTTCTGGTAAAATTTCCTTTTAGCTCAATTCCAGCTGTCGACATAAAATACCTTAAAATTAAGATTATTGCTACTAATTCAAAACATCCAGGCCTTTTTCAAATTTAATTTTCCTCTTTAATACTACTTACTATCTTATAGAAATTATTAAATTGAAGCTTTGCCGGGTTAAAGCTTGTATTTTTGATGTTAAAAAACTCGACTTTAATCTTTTTAATTACACTATCATTGACATGAAAATTCTGTCGTTTTTTACTCTGATTTTCTTCAGCCTGAGCTTGCTTAGCCAGAATCTGGTTACGCTCCGTGGCAAAGTGGTTGAAATAAAGGGAAATAAATCAGTAGGCGTACCCGGGGTTACCGTGAGCGTAAGCGGAGAAAGTTACGACATCACTGGCCAGGATGGAAGCTTTAAATTGGTAGCGCCAAATGGTTTGGATTTTGTCACTATCTCCATCAAAGGTTCTTCAAGCCCGATGATTTCCCCTTTCGAAGGAAAAATCAATCTTCCTCCTCAGCATGAGCCTATTGAGATAAAATTGTGTAACGAAAATAATGAAAGACTTACCAGGAAAATAAATGAGTTGAGTGTCAAAATCAAATCCTTACAAAAAAATCAAAAACTTTCCAATCATCAGATAGAACTATTACAGCGTACCATGGTGGATACCATTATTTATTATCAAAATAGAGTGGATAACCTGGCTGAAAATAATGAAAAATCCGATGCTCAGAATTCTGCTCTCAAAGAACAAATAAAACTTCTGGAAGATAAGAATGCTCAACTGGAACAAAAACTGTTTCTCGCACTGGGTGAACGATTTAAAAATCAACAAGTCTACTTCGAAAAAATATCTTCCGCATTAAACAATTATGCTTCCAGGTTAAAAGACATGCATTTGATATTGCCGACTGATGCTTCTGCCTGTATATCCAATGCACCGAATGCTTGTGACCGCTTTTACAGTTCCATAGAAAAGTACAATCAGGCAAGAAACAACATTAATGATCATAAAGACGAATGGGTCAATGCTACCCGAGAATACTGGTCTAATGATGAAATCCATACTGAATTGTCATCTATTATCGATTACATATTAAATACTATTCACGAACCCAAGTTATTTAATCAGATGAATCAAACCATTATAAATGTAATCAAAGATCGGTCTCAGGGAAATATATCGCTGAGTGCAGCAAAAAAAGAAATTAAATTGGCTAGTACTGCATTAGCAACAGACCTAAAACCGTTAATAGCTCTACTGGACAATAAAAAAGTTAAACTTTTCCATGACTTTACAAATTTTATACAATGATAAAAACCAAAATTAGACTCATACTGATTGGACTGTATTTTATAATTCCAATTTGTTTTTTGTTCTTCCAATCGGGTTGCAATCCTGCCTGTGAGCCACTATTGGGATTACAAGTATCTCCAGCTGTCGGTATACCCGGTACAGAAGTGATCATCAAAGCTACTCCGTTAGAATCTTTACTATCCCAGGATCTAACCATCTCTTTTGATAATAAACCTGCCAAGACCAAACGATTCCATCCTCAATTAGGATTGATAGTGACCGTACCTGATGGAGTCGAAGGGCAGGTAGATCTGGAAGTGGCTAATCCGGATTGTTATGAAAGGTTGTCTTTTAATGCGGTGTCTCAAAGTTTTTTTGAAAAAAATAAAAGTTTCATTCCTCCTGCCGTGCCGCAGATCTTCATACCCATCTCTCCTTTACCCGGATTCCCGCCATCTCTTGAAAATGCATGGCTGTCCCCTGCCAATACAGACTATTGCATTTGGTTTAAATTTTTAAAAGACCCAAAAGGGAAATGTACCACATCTATAGATCCTACTCAAAGCTTTGAACAATCCACTTGCAATGGAACCAACACCTCTTTATTATATGGCAAGAATCCTATTTTTGGTGTGTTAGACAAGGATAGACTATTGGTTCATTTTTGGATTGATAGATCAAAAAATCCAAATGGAAACCTGGGAATAGAGGAATTCATAGGAAGCTTTATCAATGTCAATGACACTCCTTACAAGAAATTTGAATCACTGGCGTGTGGTGGCACTCAGTGGAAAGAAGAAAGAAATCATATGATTATCGCCACATCTCAAACCACAGGCAGACAACTTTTAATTTATCAGCAAGCTTTTAAAGACCCTAATCTCTTAATTGATTGCAAATGAAAAATACATTTTTATTTATTTGTCTCATCTTAGTCTTCAACTGGCATAATGCTCTTTGTCAAACCAGTGAGGTAAAAAAGGAAGAAAGCCGTGAAGAAAAGTTTGCCTTTGGCAATATTTCACCGGTAATATTAGCAAAGGATGGAATTGAAGCCAGTGCCATCTCCAATCTCACCTCCTATTGGGTCACCTCAAAATATGGAAATAAAATCCTGGATAGATACAGAATATCGCGGTCAGAAAACTACACAAATATTAGTTATGGATTTTCCAAATCAAGACGATGGGATCTGGGAGCCCAGGTTCGCTACTCCAAAATGTTGATTGATGAAAATGCGCGCAATTCACCATTCAAGGTGTATTCTAAACCAGATAGCAACGGTACTGCATTCAACGGACTTTCATCTTTAGGAATAAGACTAAGGGCCGCACCTTTCGCAAATATTCCGGAACTTACCTTCCAGGCATCAATCAACTTTCCAATGGCAAGAGACCAGGAGACCCGTTCATTCCTGGGGGCGGATAGAGTACAAACCGACTTTGTAAGTACGTACTACAAAGCAATATCGGATTATACTTATATTTATTTGCAAGGAAGATATATTTTTCAAATAGCAAATAATGAAAATGGAAAGACTGGCCATTTCCCTGGTATCAGTACCTACCTGGTGAAATCTTTATTTGATCAAAAGCTTTTCCTGTTCCCCGGCCTTTCCTATCTCGGTTCGTTCCAACAAAACTATAAAGGGGGTAGATTGACTAATCAAGCGCAATTTCTAATGGGAGGGATTGGGCTGCAATTCCAGCCAATAGAAATACTGAGTATATTTTTAAATGGTCAAAAACCTTTATATCATAAATCCAGCGCTAGCTTCTATTCAGATCTGGTAAGAAATAGTTATTCAGATTGGTCACTGGGCGTAAGATTGGTATTGTAGCGTTATGGTGATGCAGCTTTGTATTGTAGAACAAAAAATAGGTATTCCCCCTATATATTTAAAATACATGGTCAGGGTATGACAAAGAGATTTTTGTAGAAAATTTGGCTCTAAATCCACAGACCATTCTCCAATATATTTTTTGATTCTTTCTGATCCAGAATGTAAAAATCAGGATTACAAGCTAAAATGCATATACATATCTCATTATCAATGCATTAAATTTCTAATCTCAAATTAGTCACTACCAGGAAGAAATCCTATATTTGCGCCCGCAAAACTATAAACTATTATAAATTATGGCATCTACCACCGAGATCAGAAATGGCATGTGTATCAATCATAATAATGATATCTGGACAGTAATTGAATTTCAACATGTAAAAAGTGCACGAAGCGCCGCTTTCGTGAGGTCAAAACTCAAAAGTATCACCACCGGAAGATCGGTAGAATACTCATTTCCAGCTGGTCATAAATGGGATGAAGTAAGAATGGAACGAAGAAAATATCAATTCCTCTATAAAGATGATCAGGGTTATAATTTTATGAATAATGAGAATTTTGATCAGGTGTTGTTGCAGGAAGCCATGATTGAAGGCACTGAATTCTTGAAAGAAGGCATGGATGTGGAAATATTATTCCATGCTGAAAATGAGACTCCTATGAGTGTTACATTGCCTATGTTTATGGTGCTGGAAGTAGTATATACTGAACCTGGAGAAAAAGGCAATACAGCTACTAACGCGTTGAAACCGGCCAAATTAGAAACTGGTGCCGAAATCAAAGTGCCACTTTTTGTCAACGAAGGCGACAAAATCAAAATAGATACTCAAAATAGGTCGTATATTGAACGGGTAAAAAATTAAACCCTTATGGATCTAAAGGAAATACAGGAGCTCATCCGTATGATGGGCAAATCTAATCTGGCAGAACTTAAATTAAAACAAGGTGATTTTGAGCTTGTTCTGAGATCAGAATCAGCTAAAGAAAAGTTGGCTTATGTAACTGCTCCCGCAGCTGCCCCGGTACTCAGCCCTCCCATTTCATCAGTACCTACTGCACCAGCGACTGATAAAAAACCGCCATCTGCTCCTGTGGCTGAGACGCCCAAACCTGCCAGTGATAAAAAGCTACTTGAAATAAAAAGTCCAATGGTGGGTACATTCTACAGATCGTCCTCTCCGGACAAACCTCCCTATGTAAAAGTTGGAGATACAGTTACTAATGGACAGGTGGTATGCATGGTGGAAGCAATGAAACTTTTTAATGAAATAGAATCTGAAATATCAGGTACTATAGTAAAAATCGTGGCCGACGATGCATCACCGGTTGAATACGATCAGGTCTTGTTTTTGGTAGAACCATAACCGATAAAAACCATTTATGTTTAATAAAATATTGATAGCCAATCGGGGTGAGATCGCCCTGAGAGTGATCAGGACATGTAAAGAAATGGGCATCAAGACAGTAGCTGTTTACTCTACTGCAGATCGGGATAGTTTACACGTGCGGTTTGCCGATGAGGCAGTCTGTATTGGTCCTCCGCCTAGCAGCGAATCCTATATCAATATACCGAAGATCATCTCCGCTGTAGAAATCACCAATGCCGATGCGGTTCATCCCGGATATGGATTTTTAGCAGAAAATGCCCGATTTGCCGAAGTTTGTACTGACTACGGAATCAAATTTATTGGGCCTACTCCAGATCAAATACGAGCCATGGGTGATAAGATTACGGCTAAAGAAACCATGATCAAATCTAAAGTTCCCGTGGTCCCTGGAAGTGATGGATTATTAAAAGATCTGAAACAAGCTTCCAAATTAGCTAAGGAAATTGGCTTCCCTATTATACTCAAAGCTACCGCCGGAGGTGGTGGGAAAGGGATGCGTATAGTATGGTCTGAAGATGAAATGGAAGCCATGTGGAATGTCGCTAAAAATGAAGCACGGGCTTCTTTTGGCAATGATGGCATCTATATGGAAAAATACATAGAAGAGCCACGACATATTGAATTCCAGATTGTAGGTGACCAACACGGTCAGGTAATACACCTTTCGGAAAGAGATTGCTCCATACAGCGAAGACATCAAAAACTGGTTGAAGAATCACCCTCACCATTCATGACCGATAAACTTCGTAAAAAAATGGGTGAAGCGGCGGTAGCAGCTGGGAAGTCCATCAATTATGAAGGAGTAGGTACTATAGAATTTCTGGTAGATAAGTATCAAAACTTTTATTTCATGGAGATGAATACCCGCATACAGGTCGAACATCCCGTGACCGAAGAAGTGATGGATGTAGATCTGATCAAAGAACAAATAAAAGTAGCCGCAGGAGAAAAATTATCCGGTAAAAATTACACTCCTAAGTTTTGTGCCATGGAAGTCCGCATCAATGCAGAAGATCCATTTAATGATTTCAGGCCTAGCCCGGGAAAGATTACTTCTTTTCACACACCAAAAGGTTTAGGTGTTCGTGTTGATACACACGCCTATGCCGGATATTCAGTACCACCCTACTACGATTCTATGATCGCCAAGCTGATATGCAAAGCACATACCCGCGATGAAGTTTTGGCCAAAATGAATCGATCACTCGATGAATTTATAATAGAAGGAGTAAAAACTACGGTACCCTTTCATCAGTTGCTTATGGATAACGAAGACTTTAAGAAGGGAAAATTCCATACTGGTTTTTTGAATACCTGGGATTTTAAAAGTCTGAAATAGTATCTATTTTGAGTCTACATTTTTCTCTAAAATTTGCAACAAAATTTAGTGAGGAAAGGCATATTAGAATTTAAATAAAATTTTACCGATTTATTCATTGAGTTCTGTATTCGGAGTTTCCTTTGCATGGTCATTTACTTTCATTTTTTACCTATTTTAAAGCTTGTTACACGAATTAAATGAGTAATAAAAAAAGTCGCTCTATGCAATAAGCTAAAGCGACTTTTTTGATCGGTAATTTAAAAATGGAATACCTCTATTTAGGTAAAAGAACCCTATCAATTGCATGGATGACTCCATTGCTTCCTTGAATGTCAGTAGCTATGATATTTATGATTCTGCTATTGGAATCCGTGATCTTAGCACCACCTGCAAGGCTAACAGTAAAATCGCTTTTATGTAAAGTAGTAACTTTTTGACCTTCTGTCAGCGAAGCAGCTAATACATTGCCCGAGGCCACATGATAAGTTAAGACTGCTTCAAGAGTTGCAGCTGGAATGTCTTTTAGTGCTGTTAATTTTAACTCTGCTAACAAAGCATTAAAGGCTGCGTTAGTCGGAGCAAATATGGTGAAAGGACCAACACCACTTAAAACTGAAGCGTAATTTGCAGATAAATCACTGCGGGTTAAAGCCTGAACTAAAATACTGAAATCAGGATTAGCAACAGCAAAAGTGGGCACTACAGGAATTCCAATTACTGCATCCACTACATGGATTACTCCATTGGATGCGTCGACATCAGCCGTCACAACATTTGAAGATCCATTAATCTTCACTCCGCTCACTGCACTGAGATACATATCCACATTACTTGCAGAGGTCCCATAAGTAGCAAGGCTGTTCACATAGCCTGTTTTGACATCGATTGATTTTACTTCAACTCCCAATACATGATTTAATAACAGGTTTTTTAATGCGGAAACAGGCACTGCTTCAAGGTTTGCAAAATTGTTTGAAGCCAGAAAACTGGCAAATGCAGCGTTGGTGGGTGCGAAAACAGTATATTGCTTAGTGACATCACTTAAAGCTTCTACTAATCCGGCTCGTTTTACAGCAGCTACAAGAGAGGTTAAATCAGAATTTCCTTGTGCCAATTCTACGATATTTTTAGGGCCTTCGGACACTTCCTCTTTGGAACATGCGGGTAATGTAATTGTTATAAATAACAACGACAGGATAGCTAATAATAAATTGTTTTTCATTATATTTTCAGTTTAATATTTTAATACATTCAAAACGCTTTTTTGTCCATTTTGTTTAATCTTTTTTTAAAATAGTTAAACAAAATACTTTAAACTGATCTGTTTGAAATGTTACCCAGACAGCCCATCCTTAAGAATCCTACCCAAGATTAAAAGCTATTTTGCACTACCAATTAGTTTCATTGTTATTATAAAATCGAATCTGCTCCTTTTTTAATTTTTTTGTTTTAAAAAATAAAATGTTTTAATATCTAATTATCAATACTTTATAAGTTAAATTAAAATAAATATCAATTCAGCTTTCAACCGAGAAAAAAGATAAAATATAAAATAGGA
>CAYNIG010000007.1:0-43957 GCA_964396995.1 uncultured Saprospiraceae bacterium | reverse complement strand
CGTTGGTTTGAAAAAATCAGTTCACGTACTCTCCCTTGGCAGCTCCGTGAGTGAAATAGTGAATATGGTATGCCTTGCCGTGATGGATGCACAGGATAAATAATCTTAATAGAAGATTAACTATTACTAGAGGATTCATGGTATTTATTTCTGCGTATGTTACCTGTGTGACCATTTTTTAAACTAAGGATCAGCATTTTTGCCTGACAAAACGAAACCTAATTCATCATGACAAAACAACTCTTATACCTGTTCATACTTACCTTGCCCCTATCCTTTTGCAGGTCTGCAGGAAACCCTGTAATAGAAGGTTCTACTGTTGAAAACTCCATACTTACCACCATCCCCATTGATACCACCTGGAAATTTAAGGTGATCAAGTCCAGTGCAGAATGGAAAAAAATATTGACACCGGAGCAATATCATATAACCCGGGAACAAGGTACTGAAAAACCATTTTCAAGTCCATTGTATGAAAATCATGATAAGGGCTATTATATCTGTGTTTCATGCAAAAATCCGTTATTTCATTCCTCTACCAAGTTTAATTCCGGCACCGGCTGGCCTAGTTTTTTTGCACCTTATTTTTCAAAAAGCGTGAATGTTGCTACGGATGAGTCGCATGGTATGGTGAGGGATGAAATCACTTGTTCCCGATGCGATGCCCATCTTGGGCATGTATTTAATGATGGCCCAAAACCGACCGGACTGAGATATTGCATGGATGGGTTTGCATTGGAATTTGTAGCTGATCATCAAGCTAACGAAGGATCAAAATCAAAAGCTGTTTTTGCTGCAGGATGCTTTTGGTGCATGGAAGCCATATTTGAGAAAATAAAGGGCGTGACCAATGTTGTTTCCGGATATGCAGGGGGAAATGAGAAAAACCCAACCTATGACCAAGTAGGCTCTGGCGCTACAGGTCATGCAGAAGCAATAGAAGTCGAATACGATCCATCTAAAATTACATTTCATGATTTGGTCCGTGTTTATTTTGCATCTCAGGATCCTACACAAGTAAACGGCCAGGGACCTGATCACGGCATGCAATACCGATCTATTGCATTCTATGCTGATGAAAATGAAAAAAAAATAATAGAGGACTACATGGCCATGTTAACCAGCTCAGGAAAATTCAAATCAGCCATTGCTTCGCAGGTGTTACCTAAATCCACATTTTGGATAGCTGAAGATTATCATCAGGACTATGTAAAAAACCATCCTGAAAACCTTTATGTACAGCAGGAGTCCATTCCAAGGATGAAAAGGGCATTAGATCAGTTAAAGGATCTGCTAAACTAGATCTGATGGAACTAAAACAGTACTGCATTACCAAGAAATAAAAAACTACATTCTATCGGGGTTATTGCCCAATTTTGTCTATCTGCAAAACCAATTGATAGTAAACTATCCTCTTTTGGCATTCTTGTTTTATTTGTGTTGAATGCAGACTTTGGTTCAGGACTGACTGGTATTGTCTTACTGATAAATACGTTTAAAGACTAAAAACAACCATTAAGTGAATGCAGGAATTTATCCGATTTTATCAATCAATTCTGATCCAGGTTTGCTTTCTGTTACTTTCCAGTATTTTTTCACATATCAATAGCTCTCTGTAACCATCATTGAATGTAGGATAAGATGGATGATCTGGTTGTTTGCCTATTGCAATAGCTTCGTATACTTCCTTAAATAATTGTTTGGAAGTATCCGGGAATCCCTCGTTATGGCCACCGGGAAAAGACATAATGGCTCGGGCTTCGGCGGAGGCAAGAGATGGATCACGCATAAAAGATTCATTGCCTTTATTTCTGTTTCCAATCCACATTTCATTCGGAGCTTCAGAATTCCAGGCAAAAGTCTTGTTGGATCCGGCTATTTCCAGTTTCAATTGATTTTTGCGGCCTGCTGATACCTGAGATACTGTAATGGAACCGCGATTTCCATTATTGAATCTCAAGAGCACATTGGCATGATCTTCTGTATGGATGGGTACATCGGCATAATCTTCGGGGGTAAGCATTTTACCTGAATAGGTTTCAATGGCTTTTAAAGGCTTTTTGCGCACTTTGTGAATGGTATTAAAATCAGCCAATACTTCTACTGTTTTTAATCCGGTGATGTATTCTATGATATCCATGAGATGAGAGCCAATATCAGCTATAGCTCTTGAATCTCCGGATTTGTCTGGTTCCAATCGCCAATTATAGTCCGTATCGTAAAACAACCAATCCTGCAGATAAGACCCAAGAACAGAATAGATGCCACCCAATTCGCCTTTTTCCCGCATGGTTTTCATCTCCCGTACCAAAGGGTAATACCGGAGGTTAAAATGAACCGCGTTTACAAGACCGGTTGAATTGGCAAGTGTGACCAATTCTTCGGCTTCATGCAAATCTTTGGAAAGGGGTTTTTCACAAATTACATGTTTGCCGGCAAGCAAGGCAGCCTTTGCCTGAGAGAAATGCAAAAAATTAGGGGTGCAAATATGTACTGCTACGATGTCTTCCATAGCGATTAATTGATCGAATGTACAGGCACGATCAATACCTAATTGGGCAGCTTTTGTGATTGCAAGCTCCTGATTTACTTCGCATAAAGCCACCACCTCTACATTGGGCAATCTGCGTAAGGCTTCTACATGCGCAGGACCTATAAATCCGGTTCCCACCACACCAACTTTTATTTTATCCATTACTATTACATTTTATCAGACGAATATAAGAATCTTAAAAGTATCGGGCTTTATGAATATAAAATTCAATTTATTTTCCAAGACCTCTCAGATATTGCTTAATAAAATCCTCAAATTCAGTATCCGCAATAAATCCATAATTTAAGCTTTTGGAATTATTAAATCTTCCCGGCCAGGTCATCACTATTTTATTTACTACGGGGTCATGATTATAGGTAATAAATTTACTGATAGAAGATCCAGCTATATTTTCCAAAGAGGCGACCATTTGTTTTACCGTGACGGTAATGCCCGGAAGGTTTACAGTCCTTGAATCGCTGAACGCAGCGGCATCCATAGTTGAGGCATGTACTAAATTGCGAATCAGTGTGTCCGGGCTCGAAATCCATATTTCTGTATCCGGTGCAACAGGACAGTTAGCCAGTTCTCCATTTAACGGTTCACGAATAATACCACTTACAAAAGAGGATGCTGCCTGATTTGCTTTTCCAGGTCTGACGCAAATGGTGGGTAATCTGCATATCCTTCCGTCTACAAATCCTTTTCGTGAATAATCATTTATCATAAGTTCACACATTGCTTTTTGGGCTCCGTATGAGGTTTGCGGATACACTGCAACGGTCTCATCTATTATAGGTGGTAGTTTGCCGCCGTATACTGCGCACGTACTGGAGAAAACAAATTTTATCAGCGGATTTTTCTTTCTGCATGCCTCCAATAAAAATCGGGTCATATCCAGATTCACTTTCCAACCTAGGTCAAAATCCTTTTCTGCATGACCGCTTACTACGGCAGCCAGATGGAAAATGAGATCAAGGTCTTCCGTTACCAGGGATTCGATTTTTGCAGGTACGGTAAGGTCAGATTGAAAACAAATCACCCGTTTATCATTCATGGCTTTAGGGAGCACTACATCAGCCAATAATAATTCTTCAATTATCATGTCGGATTTCAATAAATCAGTTGCCAGTTTTTGTCCGATAAATCCGGCTGCTCCGGTGATCAATATTTTCATACACTTATTTTTTACTAGATTTCTTTACTTCGCTTTACCTTTTCCCGATCGCCATCAGCCCCACGGGTAATTTTATAGAAGGATAACGTAAAAATGCACCACATTGACTTCCGCTGGTGCCATTGCTATTGTATTACCTTAATTTTTTTAAAACCCATTTTCCCCAATACATCAGGTAACTTTTTCCTTTGATCACCTTGTAATAAAATCATTCTATCTTCGGTTACCCCACCCCCTATCCCGCATTTCGATTTCAGTTGTCTTGCCATGTTTTCCAATTCAGATTCATTCATGTCAAAGCCCTGGATTAAGGTAACTTCCTTTCCTGCCCTATGTTTCTTATCCAGATTGATCCTGATCTGTTGCTTTTCGAAAGGAATGCTTTTTTCAGTTTCTTCGGGCTCATCATTCTCATTTAAAGCTTCCGGATGGGTAGAAAAAATTAGTTTTAAACTAGCCAGGTCATCCAACGATTTTTTTTTCATATGCTATCACGAATATAGGATAAAACAAGGCTGGGAGGAATAGTTCCAACTGGTTTTTCAAATAAATTACATTCGTTCAAAATATTCATTTGTAAAACCGGAGAAAAATATTTATTCTTTTCTTCTCCAATTTTGATTCATCATCCTCAGAATATTGACTCCCAACAAATCAGCTCCAATGGATGAATTGGCCAGGATAACGACTGCGGTTTTGGTGCCTGGTATCAGCGCTACAAAAGAGTAATGTCCTTCTGTACGGCCGGTATGAAAATACATATACCTGTTTTTTGATATTGGAATGACCTGCATACCTTTAGCCACATATCCGTTTTTGTTTCGCACTTTCATTTCTTTGATTGCCATAAAATGCTTAGACTCAGCACTGGCATCCATCAACAAATCCTTACATAATTTAGTAATCCCGAGTAATGACGATGATGCCCCCAATGAGCCAAAAAAAAGATTTGGATTCCATACGGTAGAGATTTTCATGCTTTTGGTATAGCCCGGGACGGTTGGCATTTGATTTATATCCATATTCAACTCAGCTCTTGCATGTTCCACTAACGTTTTACCGGTGGTGTACCTTAGAATCCAATCGAGTAAAATAAAATTTAAATGACTGTAAAGATATTGAGCGGTATCAGTGTTATTCAGTTTGAAATTAGTATAAAATTCTTCTAAATCCGACTGATTAAAACTGGAATAAGGATCATCTGTTGTTTTTTCCAATGCACCCCAGCCCGGGATGTATTTTGGCAAACCACTGGTATGAGTAAGAAGTTGATGTATAGAGCAGTTTTCAAATGAAGGATTTTTTACCGGCAGGTAATTATTTATTGAATTATAAAAGTCTAATTTATAGCCATCTTTTATTTTTTCAAATATAAGCCCGGTAATCATTTTGGTAGTGCCTCCCAATTCAAATACATCATCATATTTTATCGGAAGAGGATCTTCTACTGATCTTTTGCCAAAAGAAAAATAATACACACTATCGTGATCAATCATACTGACAACAAAGCCCGGGGTTTCCTTGTAGTCAATATTGGTTTCATACTTAATTATTTGATTTATTTCCTTTTTGATTGCGGGATTTTCCTGTCCATTAGCCAAACACGCCAGCAGACAGAATACAAAAGTGATAATACTTTTCATTCAATACTTTTTGTTCCTTTTAAAGCTTTGCTGATATTGATGTCCATCATGCGATGTGCTATCGGCCCTGAATAATTGTTTAATGCATCTATGGCTGCCAGGATGGCATCTTTTTCATTTTTCTCCATGGACACAGAAATATTGTTTTTGAATTCAATCAAGTCCATTTTTTCCTTCTGGCTCAGGTGTGCGTCATTTGTTTTTAAAAATCGATTGGTGGCATGTATCAGGCTCTGTGCTTCATTTAAGGCCTCTTGTAACGCTTTAGCGGCCATGTCTTGTTGGGCATATTTTACACTTTCAGTCAGCATACGGGCCATTTCATTTTCCGTAAGGCCGTATTCCGGTTTTACTTCTATAACGGTTTCTACACCTGATCTCAATTCTTTGGCCTTTACAGTGAGGATGCCATCGGCATTAATTAAAAATTGAATTTCAATCTTAGGTATACCGGCTGGCATTGGTGGTATACCGGATAAAATAAATTCTCCTAATTTTCTGTTATTTGCAACCAGGTCCCGCTCACCCTGAAAAATACTGATTTTAAGTCTGGACTGACCGTCTAACGAAGTTGTGTATTGCCTGCCTACTTTGGATGGAATCTTGGAATTTCGGGGTAATATGACATCCATTAGTCCACCCATAGTTTCTATACCAAGAGACAAGGGAGTAATATCCAATAATAAAAATTTTTGGTCTTTACCGGATAATATATTGGCTTGTACTGCTGCCCCTAATGCTACCACTTCATCCGGATTCAATTCATTGTGCACAATATCTCCAAAAAAATTCTTCACCGCCTGTTGCACGGCGGGAACCCTGGTAGAACCACCAACCATTATTACCTTACTGAGATCACTGGTTTTTAATTTTGCATCATTCAATGCCTGATTACATGATTGAATGGTACGGTCAATGATAGAGGATATAAGTGAATCGAAGGTCGCTTTATCTAAACTTAGTAATTGATCATTCCAATGGAGACTGATTTGATCGTGCTCTGAAAGCTGTTTTTTTGCATGCTCTGCCATTAATCTCAGTTCTTGAGTCAATCCTTTATTAGCCAATAAAGTGTCCTGATTTAAATTATATAGTCCAATCCAATATTCCATGATTGCCCGGTCGAAATCATCACCGCCTAAAAAAGTATCCCCATGAGTGGATAAAACTTCAAATACGCCATCCTGAATATGTAAAATGGAGATATCAAAAGTGCCACCTCCGAGGTCGTAAACAGCAATTTTTTCATCTATTCCTGCTTTAAGTCCAAGACCGTATGCCATGCTGGCTGCAGTAGGTTCATTTATTATCCGCAGTACATCCAAGCCTGCGAGCCTTCCTGCGTCACGGGTAGCTTGTCTCTGAGCATCATTAAAATAAGCTGGGACTGTAATGACTGCCTGAGTTACATTTTTCTTTAGATGATTTTCGGCCATCCGCCGCAATTGCTTTAGTATTTCAGCACTCAGCTCAATAGGAGTATAATATTGGTCTTTGATTTTAATTCTTACCAGTGCATCAGGATCATCGAGTTTGAGATCATAGCTAAAAAACGACTGAATATCCTTTACATCGTTGAGACTTTTACCCATAAGTCTTTTTACCGAATACACTGTTTCCGAAGGACTGGTGATTAATCGAAATTTAGCTTCTTCTCCTACATACACTTTCTGGCCATCTATACTCAAAATAGAGGGTATAAGAGCGGATTTATTATTATCCTCTTTGATAGTAACGGCAATATCATTTTCGATATAGGCCACCAGGCTATTGGTGGTTCCCAGATCGATACCGATGATGGTGTTTTCATCATGCAGCACAGACCCTGCCTTCATATTGATAGATATCTTAGCCATTTATTTTTGCCGGGATGCAAAGATGATATAAATTTGATTCAATTGTTTTAAAATATTGACTATCTTCATTATATCATTCCTAATCGATGTATACACCTAAATTGAAATGAAAAAATGGATACTTATTTTGTGTATAGTGGGGTCAAAACACCTTCCATTTATAGCTCAGACAAGTGAGGAATTGGTGCACTTTAATCAGGCTATTGACCAAGCGGTAATTTCAAAAGATACACTATTTTTAAAAGGTGCTTATTCAGATGATTATGTTTTCACTCATGGTACCGGGCTTGTAGACTCCAGACATAGTTGGATACAAGCAGTAAAAAGAAATAACTACCTGATGAGGCAACATGACTCTGTGACCGTGGAACACCATAAGCCATCGATATACATTCTGCACGGTACCCTGACAGTCAAACGAATAAACAACCCCAATTTGGTTCACTATGCTTTAAATTATATCCGTGTATATGCAAAAGTCAAAAAAAAGTTGCAAATGATTTCCCACCGTACTACAAGAGAATGGCATTTAAATTAATTTAGAATAGGCAATTTTGAAATTTCTGATCTTATATATCATTTTTATTTGTTCATTCTGTTTTTGCAGGAATCATCTCATGATAAAAGACGATATGGTATTGATCAGGTCAAAGGGAGAAGTTCGTGATTTCTGGATGGATATCAGCCCGGTATCGGTAGCCCAGTTTAAAAAATTTGTCGACAGTACAGGATATCTGACACAAGCTGAAAAATTTGGTGATGCAGGGGTTTTTGATTTTAGTACCGGTGAATGGGGCTTGGTAAAAGGGGCAAACTGGAAATATCCCTTTGGTCCTGACTCTTTGCCTGCACCCGACAATCACCCGGTAACACAGGTTTCCTGGAATGATGCTATAGCCTATTGTAAATGGGCTGGCAAACGATTACCCACTAGTAAAGAATATGTACTGGCTGAAAAAAATGGAGAAAAAAATTTTGACGCCGAGTATAGCTGGGGCGATGATTTTATAGTAAATGGAAAGTATCAAACCAATTTTTGGCAAGGGTCATTCCCCTATTTTAACACGGTAGAGGATGGTTTTCTTACCACCTCCCCCATAGGCTATTTTGGAAAAAACAAATTAGGCCTCACCGATATTGAAGGGAATGTATGGCAATGGTGTAGTGACGAATCCCGAGACAGACCCGGTGAAAAAAATCAACGCGGCGGCTCTTATTTATGCGACCCCGGTGTTTGTCATGGATTCAAAATAGGCGGTAAAGCATCGTCAACGGATGAAACCAGCCTTTGCCATGTGGGATTTAGATGCGTGCGGGATGCTGAATAAAATAAATTAATTATTCATTTAACCTATCAGGAAAGATCAGGAACACAGGCTCCTTTTGAAAACAGATCATCTCAATACATTAGTATAAAAAAAAGTAGACTCTTTTGTGACTTTTATGCCCGCCTCGATACTAATAGAATTAATGAAAGAAAACTACTAATGAGCCGTGATTTTATAGATAGTATACAGAAAAACGAAGGAATTATTTTTAAACTCGTTAGGATTTATGCGGACCAGAATGAGGACCAAAAAGATTTGTATCAGGAAATTGTATATCAACTATGGAAATCCTTTCATTCATTTCAGGGCAAAGCAAAAATCAGTACTTGGATATATAAAGTAGCCTTAAACACATCATTAGCATATATAAATTTAAAAAAGAAACACTCAAAAACCATTCCAATCCAAGACACCAGAATTCAATTTGAAGAAAAACAAGATAATCAAATTGAAGAAAAAATCAATGAAATGTATCACCATATTAAGCAGTTAAACGAAATGGACAGAGCTATTGTTTTTTTGTTTCTTGAGGGGAAAAGTTATGATGAAATTGCGGAAATTATGGGGTTGACCGTCACTAACATCGGAACAAGACTGAACAGAATTAAACTCAAATTAAAAAATCAAATTGTTAAATAATCTCTTTATGGAATTAGAAGAAATGAAAAAGGTGTGGAACAATATGGAACAAAGAAAAAAATTCATTCCATTCCAAATAAGCGAAGCTTCCCACCTTACCTACAATAAGAAAATAACCCATTTTAAAATTGGAGAAATTATAGGGTTAGTGGTAGCGTACACTTTTGCAGGAGTAATTTTATACACCTCCATTGCCTTCGATAATTGGTATTTACGTTTGTGTGGTGGTGTACTGGTAATTTATCTTGTAATAATGCCAATTTTCACTTTGATTGAAACCTGGAAAATGAAACATATAGACTTAGCCCGATCCAATTGCAAGGATGTACTTGAACAAATCTATAAGGCAAAAAACAATTTGAAGGTAGCCGAAAAAATAAGTTTCATAGCGAGTCCGATTATTTTTATTTCCGCTATTACCATCTTAATAAAATTAATTTTAGACAAAAACCTATTTACATTAAACATTCGATTTACAGGCATTTTATTTATAGGATTTGCATTGTCAGGTGCTCTTTTTTTCAATGCTTGGGCATTTAAAAATAGAGATAAGGAGTTCAAATCTGTTAAACAATTACTGGATGATAATAACCAATATTAAAACAATATAATTATGATAGAAAACAAAAATCGAAATGAGGGAAACGGAATCGGAATTGGAGCAGCACTTGGAGTTGCCTTTGGAGCAGTTTTGGGTTACCAATCCGGCAGCCTATATCAAAGTATTGCAATAGGGATTGCTATTGGCGTTGCATTCGGAGCAATTTTTTTAAATTTTGAAAAAATTAAAAAGCATATCACAAATGAAAAATAAACACGAACTGCTAACAGCCGGTATAATGTATAGCTTTTAAGCGTAAAATCATAGGTTTTGCACAAACGAGTTTCGATATCCTCTAACCCAATTTAAGTTCATTCGGATTTACCGATCAATTCCAATAATTCAGCCGATGGTATATTTTTAAGACAAAGCGAATCCAACTCTGCGTAGCTGCCGTAAAATGCATTCAGGTCCACATCCTGCTCAATGCCTTTCAGCGTACCGTTATTATTGTATTGCCAAAAGCTCCATTTTTTATTGTTCCCCAGGTCAGGTACTTTATCATTGTATCTGGCTATCCAAACCGGATAATCGTCAAATCTGCCGGCTATGAATCGAAAATAGGCTTTGAGATTAGTATAGATGATGGGCTTTGTTTCAAAAGCAGTGGACACAATTTGTATCCAATCCTGAATGCTTTCAACGAGAGCTTCCGGATAAGGATGATCTGTAATTTCCATATCCAGTACGGGAGGCAAGTCACCATTTTGTAAATTCACATTCATGAGAAAATTTTGTGCCTGTTGTACACCATCAATCTCTGAACTAAAAAAATGATAAGCACCACGCTTTATATTGGCTTGTTTTATCGCCTTCCAGTTTTTATAAAACATGGTATCACAGTGATTTAGACCTTCAGTAGCCTTGATGAAGGCAAAAGAAACCCCTTGATCCCGTACCAAAGCCCAATCGATCTCTCCTTGAAAATGAGAAACATCGATGCCATGCACCTCAAAATTAAGCGGTTTATTATTTCGATTCTGGCATGACAGCAACACCAGGCATATAAGTAATAGAAAAAGCCTTATCCGCATATAATAGGTGTTAGCACTGCAATTTACTGTTTTGATTCATACCTTTGCAAAAATAAATTTGACCCATCGTTGAAAAAATAACGTTAAATTTTTATAAATATTTTGACGATAAAATTTTCAAATGTCACAATAAAAAAATGACTCTCCGATCCCAGTTTTTCTCACATATTGCAAATACGAGCCCATTTCCTCTTGGGTTAGAAATAAAAAAAGCAGATGGGGTATATCTCTTTGATAATGCTGACAAAAAATATATTGATTTTATATCCGGAATAGGTGTAAATAACCTTGGTCATGGTCATCCTGAAATCCTCAAAGCCATTCATAATCAGGCAGATAATTACTTACACACCATGGTATACGGAGAGCACATCCAATCTCCGCAAGTTTTATTAGCCAAAAAATTAACAGATCATTTACCCATTTCATTAAATAAAGTTTTTTTCCTTTCATCAGGGGCAGAGGCCATCGATTGTGCCATAAAAACGGCCAGAAAAAGTACAGGCAGAAAAAAAATATATTCTTTCAAAAATTCATACCATGGTAGTACTTACGGTGCCATGAGCCTGATGGCAGACCCTTCCAAAACAAATCCTTATGATCCGGGCATAGGTGAGGTATTCCACTATGAATTTAACGATCCACAGATCATAAATCATATCGACTATGACACCGCTGCAGTAATAATGGAAGTAATTCAAGCTGAAGCAGGTATATACATGGCAGAGCCTGGTTTTGTACAGGAAATAGCTGAAAAGTGTATGCAAACAGGTTGTTTGCTGATCTTTGATGAAATACAATCTGCAATGGGACGAGCAGGAAACTTATTTGCATTTGAACAGATATGCACCGTCCCCGATATTCTTGTTTTGGGTAAAAGCCTGGGAGGTGGGTTGCCCCTGTCAGCAGTAATCTCTAATGAAAAGATTACCGATGCTATCGCAAATAATCCGCCTTTGACTCATATGAGTACGTTTGGTGGTCATCCACTCTGTTGCGCAGCGGGTCTGGCCTCTTTACATATCTTATTAACCGGAACTTTAATCCGGGATAGTGAAGTCAAATCATTGGCTTTTGTGGACAAAATCAAACAACACCCGCACGTTTTAGAAATACGGTCTACTTCAGGGTTGTGGATGGCAATAGAATTACAGAATGCTGAAATGGTTCAGAAACTAATCCCTATTGCTATGGAAAAAGGATTATTAATCGACTGGTTCTTATTTAATGACAGATCATTGAGGATAGCTCCGCCACTTACAATAAGTCATGAAGAAATAATCCTGGCGGCCGATTTATTACTCGAATGTCTTGACCATTTAAAAAGGACGGTCTAATGCGAATTAATCATAATTAAATACGAATTGATTAATGCTTCATGTGAGTTGTAAATTTCGCGAAGGACATTCATGATTGAAGTTGCATCCAACTGATTTATCTGGTCATCAAGAAGTAATTGGCTTACTCTTTGTTTTAGTTCTTCATATATCTTTCCTTCTTCGTTTTTTAGTTGTAGCCAATATTCTTTGTTATTATGTTCTGTAGAGTTATAAAATTGGGTGAATAATTTTTCATAAATCGGAATACAGTTTGATTTTATCTCATTATAAAATTGGAATAAATAGTCGTTTCCGGAAGTCTTTAATTCATCCAGATTATGACTGATGTCTTTCATATTTTTAGCCGAATGCATCAGGAATTGGCTTTTTTCCAATAGGATGTTCACTGCATGCAATGAATCGGTATCATCCGTGCTGGACTGAAAATCAAGCATATCTTGCCACCAATGACCTTGCATTGATTTTATATTCTTGTAGGCATCCACCCTGACGGAAATAGGGTCGTTTGATGAAAATAGATTCCTCCACCCTTTGATATTCTGATGATTTAGAGATGGAATGCCAAGAACCTTTTTATTAAAATCCAGTACCGAAAACAAGATGCGGTTTAGTTCTTTTCGTGCTGCAGTTAAAAAATATCTGTCGTCTTCCCCGGAATGGTTTGAGAAATGAAGGCTATTGTTTCCAATCTCATCCCTGGTATACGTTGATTCCAACCATTTCGATATACGGCTGATAAAAGGAAAAACCAAAAGAGTGCCCATCAGGTTGATGCCCGTTTGAAAACTTACCAAACCGATCAACGGGTCTCTGATTTGAATGACTTGTTGGATAAATCTTACAATAGGGTACAATAAAATCAGGGCTATAATTAATACTCCTAAATTGAATAATGTATTGCCTAGTGCCAGTCTTTTTTTATCAGCTGAACCATTGAAAGAGCCCACTAAAAATTTGAGGCTGGTACCCAATTCAGAACCAATAACAATAGCTGCACTTTTATCAAATGACAATATTCCCTGACTCAGTGCTGCCAACGTAATAGCTATAGTGGCCGAGCTTGATTGAATAAGCGAAGTAATGATCACGCCCACTACTACAAACCAATAGGCTGACCAATTCTGAATCAAGCCAAAATCAAATGTCTTTACCATACCTACCATCGACCCTTTAAGCCATTCCAGGCCTAAAAACAATAAAGCAAATCCGGTAATAAAGAGGGCTGTATTTTTCAACCGTGGATTGGAATTGAATACGATTTGAATACCTAGTGACAAGGTCAATAAAGGCATGGCAAGGGATTCCAGATTTAACTTAAATCCCAGAAAGGCTACTACCCAGCTATCCAAAGTAGTTCCCAGGTTAGCACCCACCGTGACGGCAAATGCACTGCTCAGTTTCATGATGCCTGCTCCAACAAAAGACAATACCATCACTACTACCAAGGAGCTGCTTTGTAATAAAGCAGTTACTACAGTACCTGTAAGGATAGATTTAATAAATGAATTGGTATGTCTTTGTAAAAATTTTTTAAAAGGTCTGCCCGCCATTTTTTTCAATGATTCTTCCATCAGATTCATGGCGAATATGAATACGGATGTACCTGCCAGAAATTGCCAGATATTGATATTAGACATTATGACAATTTACGGAATTCTTAGTTCCTGAAAATAAATGAAAATGAAGAGGCCAACTCATGCCTGCAAAATCTCCATACCCAATGACTGCAAGTCTTTCCAAAAATTACCATACGATTTGGCCACCACATCCTTGTGAAGTATTTCGATAGGATGCAATAAAGCCAGGGGTGCCATACACATAGCCATGCGATGATCTTCATAGGTAGTAAATGACGGAGTATCATTGAATTGGGCCTGGCCTTCAACTATATGATATTCAATATTACTTTGTTTGGTCATTTTATCAGGTAACCGGTAAAAAGGAACAGCCATTTTTTTTAATTCGGTTTTCATGGCCGCTATACGATCTGTTTCTTTGATTCTCAATGTTTGCAGACCAGTAAAAACACCGGTAACACCGGTAGCCGCACACATGGCTAGTACGGTCTGAGCTAAATCAGGGCATCGAATAAAATCCCATTCTATAGACTTGGGTAAAGGCGCATTCAACTTGGTTAGTCGAATGTGATCCGGAAAATAAGTAGTATGCACATTAAACAATTTGCCTATATCAGCAATCACAGAATCACCCTGTAAACTATGGTCCGAGACACCATACAAACTTAAATCGACTTCCTGTGCTATGGCAGCGAGACTGTAATAATAAGACGCCGCAGACCAATCACCTTCTACAAACAAATGATTCGATTTATACGATTGTGGTTCGATAATAATGGTATCCTTTTCCCATTTGCTTTCTATGCCAAAATGTTTCATCATGGCCAAAGTCATTTCTATATATGGCCTGGAAATGATCTCACCAATCATGGTCAGTTCTAAGCCATTGGGTAATGATGCACCTATCATCAGTAGTGCTGAAATATACTGGCTGCTGATCGTAGATTTGATGGATACTTTTCTTTTAAGCGCTGAAAGATCCACCGGATGGAATTTCAATGGCGGGTAACCCTTATTTTCCAGGTACTCTATATTGGCACCCATGAAATTCAAAGTATCAGCTAACTCTCCAATGGGTCTCTGTTTCATTCTTTCACTACCTGTGAGGATAATTTCTTTTGACGATATCGAGAGAAAAGCGGTAAGAAATCTGAATGTAGTACCAGCTGCCCCGGCATCCAATACGGGTTCATTACTCTGAAGAAGTGATTGCATAAGTTGAGTATCCTTGGAATTCGAAAGGTGATCAAGGCTTATGGTAGCCTCCTTTGCCAATGCTTTCATGATCAATGCTCTATTGCTTATGCTCTTTGATCCATCCAGATGAATAGTGCCCCTTATGATTGATTTTGGAAAATGGATCCTGATATTCTCTTCTACCATTTTATTTCTATTGCTTGAATTAAATCCGGATGAAGGCTTTTAGCTACTGGGCAATTAAATATGGTAGTCTTGATAAAATCTTTTTCTACCTCGCTGTAGTTATTTTCCGGCATTTGGATCAGGATTTCAATTTTAGCCACGCGGCGAGGCTCTGAAGCCATGTGTTTTATCACCTCAGCGTTTGCCCCATCAATATTGATATTTTTTGCTTTACCCAATATAGCCACCGTGGTCAAGGCGCAAGATGCTAATGAAGTGGCCAGCAAATCGGTTGGAGAAAATGCTTCTCCTTTGCCATGATTATCTACCGGGGCGTCGGTAATAATGGATTGATTTGATCGAACATGCGTACAGGTAGTGCGCATTTCACCCGTATATTGAACAAATGAAGTAATCATTTGGCAAAGGTAATTTTTTAGGTCAGGAATGCTCCTGAACAGGTCAAATTAAACTTAGATTCCAAAAGGGTAAAATTAACCTACCAGATTACAAGACCAGATTATCTGGTATGTTACTGAGCATTGAGTCAGATTAAAAATGATCCAATGATTAAAATATTATATGTAACTAATTATTATTCAATAGTTTAATTTAAAAAAACATAAAACCACTTGCCAAACTGATATCCTGCCTGGAATATTTTAATAATCATAGCTGCTGCAGTCGTGACCAGAAAAACCTTGAATAGATTTGAATTAAATATTTGCTTTGTTTCCATGATGCAAACAAAAGGACAATTATCGAAACATTCTTCCCCCTTAATGGGTGAATAAAAAAGCCTGACGAAATCGCCAGGCTCAGCATTTTGGAATATTTTATTAAAAAAGCGATTACGCTTTCTTTGCAAATTTCTTATTGAATTTATCGATACGACCTGCAGTATCTACGAATTTCATTTTACCGGTAAAGAACGGATGAGATTTATTAGATATTTCTAATTTAATAAGCGGGTATTCTTTACCGTCTTCCCATACTATACTGTCTTTGGTAGGAGTGCAACTGCGACTCAAAAAACCTTCATTAGCTGAGAAGTCCTTAAATACAACCATTCTGTAACTGCCTGGATGAATATCTTTTTTCATGTCTATCCGAAAATTTTGGACTGCAAATGTAATATGATTTGAGGGAATTACAAAATGAAGATTTTGAATTCACCAATTAATCTTGTTCGACTAAAATTGAATTGAAAAAATAATGCAAATCATTACAATTCACATACATATACATTTGCATTATTTATATTTAAAAAACATGGCCTCATAAACTTGAATAATTCTTTAAAAACCGTACTCTAAAAAATGGTTAAAGACCGGGTTCAGGAGTATAAAAAATTACCACCCGGGCCAAAAAGCATCTTCAAAATGTTCGATTTTTTCCAATTTGTCTTTATTTAACAGAACGCTTATTACATCAAACCTGAACTTCCACTCATATTTTATTTCTTCCATATAGGCAGCCGCAGCCGACATCATGAATTCTTCTTTCCTGGTGGTTACAAATTCCGCCGGTTCACCGTAATAATTATAAGACCTTGTTTTTACCTCTGCAAAAATCAACTGATCATTGTGTTTACAAATAATATCCAGCTCTGCCCTGCTAAATCGCCAATTGGTTGCCACAATTTCATACCCTTTATTTCTCAGAAAGTCAATTGCAATTTGCTCTCCTTTTTTACCAATTTCGTTATGCCTGGACATCTATATCATTGAATTAATGTGGCAATGTAAAAGCTATAAAAACATCATTGGAGGGGGTGTTATTTCTATTACCACCTCCTGCCGCTATGACTATATACTCCTTACCATCCACTGCGTATATTGAAGGAGTGGCATAGCCACCTGCTGGCAATTGGAATGACCAAAGCTCTTTGCCTGTCTCAGCATTAAATGCTCTGAACATTTCATCTGCTGTGGCCCCTATAAATACCAGGCCTCCTGAGGTAGCTACACAACCCCCAAAGTTTTGCGTACCCGTATTCGGAATCCCTCTTTCTTTCAATTTAGGATAGTATCCCAGTGGCACCGTCCATTTAATTTTTTGATTTGGAATATCTATTGCATTCAAGGTACCCCAGGGGGGTGCACTTGCAGGAAAGCCTTCCTGATCAGTAAAAATCCGGAAGCCTTTGAGTATATATTTATCGATGATGGAAGTTTGAGCAATTTCTTTCGCTGATACCTCCTCTTCATTTCGCAGGAATAAGATTAAATCCGTTAAATCCGGCTCAGAAAACTGGCTGTGTGGCGGCATCAACCCTTTCCCTTTGACAATAATTTGTCTCAACTCATTTATTTTAAATTTGTTTTTTAGGTTTGAGAGCGCCGGTATTCCATCTGTATTTCCTTTTCTGTTGCTACCATGGCAACTCGCACAATTGAGCATGTATAATTTTTCTCCTAGGTAATATTTATCATCCCCTTTCTCCCTGGATCTGAGTTTTTCCAATTGAAATAGCATGGGAAAATCATTGCAGTTGGTGTACGCGATATTTTTATAAGGATCGTATGACATGCCCGACCATCCCATGCCTCCCCTGGTACCCGGTTGACTGATGGTACCAATGATGCTGGGTGGAGTATACATTCCTTTAGAAATGTATTTGCGCGATTGAGTCAAAATGTAGTTCCTTGCCGAATCGGATAAAGCAGTAATCTGGGTCGTATCCCATCCCTGCCTTACCAGTTTTATGCCCTGGTTCAGAGATTGAGTAGGATGAGATTGCTCACCTGGTATATCCGAAGCAGGGGTTGGGGTTTCAACCGGTGACAATAAATTTTCTCCGGTCATACGATCGAGTAAGATGAGCTCACCCATTTTAGTGGGTTGCATTAATACTTCACGTGTACTTCCTTTCCAGGGAATGGTAGCCAAGGTAGGTGCACAAGGCAAATCATAATCCCATATATCGTGCCTTACGGTTTGATAATGCCATATTCGTTGTCCGGATTTTGCATCGAGTGCAATTATGGAGTTGCCATACAGATTAGATCCAATCCGATTACCACCATAAAAATCATAGGTAGGTGATCCGGTTGCAACAAAAAGTACTCCTTTTTTCTCATCCAGACTGAGACCACCCCAATTATTGGTCCCGCCATAGTTTTCATTCTCTTGCCATTTCCATGTATCGAAACCATATTCGCCTTCCTGGGGAATGGTATGAAATATCCATACCAGTTTTCCTGTAATGGTATTGTATGCCCGGATATGCCCGGGAGATGCGTCATATCCTTCACCAGTAGCGGAACCAATGATCAATAAGTTTTGATAGATTACTCCGGGTGTAGTAAGTGATATGGAGATTTTACTGCTGTCTTTTCCCAGGTTCGCCCTGAGGTCTATTCGACCATTCCTTCCAAAAGTGTTTATGCTGTTTCCATTTTTGGCATCCACTGCATATAGATAATTCCCTGAAGAAAAAAATATACAGCCATTGTTATCATCATCCCAGTAGGTGATTCCCCTGCTTATTCCGGTTGCTTCGTCTTTTTTAAACCTCCATATTTCGGAGCCAGTAGATGCCTCCAAAGCAACCAGGCTGAGCTTGGGGGTAGTGAGGTACATAATGTCATTAATTACGATTGGATTGCACTCTATGGTGCTTTTTGGTGTGCTGTCACCGGTATGAAATATCCAAGCCGGTTGCAATAACTTCACATTCGAAGTATCAATTTGTTTTAAACCTGAAAATTGAATAGCATCGATTGTACCCCTGTAATGCCCCCAACCATTACTCTTTGTCTTTTTTTTGCATCCAGCCATGATAAGCAGACAAAAAAAGGATAAGATCCATTGCGATTTCATCATAAGATTTTAAGTAAAGCTAAATAAAATTCATGTCCTTAATTATACCTTGAAATAGGTACAAGATGAACACCATCTTCCTTTTGTACAATCACCTGATGCAGAGCTGCATTTTGTTCGGATTGATCAATAGCACAGAGAATATATAAAATTATGGATTGAGTAACCACCCGAAAACCCTGAGCAATGTACATTTGCAGCTAATTATGTTAAATACCATCAATCCGACAACCACCTCCTCCTGGAAAAAACTGCAGAATGAATACAATACTATAGCTGATCAGCATATGAAATCAATGTTTACTGCGGATACAGCTCGATTTGATCAATTTCATATCCGATGGAATGATTTTCTTGTTGATTACTCAAAGAACCGAATGGTATCCTCCACTATAAATCATCTTTTATCACTTGCCAAAGAATGCAAATTAGATGAGGCCATAAAATCCATGTTTTCCGGAGAAAAAATAAATCAAACCGAAAACAGGTCTGTATTGCACATAGCTTTGCGAAACCGATCAAATGCACCCATTTTGGTAAATGGAAAAGATGTAATGCCCGATGTAAATGCTGTTTTGGATCAAATGAAAAAATTTACCTCAAGGCTGCAAAACGGTGAATGGACAGGTTACCAAGGTCACACCATCACGGATATAGTTAACCTCGGTATTGGCGGTTCTGACTTGGGACCGGTGATGGTTACCGAAGCTTTAAAACCCTATTGGGACCAAGGCATCACACCCCACTTTGTTTCTAATGTAGACGGGAGCCATATTTTTCAGGTATTAAAAAAAGTAAAACCTCAAACTACTCTATTTATTATTGCCTCTAAAACATTTACCACTCAAGAGACTATGACCAATGCACAGAGTGCCAGATCCTGGTTTGTAGAAAATGCAGGGGAAGAATACATAGCCAAACATTTTGTAGCCGTTTCTACCAATGAAAAAGAAGTAATCAAATTTGGCATAGACAAAGCTAACATGTTTCCATTTTGGGATTGGGTAGGTGGTAGATATTCTCTTAGTTCTTCTATTGGGTTATCGATTGCCTGCACAGTAGGCTTTGATCGATTCGAAGAATTACTCGATGGCCTTCATGCAATGGATATACACTTCCGTGACAGTCCTTTTGAAAAAAACATTCCTGTAATACTTGCATTGATTGGTATATGGTATACTAATTTTTTCAATGCAGAGACAGAAGCTATTCTTCCTTACGATCAATACCTGCATCGATTCCCTGCCTATTTTCAACAAGGAAATATGGAAAGCAATGGAAAACAAAATGATCGCAACGGGCATAAAGTAAACTACCAGACCGGGCCCATCCTATGGGGAGAACCGGGTACAAACGGTCAGCACGCCTTTTATCAATTAATTCATCAGGGCACCAAACTCATTCCTTGTGATTTCATAGGAATAGCTCAATCTCAAAATCCATTGTCCGATCACCATGAAAAATTAATGGCCAATTTTTTTGCTCAGACTGAAGCATTATTAAATGGAAAACCATTGGATGAAGTAGAGTCTGAAATGAAAAAAGCTGGCCACAGTGAGGAACAAATTCAAAAAACAGCACCCTTCAAGGTATTTGAGGGTAACAGGCCTACAAATTCAATTTTGATTAAAAAACTTACCCCATTTAACCTGGGAGCTTTGATTTCCATGTATGAGCATAAGATATTTACCCAAGGTGTAATATGGAATATATTTTCTTTTGATCAGTTTGGGGTAGAATTGGGAAAAGTATTGGCTACCTCTATTTTAAATGAACTGATTGACGACTCTATTATCAATACTCATGACAGCAGCACCAATGGACTCATCAATGCATATAAAATGTTGAAATAGCTATGGATCAATTACCCTTCAAGATTTTTCCTGCACTTCAGAACTATGCCTGGGGCGGCGAAACCTATATTTCGGATTTTTTGGGTACTACAAAAAGAAAGGAGAAAATCGCGGAAGCCTGGTATGGGGATCATCCTCTCGGATCTGCTGTCATTGAAGGCTCTACCTTTACTCTTGCAGAATGGATTAAAGCGAATCCTGCTTCTTTAGGTAAGGAGTCAATCGATACCTATGGAATTCATCTACCCTTTTTATTAAAAATCCTGGATGTAAAGGATATGCTTTCAATTCAGTTGCATCCTACCAAAGAAGCTGCTGAGATTGGATATAAAATTGAAAATGAAAATGGGGTTTCTCTTTCTGCACCTGATCGAAACTATAAAGATCAAAATCACAAGCCGGAGATTTTATTTGCCCTTTCTGATTTTTGGATGTTGCAGGGATTTGCCCCAATGGAAGAAATAAAAACAAGATTTAAAAAAGTATTGCCCGAATGGAAATTAGAGGATAATGAAGATTGGGAAAGCCTGTTTAATAAAATATTCAATCTGAATCCAAGTGAGGGCATTATTGCGATTAAAAGTTTACAATCCAATTTGAGGAATTTAAATACTCAAAATAAAAATCATATCTATCATTGGTTGGCCAAAGCCATCGATACTTTTCCTCCCGAAAATGATAAAATTGACATCGGCCTTATCGTAATGCTATTATTACATGTGCAATACCTAAAACCGGGCCAGGTAGGATATCAGGCACCCGGAGTATTGCATGCCTATCTCGAAGGTCAAAATATAGAACTTATGGCCAACAGTGATAATGTACTCCGGGGTGGATTGACACAGAAGCATATAGATAAAATAGAATTAAAAAAACATGTCGATTTTAGCCAGGCGGGCCAATGTTTGGTTCCCGCAATTTATATAATGGAAGACGAAGCTGCGTTTACTCCCCCTGTAAATGATTTTATGCTCAAACATTTCTGTGTAAAACAAAAGGTAGTAAAGGAGTTGCAATTTGAAACTGCATCGATTCTTCTGATCCGATCTGGCAAACTAAGATTAAACGAAAAGGAATACAATCAGGGAGAAAGTATCTTCATTCCAGCTTATCAAAAAGTGGATGTCCATACCGTTTCAGGCAATGCAGAATATTTTTTATCACTGTAATCTTCCCACATCATAGAAAGATTACAGAGAACAATTGTACATCGTACATGGTAAAATGGTACAGGGTACATTAATAGGTCGCCCTCCCTCCCGATAAATCATACACAAAACCTGTAGTAAAACTATTCTCCTTCGATACTATCCAGGCTGTGATTTCAGCTACTTCTTCAACTGTGCCGAGTCTTCCCATAGGTATTTTAGCCAGCATGTAAGCCAACTGCTCAGGGGCAGTATTATCGTTCATCGCCGTTTTGATCACAGCAGGTGCCAGGCCATTTATGGTAATTCCACTGGTGGCATATTCTTTTCCAATACCTTTTACTAAACCAATTACACCTGCTTTGGTTGATGAATAACCTGCCATACCCGGATTGCCTTCTTTACCTGCAATCGAGGCTATCAATAAAATTCTTCCGTAGTTGCATTTTTCCATGGCCTGTATGGTATATTTTGTCATCAGAAAACTGCCCCTCAGGTTTACGGCATACACTTTATCAAAATCATCCACATTATAATTTATTATTTTGGTATTGGTAGGACCAATAATTCCTGCACAATTAACCATAATATCTATTTTCCCATAGCTGGCAATTGATTTATCCATTATCTGTCTTACCTCGTTTTCATCGGACACATCAGCTTTAATATCCAGTACCTTGTATCCAAGGCTCTTAAAGTCTGATACCGCTTTACTCAACATGGATTGATTATTATCTACGATTACCAGGTTGGCGCCCAGAGATCCAAGTTTTTTGGCAATTCCTTTTCCCAATCCATCCGCTGCACCAGTGACTACTGCCACCTGACCAATAAAATCCGACATAGTTAAAAATAAAATTAGCTCGTTAAATTAACAAAATAAATGATACTTTCAATTGTTTGATTAACTTTCGAATCGAATATTTAAAAACTTTAATCCATGTATTCTTATAATATCAATAGAAGAGAATTTGTAAAAAGCTCAGCAGCGACATTGGCTATGTCCACCCTGGGAATGAGAGGTCTTGACCTGATCAATCCTGCCAATCCGTACAGAGTGGCATTAATTGGTACAGGCTGGTATGGCAAAAGTGATTTATTCAGACTGATGCAGGTAGCACCGGTAGAAGTAGTAGCGCTTTGCGATGTGGATAAAAATATGCTTCAAGAGGCTGCAAAAATGGTAGGCGAACGAGCTCCTATGTCTAAACCAAAGCTATATGGTGACTACAGAAAACTATTGGCTGAAAATAAAATAGATATAGCCATCATAGGTACACCTGACCATTGGCATGCATTGCAAATGATAGATTGTGTAAAAGCCGGTGCTCATGTATATGTGCAAAAACCAATCAGTGTAGATGTAACAGAAGGTGAAGCTATGGTAGCCGCCGCCAGAAAATACAATAAAGTAGTGCAAGTAGGTACTCAGCGAAAAAGCACTCCTCACCTGATAGAGGCTAAGAAGAAAATTGTGGATTCGGGTATGCTTGGTAAAATTTCACACGTGGAAATGTGCTGTTATTTTCCCATGCGCAACAATGGTAATCCACCAGTGGAAAAAGTACCTGAATTTTTCGATTATGAAATGTGGACTGGACCAGCCCCACTCAGGCCTTACGATGGACTCCCCCATCTAAGGTGGTGGCGAACTTTTAAAGAATATGGAAATGGCATTACCGGTGATATGTGTGTGCATATGTTTGATACCGTAAGATGGATGCTTAAACTTGGTTGGCCAACCAGGATATCATCTCAGGGTGGCATATATGTACAAAAAGATGGAAAATCAAATATCTCCGATACCCAATCAGCAGTATTTGAATATCCTGAATTAAATTGTGTATGGACACATCGTAGCTGGGGTACACCCAATAATTCAAACTATCCCTGGTCTTTTACTTTATATGGCGATAAGGGTACGCTTTGGGGCAGTACCATGCAGGCTGATTTTATACCTTTAGATCCTAAAGGTGAAAAAATGCATTTTGATGTGTTGTATGAAAAAGAAAAATACCCGGAAGATAATACTGAGCCTCGTATAGAATTGAATGCCGCTCCTGCAACCCGATTACATATGCTTGATTTTCTTGATGCTATTGAAAAAAATAGCCGCCCGGTAGCAGATATAGAAGAAGGTCATATATCCACAGCATGTTGTATACTTGCCAATATGTCTATGGAATTAGGCAGACCTTTAAAATACGATCCAAAGAAAAGAATAGTCGCCGGAGATGCAGGAGCTACCAAATTATTGACCCGCGCCTATCGCAGCCCATGGATTCATCCGAATCCATTAAAAGTTTAAATATTTCGCTGAGGAAATAAATGCAAAAACACATCGGGCGCTTATTTTGCCTCTGGCAGCTTATACCAAAAGTCAATCATTTTTATTGGTTGATTTTAATTTCCATTCTTTCCTGTAAGTCTGCGTCAGACCCAACGAATCCATCTCCTCCCCTATCGGCCGAGGAAGCGTTAAAATCATTTCATGTTGAAGATGGATTCCAAATACAATTGGTCGCATCAGAGCCACTTATCGAAGACCCTGTAATCAGCCTGTTTGATGAATACAATCGATTATGGGTAGTAGAAATGCGGGGATTTATGAACGATATTGAACGGGGTGGTGAAGATCAGAAAATCGGGCGGATTTCGGTTCTTGAAGATACCACAGGAGATGGTAGGATGGATAAAAAAATAATTTATTTAGATAGTTTGATTATGCCCAGGGCGCTGGCGGTGACCTCAGAAGGTGCATTGGTATGTGAGAATAAAGCTCTATGGATTACCAGGGATACCAATCATGATTCCCGAGCAGATACCCGGGAATTGCTTGATTCACTCTATGCTAAAAACGGTATGCCTGAACATTCGGACAATGGACTTTGGAGAGGTTTAGACAATTGGTATTATAATGCAAAATCCACTTTCAGATATAAAAGAGCAAATGCTTTTTGGATCAAAGATTCTACAGAATTCCGAGGGCAATGGGGCATAAACCATGATGACAATGGAAGATTGATATACAATTACAATTGGTCCCAATTACATGGAGATCTGGTACCACCAAATTATTTTTTAAGGAATAAAAACTACAAACCTACCACCGGAATAGATCATGGGCTTACCATTGACAGAAGGGTTTATCCTATCCGTCCTACTCCCGCAGTAAATAGAGGATATGTTCCCGGAACATTGACCAAAGACAGTATGATAATCGAATTTACAGCTGCCTGTTCTCCTTTTATATACAGAGAAAAATTATTTCCATCAGATTATTATGGTAATGCATTTGTGTGTGAACCATCGGGTAACCTGGTGAAAAGAAATAAAATAGAGGAAAACGGTATACTATTTTCTGCTTATGATCCACATCCCGGTAAGGAATTCCTGGCATCCACTGATGAGCGATTCAGACCAGTTCATTTACATTCCGGACCCGATGGTGCATTGTACATCACCGATATGTATCGGGGGCTAATCCAACATGGTGCCTATGTCACTCCCTATTTGAGGGCGAAAACGATTGAACGTAATTTAGTTTTACCAGTTCACTATGGAAGAATCTGGAAAATAGTGCCCAAAGGATCCATAATAAAAAGAAACCCAAATCAAAATCATAAATTAGCCAATGCCGAATCAATCCGGCTAATTAATTCACTTTCAGATTCCAGTGGCTGGAAAAGGGATATTGCGCAGCGACTTTTGGTTGAAAAAAATGACCCTGCTGCCATTTCGCCCCTGAAAGAATATATCCTTTCCACGAAATCGGTGCTTGGCAGACTACATGCGATGTGGACTTTAGAGGGATTGAATGCGTTGGATACTGCTTTGCTGGTACCATTATTGAATGATGAAAATGATATCATTTTTTCCAATGCCTTGCGACTATTAGAAAAGGCTTGTGAAAATAATGATCAGACCAAAATAATAGTCTCAAAAAATATTTTAAATAAAAGCAAATCTTTAAATAGTGTAAGAGCACTGCAAACAGCATTGTCTTTATATGCACTTGATGAGAATCAAAAAATACCGATAGCTAAAAATATATTGGAGCAATATGTGCAGATTCCACTGATCAGAGATGCATTAATTTCAAGTCTTACTGATAAAGAAGCCGAATTGCTAATTGGCTTAATGAATTCGGTGAATGGGCTCACCTATGATCCGAATAAAGTCATATTTATTGAATCACTTGCAGGGGTGATATTCAACAGAGGCAATCCGAAAGAGATAGAAAAAATCTTGAATCACCAGTTAATAGACTCGGCTGAGTGGTTTACGACTGCTTTAATCTCAGGTTTTACCGTGGCTTCAAATGCAAGTGGCAAAACTTTAATGCTTCGATCCAAACCGGATACAAAAATCAGAGAAAAGCTTGAAAAGATAATGGAATGGCCAGGCCATAAAATAGTAAAATCAAAATCGAAGAATAAAAACGAACTCACCGCAGCCGAGAAAAAATCGTGGGCTACCGGACGACAATATTATCTGAGCTATTGCGCCGGATGCCATGGCGCTGACGGTAAAGGTGTTCAACGTATGGCTCCTACCCTGGTCAATTCTGAATGGGTGACAGGAGATAAGAAAAGACTTTCGCTTATAGTCTTACATGGGATAGAAGGAGAAATAGAAATCAATAATAAGAAATACAATGTTCCTGAAATATTACCGGTAATGCCATCGCATTCTACTTTAGGTGATGATGATATTACAGCTATACTCACCTATATCAGAAATGAATGGGGCAATGATGCAGGTGCTATGGATCGAAGGACGGTAGGCATGACGCGAATCTTAGCACAAGGAAGGGTAAAGCCCTGGACGGTAACCGAGATCAATGATTACATTGAAGCTACCAGTGATACGACCTCAAAACTCAAATAATTCCAATAACTTTAATAGAAGAACCTAATAAAATGATTAGAAGAGATTTTATCAAAAACACTACTTTGACTGGTATGGCATTTTCTATGCCCAATCATCATTTTTTAAAGCTCGGAAATCAAAAAATGGGAATCGTAGTACACTCTTATGCTGTTCGATGGAACTCAAAAATACAAAGCCTTCAATTTCCAGGCTTTACATCAGCCATGGATTTATTGGATCATGCCGCACTGGTCAATGCAGGTGGCATACAGACTATGGTAAATGATTGGTCCCTCGATTTTGCTAAACAAGTAAGAACAAAAAGAGAAAAGCTTGGGCTATATCTGGAAGGTTCTATTGGCTTACCCAAGACATTAGAGGATATAGCCAAGTTTGAGTCTCAGATTTTAAATGCCAAAGAAGCTGGCGCTACCACGTTGAGAGCCGTGACACTCGGTCCCCGGCGGTATGAAACTTTCAAAACTTTAAAATCTTTTCTTGATTATAAAAAGCAAGCTTTGTTTTCGTTGCAATTGGCTGAACCAATATTGAAAAAACATAAAGTCAGGTTGGGAGTAGAAAATCACAAAGACCTCAGGTCCGACGAAATGCTCATTATGTTAAAAGCCTTAGATAGCGAATGGATAGGAGTCACACTCGACTTTGGAAATAATATTGCTATATTGGAAGACCCACTTCTGGTGACCGAAAAACTCGCGCCTTATGTATTCTCTACACATATAAAAGATATGGCTGTAGATGAATATGTAAATGGATTTTTATTGTCAGAAGTGCCAATGGGCACCGGTGTCTGCGATCTGAACAGAATGGTGAGTATTTGTAAAAAACACAATCCAAATGTGACCTTTAATCTGGAAATGATTACCCGGGATCCATTGGAAATACCTGTTTTTACCAAAGATTATTGGATTACCTTTCACGATGTGCCTGCAACAGATCTGAGTAATATGATGATGATGGTAAAACAAAAGAAAACGAATGGATTGCCTATGATTTCAAACCTGCAAAATGATCAAAAGCTTGAGCGAGAAAATCAAAATATAGTAGAATGTTTGAAATATAGTCGAGATAAACTATCGATGATATAATTAAGTAATTAAAATAAGACATGTCATTAAATCTTCCGGGAATAAAACTATTTGATCTCACCGGTAAATCTGCGGTGGTCACAGGTGGATCAAAAGGACTCGGCCTCGCTATGGCTTATGGCTTGGCCTCTGCAGGTTGCAATGTGATGATTGTAAATCGCCATGCAGATGAAGGGCAATCAGCAGCTATTGATTTGGGCAAGCTTTACCCAGTAAAAGTTGTTTCTTTTGCTTGCGATGTAACCAACCAAAATCAAACAGAGGTAATGGCCAGGTATGCAGGTGACCAATTTGGTAAAATTGACATCCTTATAAACAGTGCCGGTATCAATATTCGCGGCCCAATCGAAGATCTTTCACTGGATGACTTTAATAAAGTAATGAATGTCAATGTAACCGGAACCTGGCTTGCGTGCCGTGCTTTCGTACCGCACATGAAAGCCAATCATTATGGTCGAATCATCAATCTGGCCAGCACACTGGGATTGGTAGGCTTGGGAAATCGTACGCCATATGCTTCAAGCAAAGGTGCCATAGTACAAATGACTCGTACATTGGGATTGGAGTTAGCCTCTAATAATATTTGTGTAAATGCAATTTGTCCGGGTCCTTTTCTCACCGAGATGAACCAATCCATTGCTGATACAGATGATGGCAAAAAATTTGTAGTAGGTGCTACTGCATTGGGCAGGTGGGCTGAATTAAAAGAAATCCAGGGTGCGGCCATTTTTTTAGCAAGTGATGCTGCCAGTTATATGGTTGGATCCATGTTGGTAGTAGATGGGGGATGGACTGCGAGATAGTCATTATTTTATCGTTACTCATAAAATGACCCATTTTATTCATTTATCCATTCGCCGGAAATCCATTTGATTTTTGAAGTAGTGATCAACATTTTTTCCAAAAAAGCAAGCTCCTTTAACCTGGCTTCTATTGCCTTAGTTTCCCTGTTATTAATCAGGAAAATGGTACTTTCACCCTGCCTAAATTTAAAATTCTCATATTCAAGCAGTGCAGACGCGTTTTGAACCACCTTATTCACTTCGCTAAGTTGACGGGATAATACACTGTATTCACTCTGAAATCGCTGTAACTTTAATGTGTATTCCCTGATTTTTTCTTTCTGATCAAGTTGCAGATTTTCTGTTTTTATTTTATTTGCCTCCAATTCGGCTTTTGCATGCCGGGTAAAAATAGGATAGCTAAAATCTATCCCTGTTTTAAAATTATCTTCCAGCTGATACCCGTCGAGTACACCAAAAAGATTGGAATTCCTGGAAAGCGCACTTACTTTGAGATCCAATTTGGGCAACAAGTATTGTTTTTTAAGTTTTCTTTCTACTTCAAGTGAGGCTAATTTTAAATCGTATTGTATTATTTCCGGATTTCGAATAATTGGATCCGGAGCAGCTATTTCACCATTTAAAAATTCTTTCTTTTGAAAAAGCATAGTATCCGGAATGTAAGTATCATCCAATAAATATCCCTGACCATTGGAAGTCCATAAAAAGGAAGATAGTCCTATTGTTTCATTTACAAATTCCATTTTCAATTCCTGCAGTTGAATTTGAAAATATTGAAATTGCATAGCTGCTTCTACCGTGTCCGCAGCAGATCTGTCTCCGTTGAGTTGGCTGATGCGAGTGAGTTTTAATCTTTCCAGGGCAGCTGCCGCAAATTCATTTAGCAGATTATACGAAAGGTACGAAGTAGCCCATCTGTAATAAGCCAGGTGCGCATCCAATAATAAATTATTAATCATAACCTGGCTGGCTAGTGCACTTTGTTTAGTAATCAATTTAGCTTGTTGCAAAGCGGCCCTTCTTTCATCCATGGCGAATCCATTCAACAGTGGAACACTAATTCCAAAATAAGTAATACCTCCAATTGTATACTCTGGATTAGTAAATTCACCCGATGCGTTATCGTGTCCGGCTTTGATGGTGACAGGGGACCTGGTATTGATATTTAATCCATAATTCTGATAGGAATAATAATTTTTTCCATCGATAGATTTAAAATCATTTTCGAAGTAAACATTTGGATCAAATTTAGCTTTTGCGCTCAAAGCATTTACTGAGGCTGATTTATTTATCAAATCAGATCTTTGTATAATGGGATGAAAATTCTTAACTTCTTTAATAAATTCTTCCAATCTTAATATTGATGACTGACTCATCAGCAGACCCGATGAGGACACAACTAAAATGAATATCCAATAAAATTTACTCATTACGGTATTATTTCCTGATTTCGGTTTTAATAGTATTCTCTTTATAATAGTTAGGTGGGAATCCATTAATATTTCGCCAGATTTCATAATAGATAGGGACATCATCCAACAGTGCAATGCCATGGGCCCCCACCCCAATGCGAAGATTTGGCGGCCAGGGCCTTTGATTCGGATCTTCTACTATTAATAGTCTGAATTTACCATTTTCACTGGCAGCCGATTCAATGCTGCTGATCTTACCTGAATAAATACCAAAGCTATGATCAGGCCAGCCACCAAATGCAATTGCTGGAAAACCATCAAAAATAAACATCACCCTCTGTCCTATTCTAATCAATGGAAGATCTACAGGTTCAATAAATAATTCCACTGCTTTAATCTGATTTGTGGGAATGATTTCAGCAATGAAATCACCTTCTTTAATCACCTCATTTACCCCTGAATTCATCAAATTACCAATTTGTCCATCCTGGGGGGCGAAAACATAGTATAACTTCATGCGCTCATCGTAATTTGCATAAACATTTTGTAATTTAGCTTTGTCAGACGAGGCAGCAGCCGCATCCGATAAGGCTGAATATTTATCTCCTGTTACTTTTGAGGATTTGTCTAAATATTCCTGGATGGTGTTTATTTTCTCTATTTGAAGTTGTTTTAATTCCTGGAGACTTCTAAGAATTCTATTTTCCAATGATACATATTTTGCCTGGCTATTTTGCAAATTAGCTTTCCGGCGTTCGTACTCTATTTGCGAAATAACACCTTGATTAACCATTTTCGTGGCAGCCTCCAATTGCCTTTCATATATTTTCTGTTCTACTGCATTGGCTTTAATTTCAGCGCTATCACTATTAATCTTTAACCTCTCCTGTTCCATCTTATTTTGAATGGATTGTAATTTTAATTCCTTGATAGAGGCAAGAGCTTCAACCTGACGATCAGTGTTTAAGGCCTTATTCCTGTAATTTTGAATAGCTTCATCCTTGGCTAAAATCTGTTCCTGAGTTCGTTGCAATAGTTGAGCATCTAAATATTCAGTTTTTACCTCATTTAGTTGAAGTATGGTATCCCCCTTTTTTACATGATCTCCTTCTTTTACATACCATTTTGCTATTCTTCCACCTATGATGCTATTAATTTCCTGTTGCCTGCCTTCCTGATTTAGTGTGGTTACTTTCCCTCTTCCTCTAATATTTTGAGTCCACGGTAAGAAACCAAATAAAAAAACCAAAAAGAGAACTATGGTTACACTTTTAGCTATTGCGTTACCATCATTGACTTTATATATAAGCTTAGGCGATTTAAACTTTTCGCTAAATGGGTTATGTTCAGTATAAAATAAATCCTTCTTACGCATATATTTTTAACGATTACCTTACATGGTTATGGAATAATCACAAAAATCAAGTGATTGAAATTGATTATTTACAATCAACACGGTAGACTTCATCTTTTCTTTAACGTATTTCACTAGACGATCTCTTTCTGATCCGTCTAAGTAAATAAATGGATCTTCAAGCAAGAGCAAGTCGGGTTGATTATAAAGTGCCCTGGTCAGCAATATACTATGCATAAATGGAGAAGGAATTTTACGGGTATAGGTATCAATTATTTGATCCCAGCCATTCCGGGAATCATGCACATACTTTGCTAATCCCGTCAGAGAAGCCAATTCCTGTAAAGTATCCATGGAAGATACCTCTTTTGAATACGTAACATTTTCCAATAAACTACCTTTAAATACGTTACTATTCTGCAGCAATACGCCAATATGAGATCGCAAACTGCCCAGGTGGTAATTGCCAATAGGAATTTTATTAATCAGGATATTCCCTCCGAAATCAGCATAAGAGCCTGATAGCAAATTAATGATGGATGATTTACCCGAACCCTTTTTACCGTTCAGTACTACCCATTGCTCAGGTGCCATATTTAATGTAAAATCCTTTATCACATTAAAATTATTTTCATATGAAAAACTTACGTTTTGTAATTCTATGGCCGGTCCCCTTTTATTGGATTTATACTCAATATTACCTTGCCTTTCCATAGCTGCCTGTGTTACTTTCTCCAGCTTTTGCTGTGAGGTCAAAGCATCATATAAGGTATCAAAACTGGCAATGAATTTTTCCACAGATCCGATGATCGCAATGATTACAATATCTGCTGCAATAAATTGGCCTATATTAATTTCTTGATTTACCAGCAGGGCAATACCCAATATAAGCATCACTGCCACAATGATTATCTTAAAAGAAATAAGACTTCCATATTGTATTTTTAAAATACGGAAATGCTCAGTCTTTGAATCGAGGTAAGAGGCTACCAACTCATCCGTCTTTCTCATATGAAAATCGGATCCTTTATTAAATTTATAAGAAATCCCATTTCGGGCCATTTCTTCCATCCAGGCACCGGTTTCAAATTTTAAGTTGCTTGTATTAATGGCTGATTGCAGTCCTCGGGTAGAAGTGGCCCAAATAATAAAGGTTACCAAAGTAAGTAGCAAAAAACCAAATCCAATAAAAAGTGGATGGTACAAGGATAAAAGCAATGTCCCTAAAATAATCTGCACTGCTGCGGCCGGTACATCAATCAGTAGTTTGTAAATACTTTTTTGTAATGTACTTACTTCGAAGAAACGATTTACCAGTTCGGGAAGGTAATAGCTATCCATTTTAAGTAAATCAATAGAAGCTAATGATTCGGCAAATCGGAAGGAATACCTTACAAAAAGCTTTTGCTCTATTTTCTCAATGATTTCAAATTGTTTGATTTGCAAAAGTCCATTTAAGGAAAGGGTTATCAAAATGACTATCATCAATATAATTGCAGAAGTAGAAATGGACCCTGCCATAATAAAACCAACTATAAACTGAATTCCCAGGGGCAAAGCCAAATACAATAAGCCGGAAAAGATAGAATAAACATAAATAGCCATTATATCTGGCTTATCCAATTTTAATAGTTTCAGAAGTTCTTTTACTGCTTCTTTGAAATCTTGTTGCTTTGTAGTAGGCATAGAGATAAATTTAATTCAATTTTTCTTTGGTTGCACCAGCAAATCTCATTTGCATCAGGTCAACAAAAAAAGCAAAAGCCATAGAAAAATATATATACCCCTTGGGAATTAAAAGCCCAAATCCCTCTGCTAGCAGGGCAACCCCTATCACAATCAAAAAACAGAGGGCCAGAATTTTAAATGAAGGGTGCCTGTAAATGAACAGACTAATGGGACGGGAAGCAATGACCATTATAATCACGGTGACGATCACCGATACATACATGATCCAAAGTGTATCGGTCATTCCAACCGCAGTGATTATTGAATCTACGGAAAACACCAGGTCTAAAATCAATATCTGCACTAATAAACTCTTAAAATCACTTTTGGCCTGAAGATTTTCTCCAGATCCTTCCGTTTTATGATATATTTCTTTCACACTTTTGTAGATCAGGAAAAGCCCCCCTAATGCTAATATGATCTTCTTGCCGGTAAAATCAAACTGAGCAACGGAGAATAAAACCTGGTCGAGTTTTAATATCCATGAAATCACCAGCAAAAGCAGTAGCCGGATCAGGGTAGCAAGCCCTATTCCCCAATATCTAAGCCTGGCTCGTTGATTTTCCGGTAATTTATCGGCTAAAATAGATATGAATATAATATTGTCAATCCCCAGGATGACTTCCAGAGAGATTAAGGTAAGCAAAGCAACGATGGAATCCACTACCATAAGCCAAAAGTTATTCTATCACTAACAATAGTTTTACTATCATAGTTCAAAGGTATTGCTATTTATTTAAAAAGTATTTATATTTGTACCCATCTTTGTTGTTAATTCCTTCTTAAAATGGATTTTACCTTAAAATTTAAAGTAAGCGAAAAAATATATCTTAAAGACCCGGAGACCAGTGAAATGGGCAGGCAGATCATTTCTCATTCTATCCAATTAATTCATGACCTGGGTTTCGAATCATTTACTTTCAAAAAATTAGCGTTGGGCATGGATACTACAGAAGCTACCATTTACCGGTATTTTGAGAATAAACACCGGCTCTTACTATATATATTCAACTGGTATTGGTCTTACCTCGATTACATCATCACCTTTCACCTGCAATCGAAATCCACTGCACAAGAAAAATTAAATGCTCTTATTGAACTGCTTACCGTTGAAATTCCATTAGTAGGTGGCAAAACCTATATAGACCTGGCCATTTTGCAAAAAGTAATCATATTTGAAAGCAGTAAAGTATACCTTGTAAAAGAAGTGAAAGAAATAAATAGAAGCCAGGTATTCAAGCCCTACAAGGATCTTTGTAATACGATTGCGGGAATTATTTCCGTTTACAATCCATCGTATAAATTTGCCCATTCGCTGAGCTCAACACTCATAGAAACTGCTCACAACCAACAGTTTTTTGCTCAGCATTTGCCAAGACTTACCGATGTGAGCACATCAAATAAATTAAAATACACAACCCTTTTTTTGAAAGACTTATTGTTTAAAGCTGCATCTTAATAAAATACTCAAAAAAAAATACAGTGCATAACCCATCACGTATCAGCATTAAAAAAGAGGAACCGGTGTATTTCGAATTTTTGCTTGCTATCGAAAAATACATCGCGAATACATCGCTGGACCCTTTACTTGCTGAACTTATCAAAATCCGGGCATCTCAACTAAATAAATGTGAATATTGTATCAAAATGCACAGCAAAGCAGCCAGAAAACTGGGGGAGAAAGATTCTCGAATCCATGCTTTAGATTCGTGGGCAACTAATTCCGAATTTTCTGACAAAGAAAAGGCATCTCTACTATTGACTGAAGCTATAACCCTCTTGTCAGCCAATGGATTAAGTGATGAAATATATCATACGGCTGTTGCTCAATTTACAGACCAGGAACTGGCCCAGATCATCATCATTATAAACCAGATTAATGTATGGAATAGAATTGCTGTTTCAACTAAACTGTATTATTAGTTTAATGTACCCGGTCGGATTAAATTTTTACTTGAAAGGTGTACCCTGTCTGTTTCGGGATATCGAGGTATATTTAAATTAAAAAGTATAAATATCCACCCACATGCAGATTTTAAAGAAAATAGTAATAGCCTTAATCCTGGTATATCTCCTGCTATTTGCTATAGGGTGGATATTCCAGGATAAAATGATTTTTCAACGATTACCCCTGGATAAAAATCATACATTTTCTGTTGGAGCTGAATATCAGGAAATTTGGATTAATAGCAGAGATGGAATCAGGCTAAACGGTATATTGATAAAAGCAAAAGATAGTTCCAAAGGGCTTATAATTTATACTCATGGCAACAGGCATCATATCCAACGATATACCAGGCCAGCCGCGGAACTTTCTAAATACGGATACGATGTACTCATGCCTGATTACAGAGGATATGGCAAAAGCGAAGGCTATCCGGTAGAGGAAGATTTGTATTACGATATGGAATCTTGGTTGCAGTACACTGATTCGGTACTAAATCCGAAACAATATATTTTTTATGGCCGATCTCTCGGCTCAGCAATGGCCACCTATGCTGCAACAAAAAAACAAGCCAAATTACTAATATTGGAAACCCCATTTGATGAGATTAAGAGTGCTGCACCTATGATATTCTCCCCGATACTATTTTTTGTTCCGCTCAAATCAACATTCTCCAATGTCAGCAGGTTACCCTTGATTCAATGTCCAATATTAATCATTCACGGTACTGAAGACGAACTCATACCTCTTGATGCGGTAAAAAAATTAGCTGCCTCCGGAAATGAAAAAACGGAATTGATAATAATTGAAGGTGCCGGACATATGAATATAAGACGCTTTGATAAATATCACGAGGCAGTAAGGAAATATCTTTTACAATAGCATAGGATTAAGCTGTCGATTTTGAAATACCAAGCCAGAAGGGAGTGCTACCAGGCTTTTACACGAGGCTGTAGTGTACAAATATTCTTTAAAATTATTCCTATTTTGTATCCTTTAAAATGGCTTTAGCCAGTTGCATTTAACATGCCGAAAGCTGTACTTCTTTACCTGGGCAAGTGAAACCTGTGATATTCATATTGATCCTTTCTTACTTTTTTATCTGCCTGGTATTTTATTTTTTCCAGCACCTCTTCTTCTTTCGGCCAGAGATTTTGCCTCAACATTTTAACTATAAATATCCCTTTCCATTTGAAGAGCTTGATTTTGAAATGGAAGATGGCGGTAAGATCAATGCTATTTATTTCAAAGTACCGAATTCCAGAGGGGCAGTCTATTACCTCAAAGGGAACAGCAAAAGCATAAAAGGGTGGGGAAAATTTGCCAAAGACTTTTTAAGTAATGGATACGATTTCTTTATGATGGATTACCGTGGCTTTGGTAAAAGCAAGGGCCGAAGGACGCAATCGGTCTTATTCCATGATGCTCAAAAAATGTACGAATGGCTTAAAAATAAATATTCAGAAGATTCGATCGTAATCTATGGCCGATCACTTGGAAGTGGCATAGCCGCTTATGTAGCATCCGGTAATCATCCCAGGCTTTTAATTTTAGATTCACCGTATTTTAGTTTTTATCATAATATAAAACGATTTTTATTTTTTACCCCGCTAAAATGGCTGATTCGATACGATATTCGTACCGACGAGTATCTGGGAAAGGTATCCTGTCCAATCCACATCTTACATGGAGATAAAGACAGGTTGATACCATTTACCCAAAGCATGTCTTTAAAAAAATTATATCCAGATAAAATCAATCTGCATAAAATTAAAAATGCAGGTCATAATAACCTGCCTGAATTCAGCGAGTTTTTCGATTTATTATACGAAATATTGTACATCAAACCGAAGCACTAATGGAGCCGCATGCACATAAAACAGTTGATTTTACAAGGATATTCGATTTACTCCAATTCCAAAAAGACCGATATCCCAATCATAAAGCCATGTCCTTTTGGACCCAAGGCGCCTGGCATTCACTGTCACTCACTACGGTAATGGACAGAGTAGATGCATTGACTTTGGTCTTACAGCAAGCGGGATTTAAAAAAGCAGACAAAGCCATCCTGGTGCCGGAATCGGGCAACCCTGAATGGATCATTATTGACCTGGCATTACAACAACTTGGGGTAATCGTGGTGCCGGTACATCCTACATTAAATACAGATGAAACCGAGTACATCTTTAATGAAATAAAACCGAAGCTCATCATAGCCCTTAATAAAAGTATTTATGAAAAATGGTCGCTATGGAGTACTACCAATATATTCCATCTGGAAAAAGGTGAAAAAGGACATTTTTATTATTTGGATCAAACCCAATTAGACTACACCCGGATTTCCAATTTACAGGAAATAAAAGATATGGTGCATGAAGACGATCTGTCTACCGTACTGTACACATCAGGCAGTACCGGCATCAATAAAGGGGTAATGTTGAGTCATAAAAACATAGTACACAACATAAAAGCCATTCTTACCATTTTTCCCATTGTACCGGGTAACAAAGTCATTAGTTTTTTGCCCTTTAGTCATATTTTTGAAAGAACCACTTGCTATGCTTATCTCGCATTCGGAGCATCCATTTTCTTTAGCGAGGACAAATCCAGGTTTAGTCATGATTTCAGGTCTGTAAGACCCCTATTTTGTACTGCGGTACCCAGGGTATTAGAGAAAATGGTTGATCATCTGGATGGAATCAAGCTTAGAAAAAATATATTGGCAAAAAAGATAATTGAATGGGCGTTAACTGTTGGTGAAAATTACGATGTAGATAAGTCTTTTGATGTAAATTATAAATTTCAATTAATTGTTGCCAGGATTTTGGTTTTAAATCGGTTTAGAAAAGCATTGGGTGGTCATCTGAAATGGATTGCAGTAGGTGCTTCAGCACTGAGGCCTGAGATCAGCAGATTGTTTTCAGCCGGTAAAGTGAGGATTATCGAAGGATATGGTATGACAGAGATGGCACCTTTAATTAGTATCAACAGATTAGAACCCGGGATGTATAGGATCGGATCGGTGGGTATGTCCGTTCCTGGAGTTGAAATTAAAATAGATTCACCCGATGAGAACGAAACGGGCGAGATTTTAGTCAAAGGCCCTAATCTCATGCTGGGCTATTATCAAAAAAAAGAACTCACTGAAGCTAGCGTTACAGAGGATGGATGGCTCCGGACCGGAGATATTGGCCGAATCGGCGAAAAAAGATTTTTATATATCACAGATAGAAAAAAAGACATTTTCAAAACATCGTCAGGTAAATACATATCCCCTTTGCCTCTACAATTACATTTTGAAAAATCTCCTTTTGTACAGAGGTGCCTGATCCTCGGATTTCAAAAGCCGTATGTCACAGCCTTAATAGTACCTAATTTTGAGCTCTTGGAAGTTTGGTGCAATAAAAATGCAATACACTATACTTCTGCTCCATATATGGTGTTTAATGTAAAAGTGAGAGATCATTTTCAATCGGAAGTAGACAAACTCAATCTTACATTGCCTTTGCACCAACAGGTGCGCAACTTCGTACTTTGCCACCAGGACTGGACGGTTGAAAACAAAGAAGTGACGACTACTCTGAAGCCAATCAGGCACTTATTAATGGAGCACTATCATAAAGCGATTGATGCAATGTACGAATAAAACAATTCAAACTATTGATTTACAATCCCTTACAGATTCAAATTCCCTCAATTTGTAATTTATTAGATAAAACCTGAATTAATTACATCAAAACACTGACTTACAGGTAGGTTATCTCCCGAAAAAAGGCTACTTTTGCAGCCCAAATTTAAAATTGCATTTCGCATGAAACAATACGAAGTGACTTTCATCGTAGATCCAGTGCTGTCGGACGATGAAATAAAGTCGGCAGCAAAGAATTATACCGACCTCATCACCACTGAAGGTGGCGTGGTTGTACATGTTGAAGAAATAGGTCTGCGTCAGCTGGCTTATATGATCAACAAGCGTAATACAGGTGTTTACTTTAGTTTAGAGTTTCAGTCTGAGTCAGGTGGATTCATCCCAAAGATGGAATTAGCTATGAAACGTGATGAGCGTATACTCAGATTCCTTACCGTAAGTCTTGATAAATATGGCGTAAAGTACAATGATGACAAACGCAATGGCAAGATTGGAAAGAAAAAAGAAACCAAAAAAAAATCAGCAACAGCTGAAGATTTTTAATAACTAAAATTTACAATGAAAATGGCTTCACAAGAAGAAATCAAATTCCTGTCAAATCCTAATATAGGTCACCAGAGAAAAAAATACTGCCGCTTTAGAAAATTCGGTATCAAGTATATTGATTACAGAGATCCCGATTTTTTAATCCAATTTGTAAATGACCAAGGTAAACTGCTTCCTCGTCGCATCACCGGTAATTCGTTGAAATATCAGCGCCGGGTAGCTACTGCAGTAAAAAGAGCCAGGCATCTGGCTATATTGCCTTTCTCAACTGATTTATTAAAATAATTTTATCTAACCCACCAATTCAATTATATCTAAGTTATGGAAATCATCATGCTTCAGGATGTGGAGAAAGTAGGCGATAAGCACTCCTTAGTAAAAGTAAAAGACGGTTATGGTCGCAATTATTTAATCCCAAAAGGATTAGCCATCATAGCAAATAAAGCTAATAAATCTCGTCTGGATGAAATGCTCAAACAAGACGCTGCTAAAGAAGCGAAACGTGTCGATACCTATAAGGAAATGGCTGCTAAGCTTACTGGTAAAACATTGAAAATCGCAGCTAAAGCCGCAACCACCGGTAAAATCTTTGGTAGTGTATCTACCGTACAGATAGCACAAGCACTGAAAGATCAACTAGGAATAGAGGTAGAACGTAAAAAAATATCCTTGCCTGAGGAAGTAAAAAACCTGGGTACCTATTCTGCTAATATTATTTTTCATGCCGATGTACCAGCTTCGGTAGCTTTCGAAGTAGTCGAAGACTAGTATACCAAATAAAGAAATGAACTAAGGCCTCGATCATGAATTTGATCGGGGCTTTTTTATTATATACATAACCATAATTTACACTCCAGTGAGTCACAATACCAAATTATACGGGTAGCCCATTTTTTTCGTTTAGTGTTTATAAAGGTTATATTATGAAATTTAAATCACTGAGCTATACAATAAAATACCTGAGCCTCACCTGTATTCTTGCCTGTACATCGAAAACTGAAGAGGTAGACTGTAGTAGTTTGGCAGGAAGTACTTTCAGCACAGCCGGCGGCAAATTACAAGGTATTATACAATCAAAATGCAGTGGTAGCGATTGTCATTCAGTTGGAGGAAAAGCATCCATACACTGGGCTATCGAAGATTATCCCAAACTTCAGCTTCATTTTGAACACATGACGGAAGCCATCGAATCAGGTGAGATGCCGCCTGCTGGAGCTACCAAACTTTCCAGTGAAGAAAAAGACTTATTTGAGTGTTGGTCCAAAGCAGGATTTCCTCAGTGATTAGTACGCTTTTTTTCAATTGAATTTACCTCAGACTACTTTTTTAACTAGCCTGATTTACACTTTGGGATGAGTTTGAATTTTATTGTTCTTTAAATAGGCGGTTATGTACATTCGGTGGCTTGTGACTGAGTAACCATATGAATTGGCTTGGCACATAGAATCCTTTGTAATAAAACTATGCTTAAATTTGAAATTTAAATTCTACTACATGCAAGTTAAATTTTGGGGTTGCAGAGGGTCTTTGCCTTCTTCTTATAAATCGGAGACGGCGCTAAATGCCATCCGGTACGCATTAGCCAAAGCTATCGAAGCCGGCATCAACCAAAACTCTGACCTGGATGCTTTTATTCAAACATTGCCATTCGGGGTACGATCAACTTATGGAACAAATACACCGTGTGTGGAAATCATAGGAGGTACTGAAATTATAATATGTGATGCGGGATCCGGTATTCGTGACCTTGGAAAATCATTAGTGAGCCAAAAGAACCCAAAGCCGAAAGTCATCAATTTACTGATGTCGCATCTCCATTGGGATCATATGCAAGGATTTCCATTTTTTATTCCTGCCTATCTGCAAGGTACTTCGATCAGAATCTGGGGATGCCATGCTGACCTCGAAGATGCTTTCATAAAACAACAGAGCAATCCATTTTTCCCTGTTAGCCTCAAAGACATGGGAGCCAATATCAGTTTTCACATAATAAACCCGGCAAATGAAATTCAACTAGGTGGAATTAACGTATCAGTACTGGAGCAACCTCATCCCGGATTAAGCTATGGTTATGCGTTCAACTCTGGCAATAAAAAAATAGTGTACAGCACCGATGTAGAGCATACCGATGACGCTGAAAATGAGGAAAGCCCATTTTTACAATTTTATAAAAATGCAGATATTTTAATTATCGATGGTCAATTTAATCTTGCTGATCACTTGCATACAAAGCAAAACTGGGGTCATTCCAGTAATTTAATCGCAATCGAAATGGCAGTAAAAGCACAAGCTAAAAAATTATGCCTTTTTCACTCCGATCATCTGCTGGATGATATTCAATTGGACAAATTTCTGGCTGATAGTATTCGCTACAAAGAGATATATGATGCCCATTCCAATACCGCGATAGTGTTGGCCTATGACGGCATGGAATTGGATACAAATTAATGAGATTTCAGAGTCAATGCGATCATGGTAATATCGTCAGATTGTTCTTCATCTCGGGCAAATTGGTTTACATCGTGATTTATATCCTTCAGTAATGTCCCGGTGGATTTAAAATTATAGTTTAGTAGAAAATGGTGGAGCCGGTTGTCTGTATATAACTCATGCCTTACATTCATTGCTTCGGTCACCCCGTCAGTATATAACAATAGAATTTCTCCGGGAAGCAGCTTTATGCTATTCTGTAAATAAGTGTAGTTCTCAATTGCTCCCAATACCGGTCCGTGAATGGAATCCAGTCGGTCGCAAATATTTTTCTTTTTAAGAATAGGAGGAAGATGTCCTGCATTAGAATAGATAAGCTCTCCTGACCTTACGTTGAGTAAACCTAAAAAATAACTCACAAACATAGATTGCTCATTTCCAGCTGCAATATCTACATTCACTGCACTGAGTATTTCAGCAGGCAATATACCTTTACCCCCATGTGCCTTGATTAAAGTTTTGGTCACTGCCATAAATAGGGCTGCCGGCACTCCCTTTCCGGAAACATCACCTATGCCAAAAAGCAAATGATCGTCATCCAGCATAAAAAAATCATACAAATCTCCTCCCACTTCCCGGGCTGGTTCCAGAAAAGCAGCCATTTCCATTGCTTCCGGTACCGGATATATTTTGGGCAGCATACTCATTTGTATTTCCTGCCCTACATCCAATTCCTTTTTCATTCGCTCATTATGCCTGGCAATGATTTTATTTAATCCAGAGAGCTCGGCGTTTTGCTTTTCAATGACTTCGTTTTTTTCAGCTAATATTTTTTTCGATTTTTTCTCCTGGATAAAATTCCGGTATATAAAAAAACTAATAGTCAATAGTGAAAGCGCCGCCAAGGCAAGAATATTCCTGAATGATCGTTCTTTGGAAATAATAGATTCACTTTTCAATTGCTCCTGCACTCTGTTTAAACTATCTATCATCGATTTTTGACGAAGGGCTACTACCTGAATTTGTGATTTATCCAGGTCATCAAACAATTTTTTATTTATGGAATCTGTGGTACTTAAATCCAATTCTGCTTTTTTAAGTTCAAACTGTTTCTTTAGTAATTCCTGTTCCTTTTGCTTTTCATTGATTAATGCCATTTCTTTTAAAAGTTTTTCCTCTTCTACAGCGGTACGCAATCGTTCTAAATCCAGGCTTTTGCTTTTCTCCAGGAAGGTTTTATAAAAATCATAGTATTGCCGCGACTTCTTCAGGTCTCCTGATTTTTCATATGTTTCAGATAAGTTAGCATAGCATTTCAGTAAATATTCCAGCATAAGATCCTGATTTTTGATCTGTCTGGATAATAGGTTTGCTTCTTCAAGCAATTCCAATGATTCTGAATATTTTTTCATGGCGTTTAATGCGCCGGAACAATTTAACAAAGCCTGCACCACCCCTTCTTTCTGATCGAAAGCCCGACGGGCAGCAAGGGTCTTTTGAAAACATTCATATGATTTTTGATAATTCTTGATATCGGCATACAACAATCCCAGATTACTGTATATCATGGCTTCGGCATTTTCATTGCCCAGACCGAAGTTCAATTTTAAAGATTTCTCATAATACTCGATGGCTTTCCGGTAGTCATTGTGAGTCCAATATTTAAAAGCCAGTTCATTGAGATATCCAGAGGCTTGTTTTAAACTATTATTTTCAATTGCAACGGTATATTTTCGTTCTGCATCCAACAAAAAGGCCGAGTCATTTCTGGAAAATGGCTGTATCTGGGAATACATCGGTGTAGTGTATATCAGGATACAAACTAGGCTCCGGATGAGGGCAATTCGATTTTTTAAACTCATATGGAAATCATTTATCGGCGATACGGAATGAAAGTTCACTGGTTGCCTCGTTTCCGACTTTATCAATTGCTCTGATCTTTATTTTATAGAGGGTTCCTTTTTGCCATTGACTTATTGGGTTGATATACTGTTGCTCAGGAGATGAATTGATTTGAAAATATATTTTATCGTTACCAACCATTTCATCGGTGGCTGCCAAAAATAAAGTCTGTACATCCATACCCCGTCATCAGTGCCATCACACCTGCTGCCTGTGCAGCAGCAGCTTGCCCCCTCACTTGTCAGCCACTCACTTGCAGCAGGACCTGCTTGGCAGGGTCAGGTTTCAGAC